>JALOOP010000193.1 GCA_025454315.1 Oculatellaceae cyanobacterium Prado106
AACAGGTGATCAAAGGCTTTGGGGAGGAATATGTGATTAACTTTGCCTAGACTTTTACACCATTCCTTAATTGGTAAAGATTTTTGCATAAGGACTTAACTCATGGCACCGTGCAATACACCAACCCGTCCCTTTGTTAAGGTTGCCGCGTGTTTATCCGAGTTCACGCCTTCACCCGCCGCTTCCACACCAATCATGCGGACGTTTGGTTCTTCCACAAACTCATGGAACAGGCCGATCGCATTCGAGCCGCCGCCCACACAGGCCAGCAAAATATCGGGTAAACCATTCCATTTTTCCAAACACTGTCCGCGCGTTTCCCGACCAATCACCGCATGAAAATCACGCACCATCATGGGATAGGGATGCGGCCCTGCCACCGAACCGAGAATATAGTGGGTGTTCTCCACATTCGTTACCCAATCGCGAATTGCTTCAGAGGTGGCATCCTTGAGCGTTCCAGTTCCCGCATCCACAGGCTGCACCGTCGCCCCCAAAAGCCGCATCCGAAACACATTCAGTTCCTGCCGCTGCATGTCCTGCACGCCCATATAAATGACGCATTGCAGCCCAAACCGCGCGCAAACGGTCGCTGTCGCCACACCATGCTGTCCGGCTCCCGTTTCAGCAATGATGCGCTCTTTGCCCATAAATTTAGCTAGCAAAACCTGAGCCAACGCATTGTTAATCTTGTGTGCGCCCGTGTGATTCAAATCTTCCCGCTTCAGGTAAATCTGTGCACCAGTTCCATCCGTTCGAGCGTAATGAGCCGTCAATCGCTCCGCAAAATACAGCGGCGAAGGCCGTCCCACATAATCTCGCAGCAAATGATTCAACTCACTCTGGAACGAGAAATTCTGACGACAAGCTTCGATCGCCACCTCCAATTCAGCCAACGCAGGCATCAAGGTTTCAGGCACATACTTACCACCAAACTGACCAAAGCGCCCGAGCATGTCCGGACGAAGAGAGAGACTATCGATTTCTGTAGAGCTAATCATGTTGGGAATGGGAATGGGGAGTAGGGAGTAGGGAGTAGGGAGTAGGGAGTAGGGGGGATAGGGAGATGGGGAGACGGAGAGATGTTTAGTAAATCTTCCTTTGCACTTCTTATCCTCTGCGTCTCTGCGTCTCTGCGGTTCAATTAATCGATATCTATCTGTGCCCCGCCTTTTCCCTTTCTATCGAACTAACACAGGTTCAACCGCCGAACCCGAAATCGCTGACTTCAACGTTTTACAGAACTCCTCAATAGCGGGGAGTCCTTGGGTGCGATCGGCGAGGCGGTTGACGAAGGCGCTGCCGACGATGACGGCATCGGCTCCCCAGAGCATGGCCTGGTGGGCTTGTTCGGGTTGGGAGATGCCGAAGCCGAGGCCAATGGGTTTATCCGTGACCCGGTGGAGATCGGCGATCAGGTCTTTGACTCGGTCTTGGATTTGGGTACGCATTCCGGTGACGCCCGTGACGCTGACCAGATAGACGAAACCTTGGGACTGTTGGGCAATGCGGACAATGCGGGCGCTGGAACTCGTCGGCGCAACCAGAAGAATGACATCAATGCCACAGGTGGCTGCGGCTTGGAGTAAATCCGAGGATTCTTCAATCGGCAGATCGGGGACGACCAATCCCTTTACGCCTGCTCGGGCAAGCTGATTGAGAAAGGGGTGAATGCCTCGATTGAGGATGGGATTGTAGTAGGTGAAGAGAATGATCGGGGCTTGGATGCGGGGTGCGATCGCCGTCACCATTTCCAGAACCTGATCCAGGCGGGTTCCTCGTTGCAGGGCACGGGTCGCCGCCGATTGAATCACCGGGCCATCCGCTAAAGGATCAGCGTAAGGAACGCCCAGTTCAATGATGTCGGCACCACTGCGATCGAGTACCTGGAGCGCCGCCGCTGTGGTTTCCAAATCTGGGTCACCTGCCGTAATAAAGGGAATGAGGGCAGGATGGGGAGAAGCACTGGCACGGAGCCGACCAAAAACAGAAGAAATAGCAGTCATGGGCAAGGGAATTATGAAAGGACAGGAGATGCAACAGGAAATAATTTGTGAATAGCTTTTTCAAGGTCAGATTGTCTCAGCAAGGACTCTCCGACCAACACCGCATGTGCGCCTGCGTTGGCGACAAAGTTAATATCATCGGCATGGTGCAATCCAGACTCACTGACGATCGTGATGCCCAAGTCTTCAAGCTGAGTCCGTCGATCTATCAGCAAGTTTTGGGTCGTTTGAATATCCACAGTGAAGGTGGACAAACTGCGATTGTTGATGCCCACTAAGCACACTTCAGGGAGTGCTAAAACGCGATCGAGTTCTGCCAAAGTATGAACCTCAACCAGCGCATTCATGCCAAGCTGATAGGCCAACTGCAACAACTCCTGAAGCAATTCATCCTCTAGTACTGCGGCAATCAACAGCACGGCATCGGCTCCAAACGATCGCGCCAAATAAATCTGGTAAGGATCAACAATAAACTCTTTGCACAGGAGCGGGATGGAAACCGCTTTGCGAACGGCCCAAAGATACTCAAAACTGCCCTGGAAGTAAGCCTGATCGGTAAGGACAGAGATGCAGGCTGCACCCGCTTTCTCGTAAGTTTGGGCGATCGCCACTGGATCAAATTCGACTCGAATCACGCCCCGACTAGGGGAGGCTTTTTTGACCTCGGCAATTAAGCTAGGCTTTTGAGAACTTTGTCTCAAAGCCCCTAAAAATCCAGTGGTGGCTCTAGGTGCATCCAGGGATTGCTTGAGTTGATACAAAGACAACTGTTGCCGCAGTTGTTCAACTTCTTGATGCTTGTGCCACACAATCTTGTTCAACATCGACTGATCCTCGGGCGGTTCAGCGATGGGTAGAGTGGGAAGAACAGGAGGATATTGCAACGCTGACATAATAGATCCAGGTTCAGTGGAAGGATAAATGAATCGTTTAGGAAACGGGAAGCAAGTGGTACGTTTCCAAAACTAGAGAACTGCGATCGAATTGAACTTTAGAACAGGGAAAACTTCCAAAAGTAGATCAGAAAAGAGGCTATCTCGCACTTGACACTCTGATATACACATGGAGCTAGATAGGCTTCGCTTCCAGGTTTTGCGCCCCCTAAATCCCCCAATTCTGGGGGACTTTGAGTTCCATAGAGCCACTCCACGATCGCTCTATGAAAGATCCTCGGAGGCTCGGCTCCCCCAAAGTTGGGGGCGGGGGGGGCGCAACACCCAGGAGGAAAGAACAACCAGAACTTCGCTTCCAGGTTTTGCGCCCCCTAAATCCCCCAATTCTGGGGGACTTTGAGTTCCATGGAGCCACTCTATGAACGCGCTCCCTAGAAGTTCCTTGAAGGCTCGACTCCCCCAAAGTTGGGGGCGGGGGGGGCGCAACACCCAGGAGGACAGAACAACCAAAACTTATGCCCCTCTACTGCTTTTGCGCTAATAAAACAGCAGGATCAATCTGTAAACTCGGTTCGCGTTTAACCCCCACATAGGAATTCAGCACATTTCTAATCATCATCATCCCTACACCTCCTGTTAAGGTCATAATCGATTCTGGATGAAACTGCACCGCCACAATCGGGTGAACTCGATGTTCGATCGCCATAATCACCTGGTCATCCGAAACCGCAGTCACCTTGAGTTCATTTGGGAGGCGATCGGGAATTGCAAACAGAGAATGATAGCGTCCCACCTCAAAGGATTCTGGGAGGGATTGGAAGAGGGCAGACTGCTGATCGATGACTCTGACCATGGAAGGTTTTCCATGTCGGGGAATGGGCAGCGTTCCTAGTTGTCCTCCGAAGGCTTCTACAATGCTCTGTAGTCCTAGGCATACTCCCAAGATCGGTAGGTTTCGGTTGACGCATTCGAGAACGGTTTCAGGAACCTTAAAATCACTGGGTTTACCAGGGCCGGGGGAGAAGACGACTAGATCCGGTTGCAGTTCTTCGAACACTTGGGGAGAGAATCCGTGACGGAGTGTGGTGACGGTTGCACCTGTTTGGCGAATATAGTTGGCTAACGTGTGGACGAATGAATCTTCGTAGTCAATCAGCAACACTGATTTACCGGATGCGGAGATTTGCGTTTCGTGGGGTTTGTGCGATCGCGGAGGCACCTTAATCTGATGCAATCGGTTCAGCGTTTCAAACAGGGCAGCACCTTTGGTCAAAGTTTCCTGCTCCTCAGCAACCGGATCAGAGTCGTAGAGAACCGTGGCACCCACTCGGACTTCAGCGATCGAATCCTTCAGCCGGATTGTTCGTAAAGTCAACCCCGTATTCATGTCGCCGTCAAAGGTTAAGCGCCCCACTGCCCCACCGTACCAGCGTCGTGCCGATCGCTCATGTTGTTCAATAAACTGCATCGCGGCACGTTTGGGCGCACCCGTGACCGTCACCGCCCAGGTATGGGTGAGGAAAGCGTCCAGGGCATCGAACTCAGGACGGAGAATGCCCTCGACATGATCAACCGTGTGAATCAAGTGACTGTAAATTTCAATTTGACGCCGACCTAACACCTTGACCGAACCCGGTTCACAGATGCGGGATTTGTCATTGCGATCGACATCGGTACACATGGTCAACTCCACTTCATCTTTGTGTGAGTTGAGCAGTAGACGAATCTGTTCGGCATCCTCAATGGCATCTTCACCCCGTTGAATCGTACCACTAATTGGACAGGTTTCGATCCGCCGTCCTTCAACTCGCACAAACATTTCTGGGGAAGCGCCGATGAGAAATTCGCCGCCTAAATTGAAAATAAAGCCATAGGGGCTGGGATTAATTTGCTGAAGGGTCTGAAACAAATCCGTGGGACGAGCTTCGCATTCAGCAAAGAAGCTTTGACCGGGAACCACTTCAAATAAATCGCCTCTGCGAAAGTAGTCCAGTGCGGCACCGACTTGATGGGCATATTCGCCAGGGGCATGATCTGAACTGTGAGAAGGCTTGTGTCTCAGTCCACGATAATCAATCACCTCACCGCTGCGGGGCAGGTCATGGGTGCGTCCGTCGGGGGTTTCAAAGTCGTAGCGGTACCAGAAAGCTTGTTGCAGATAGTAGTCTACAATCAGCAGTTCATCGGGCAGGTAGAGAACCAGATCGCGCTGGTCGTCAGGGCGAGTTAATTGTTGGGCGATCGCCTCAAATTGAAACACCAGATCATAGCCAAACGCCCCATACAAGCCCAAATGCCGATCTTCCTCACTGGAAAATGCTTCCAAGATACTGCGAATGACGAGGAACACCGAGGGCTGCTTACTGCGTTCTTCCTCCGTAAAGGAAGCATCGCTGGGTTCAATCTGACCGATGAAAGTGCGCTGAGTCGAAGCCACTTCTCGCAAATGCTCACATCTTCGCAACCGATTGGCTAGCAGCGGCAACAAAATCATGCCTCGTTCATTTAGCGCACTCAGCTTAAAATCACTGCCGCATGACGACAATTCTAGCGGTGGATTCATAAACCCGATCGCCCAGCGCTTATACCGCCCAGGATATTCGTAGCTGCTAGACAATAACCCGCCTGTTTGGGTATTGAGTTGCGACAGCACCTCTTCAACAGCCATCTCTACCGGGGTTTCGGTCACTGTGCGAAAAACTTGAATCTCGCCGTCGGTTCGATAAGAGTGATCATCAAATGCCATAGAGCAATACTTCCTAAACTAACTTCATGGGCAACGAAACCTTCGATGAGGGAGTTACCCATCGTAGATAATGTTCACGCCGTAATTTACTCACACCTGTTTACACCTGCTAACATCAAAGCAATCCATTGAAAATAAGTGTTAAAAAGCAGTTGCCTTAACAATAACTTTAGACTTATCATCAGGACATTATCATTAGGGCAATGACGGTTTACTTAAATCACAGGTTACTTAAATCACAGGTTACTTAAATCACAGGTTACTTGAATCACGGCTTACTTGAATCACGGTTTAAGCCGATCGCCATCTCACAAGTTGGCTTGGACTTTATCCCTGCGAAGACCTGGTACGAACGTAAATCTCTAAGAGATGAAAGAAATTGAAGGTTTTACAAGACCTTGAAAGAGGTTGAAACCCTTAAAGAAGTTGTTTCAGGCGATCGCGCATCAACAAAAGCCATCATTAAATCGCTTAGCCAATCGCTTAGATTCGGATTATTGCTTGTAACGAGTCACGGCAATAGAATGACTGGAGTTAAAGCAACGAATTGAACCTGTGATAGCAAATCTGTAATGGCAAACCTGGAATGGCAAATCTGCGATAGCAAACCTGTGATAATAAACCTGTGACAGCAAATCACTGATGGCTGAGAGCAGCGATAACTTTACTGTTTACGAATCGACGACTTACGCATCGACAATCAATGAACGAATACCTGATCTTAGAAATCATCAGCATTCTCTAAACGAATCTCAGAAACTTTCAGGAACTGTTCAAAAAGTCGTATTCGAGACAGATTTTAACGCTCGTTCTCTTTAACCTTCCTTAAAGTAGAAGGATATGCCACTAAAAGCCTATCTCCTAAGGAGTATTTAGGCGAACTCTAAAGCATAAACAATGAGCTTAAGGGTTCTAGTAATCGAGAACTATCCTGACCTTTTCTCCTGACCTTTAGGCGCTACTATTTGACGCTTACCTGTTTAACAGGAGCAGCTTAGCAGAATCAGCTTTGGAGGGGCAGTTTGACAGGATCAGCCGGAATTAGAATCCATAGACATCATCAGTGAAGACCCAGGGTAAATCCTCCTAGTCTGTATCTAGACTTGTTCAATGAAAATGACCCTTTAGCAGGCTGATTGATCGGAACTTATTGGAATCAACCACGGATGGAACAGGAAAAAGGAATACGGTTATAGATGTGAACATAGTCAGGGTGATAACACAGGTAATGATCCCAAATCAATTGTTACAATGCAATGACCTATTTATGGTTAGTTTTCGCCGTTTTTCAGCCTATTGTCGATTCTTTTGATCCCCTGGGTAAAACCGCATTAGGTCAGGTTGCATCCGCATAACCCATGACCCGGAGGTACAATCTGTTACGCTAGCATCCACAGCACAGACCACTCCCTTCAAATCCCAATACGAATCGCAGTACACATTGCAATGTGAATCGCAATAAATGTCGTTTGGCGCTGAGACAACCGTAAGGATTGTCCTTGCGCTCGTTTTTGAGTTTGTTTAAGCTGCTTGCAGGCAAGGTCGCCAAAGCTACCGGACTCTCCGTAATTGTTCAGTATATGCACAGATTAAGAGGATTGCTCTAAGGTGAATATTGAGTTTCGTTAGAAGCGCTGTGTACTGTGTGATGAGGCGCATTCGACAGATACCTCACACGAGTCCCCCTGACTCACAGAATCCTGGTTAACCAATAAAGCACCGGAGTACAACACCCGAGTCGAATACCCGAGTAGAACACCCGGAAAGGCGTGGAATACCTGTCCTAGAAGATGTGAGATTCACGCTGCTCAAGCATTTTGGGTGAGTCTTGGGGCTGATTGGCAAATCCTTTGATTGTGCGACTTTGGAAGCAATTTGTCAGCCATTTTGCCAGCTAATCTTCCAGCTAATCTTCCAGCTAATTTGCCAACTAGTTTATCAGCCATTTTTTTAAATGCTGATGTTTCCCCTCGTTGTTTTCTTTACTGTCATTCCTCTTAAGTGTCGCTGCATTATTTTGATGGTGCTTTCAGTTTTTAGAGCTTTGAGTCCTTGACGACCTTTGCCAACTAGCATGTCCTATCAGAAACCGGATAAATGTAATGAATACCCGGAACCAAGACACCCGGAAACCGAATGAATTTAGCGCTACGCTCCCTGAACCCGCAGCGTCCGCGATTCCCCTCGAAACATCTGCGATCGCTGTCCCCCCCCTAAACTCTTCGCCGTCAACCTCTAGCTCCCTGCGCTATGAAGATGTGCCAAGTCATATCGCTGGTGACGGATCGCAGAATGTGTCGAGCTACACTCCAGTCAATGATTCAAATACACTAGCCGAACCCAATATAACCGCTGAACCGCTCTCGGTGACGGATGCGATCGTCAAGCTGCTGGAGGAACTGGGGGTGCGATCGGCCTTTGGCGTCGCGGGTGGCGCGATGGCTTCTCTCTGGTACTCGCTTTCTAATAGTCAGCAAATCCAGGTGTTAAACTGCCGCCATGAAGCCGGAGCCGCCTTCGCTGCGGCAGAAGCCCACTTTGTCAGCAACTTACCCGTGGTGTTATTCACTACCGCTGGCCCCGGCATCACCAATGCCATCACCGGGCTATTTGCAGCACGAGGCGATGGCGCAAAAGTGATTCTGCTCTCGGCCTGCACCTCTGCACCGCAACGGGGACGCTGGGCGATTCAGGAAACTAGCGATGAGAGTTTGCCACGCTCTGGGTTATTCACATCAGGCATTCTCTTTCACTATGGAGTGACGGTAGAATCCGCTGAGCAAATTCCGCAAATTGCCCGCAGACTGCAACTTGGTTTATCTCAACCGGGAAGCTTCATTGCCCATATCAGCATTCCCACCAACCTACAATCGGTGGTAATGCCGATCGCCCTGCCTAAATTTGAACCCGTCCAATTTCAAAGAACCGCCAAAGCGGAAACCATCATCCAAGCCGCCCATCTCCTCTCAGAAGGCTCCTTTGCCATCTGGTTAGGCTTTGGGGCACGCCATGCCGCTGCCGGGATTCGCGAACTGGCAGAACGCACAGGAGCCGCTGTCATCTGTTCCCCTCGTGCCAAAGGCATTTTCCCCGAGGATCATCCCCAGTTTGTCGGCGTCACCGGGTTAGGCGGTCACCAGTCCGTCCTCACCTACATGCAAGAACAGCAGCCCCAGCATATTCTCGTTTTGGGAACGCGCTTGGGAGAACCGACTTCCTTCTGGAGTGCCAACATGCTACCCCAAAAGGGATTTATTCATGTAGACATTGATGAAACGGTCATGGGTGCGGCCTATCCCAGCGCTAAGACCTTGCCTGTACAATCGGACATTCGGGACTTTGTCAATTCTCTGCTCACCTATTTCCCCAATGAACCAGAACAAAAGGTGACTTTTCCAAGACCCGAGACGCTCTCGCCTCAGCCGGATGACGTTGAATCTTCCGTACCCACTGAAGAACTGGTTCATCCCAAAGCGTTGATGAATGCTCTGCAATCTGTCATTGATCACAACAGTGATGTCGTAGTTCTTGCCGAGTCCGGCAACTCCTTCACCTGGGCAACGCATTTTCTGCGATTTAACCGAGCGGGACGCTACCGGGTCAGCACTCAGGTGGGTGCAATGGGACACGCGGTCACAGGCGTGGTCGGCGCAGCACAGGCGCGGGCAGGGAAAGCGATCGCCATTGTCGGGGACGGTGCCATGCTGATGAACAACGAAATCAGCACCGCCGTGAAATACAATCTGCCTGCCGTCTGGGTTGTCCTCAACGATGCTCGCTATGGCATGTGCGCTCAAGGTATGGCCACACTCGGACTCAAAGGTGCAGACGCAATGCTGCCTCAGACGGACTTTGTGGCGATCGCCCGAGGCATGGGCGCAGATGGCCTCTCTGTCACCCGTGAAGCAGACCTCAGCACCGCCCTCGAAACCGCCATGGCCGCCACCACCCCCTTCGTCATCGATGTCCAAATCGATCCCAACCAAATGGCTCCCTCCAAGGGACGTAACCAGGGACTCGCCAAACTGGGTGTACCAACGCACTCGAATGCCGCAAAAGCGGTTTCGTTTCCCGTCGTCTAATTAGGGGCGAAAGGGGAAAGGGAAAAGGGGAAAGGGGGGCGAACTGGTGTGGTGGATTTAGGAAGTTGGAACAGGATGTCGAGAATATCACTGTCTTGACATATCACTGTCTTGACATATCACTGTCTTGACAATGATTTAGACCCAATGCTTATCGTTTTCTCTAGAAATCAGTAAAAACCTCACCCTTTCCCCTTTTCCCTTTCCCCTTTCCCCTCACTTTGCCACCCACTAAAAACCCCACCCTTTCCCCCTTCCCCTTTCCCCTTTCCCCTTCTTCCTCCCCTTCCCTTCTCAATGACCATTGGACTCAATCAGGAGTGTACCGTGAAGCTTTTTGAAACGATTGGTGAAATGGGACATCAGCAAGTGTTGTTCCGTCACGACCCGGAGGCTGGGTTAAAGGCCATCATTGCAATTCATAGCCAGGAACTCGGCCCCGCAATGGGAGCCACTCGGCTGTTTCCCTACACGAACGAAGCCGATGCGCTGCGGGATGTCCTGCGGCTTAGCCGTGGGATGACCTACAAGGCTGCCTGTGCCAATTTACCGGTGGGCGGCGGCAAAGGTGTGATCATTGCTGACCCGACGCACAAAAATGATTCCATGCTCAAAGCCTATGGGCGATTTGTAGAGAGTCTCAAAGGACAGTTTATTACGGGGCAGGATGTCAACCTGTCACCGCCCGATCTGCGCCATATTCGCTGTGAAACCGATTACGTCGTCGGGGTTGAAGAAAAAGCAGGTGGCCCTGCACCGATTACCGCAGCGGGTGTTCTGCTGGGAATTAAAGCGGCGGTTGAATTTAAACTTCAGCGGCAAAGTCTGGAAGGACTCAAAGTCGCGGTTCAAGGACTGGGAAACGTGGGCAAAACTGTGGCCAAACTTCTGGCAGAACATGGCGCTCAATTGTTTGTCAGTGATCTCAAAGCTGCAAACACCGAGGAAGTAGCGGATTTGTATGGAGCGGCGATCGCCCCCCCTAACGAAATCCACGCTCTCCCTGTGGATGTTTTCTCCCCCTGTGCCATGGGCGGCATCCTCAACAGCCAAACCATTCCCCAGATTCAAGCAGGCATCATCGCCGGTGCCGCCAACAATCAACTGGAGCATGAACAGCAGCATGGCTCAATGTTGTCTGCTCAGAATATCCTCTACTGTCCCGACTACGTGATCAACGCAGGCGGCCTCATCAATGTCTACCACGACATGGTCGGCTACAGCGATGCCAAAGTCCTAGAAGGATTAAACAGCATCTACAGCACCCTCCTGGAAATCTTCGCCAAAGCCAGCCAACTGGAAATCACCACTCATGAAGCGGCTAAACAACTGGCTGAAGAACGCATCCAGCGGAAGAAGGAGGGGAAAAGGGAAAAGGGGAAAGGGAGAGCATTGAATGAATCCTAGAAAGCGTTCCTAAAAAAGAGGTTCTAGAGGAGTCATAGAGAGATTCAGGTGAACTTCCAGAGAAATCCTGAAGGAAATGATGAAAGAAGTCAAAGAAGATTTTCTCGTTTTTCTCACCGATTCATCTCCTAAATCAGTCCAAGATCCCCCTTTCCCCTTTCCCCCTTTCCCTTTCCCCCTTCCCAAATTCCTGATCCACAACGAGAAACATTATGGAAAAAAACACATTCGCCACATCTGCCTACATTGCCACTTCGCCGGAAACGGCCTATGATTATCTGTGTCAGTTGCCGAACCTAGATGAGTGGACGCTGTTTAGTCGAATGATTAGACAGATCGATGCAGATACGTGGCTGGGAACCGCATCGGGATATCAACAGGATCTGTATTATCATGTTCGACGGATTGGAAATCCCCTGTTCTATGGCATAGAATGGCACTGTGGTTTAGAATATAACCAGTACTTCCAAGTCTATCCGGTGCTTTTGTTTCCGCCTGAGTACATTGAACCGGGTTCTGATGAAGAAGGCGTCTATTTTCACTGGCTGAGTTTTGTCGATCCACGCCGCCGTACCCCCATGATCATGGAGGGAATTCACACGGTTCACACCTCCGAATGTCGCTCCCTCAAAGCCATCCTGGAGCGCAAAGCAGGTCAAACCCAGGCGGCCACCGGACGCTACAAAATTCAGACCGACAGCATTTACATTGACGCGCCCCTCGACATCGCCGTGGACTACCTCAGCAATCTAGAACATCTAGATGACTGGTGTCACCTGCTGCGTCGTCAGGGTGATGTTTCTCCGCTATCGGGCGAATTCCTGGACGAGTACAACCAAACGGTCAAAGTCACCCTTCGTCCCCATTCTCTGGGCGAATATGCGCTGATCGAACAGGAATTCTTTTACCCGGAGCGTCAATTTACACAGCGTTGTCCGGTGCTGCTGGTTCCTTGCTCCTACGCCTTTGGCGATCCCGAGGCAAAAGGACTGATTCAGCACCGCATTACCTTCTGGCCCGTCAACAGCCCGATTAACTCCGGCAGGCTGCAAATCGAGGATTACGGTGCCGAGAGCATGAACATTAAACGTCTGCTCGAAGCGCAAGCCGGAAACCTGGAAACCTTTGCCAGAGGCATGAGCTACCTCCCGCAATGCTAGTGATCGATTTAGTGATCAATCTAATTTGCTGAGCTAGGTTCATGAATTGGAGTGTCTGATCGTATCCTGATTAATCTCTCTTCCCTGTCGTTTAGGGTTCGACTTTCTTTCTATTCTCCATCCGAAATTATGAAATCAACCTTGTTCACCTGTTCTTTGTCATCCCTGGG
>JALOOP010000194.1 GCA_025454315.1 Oculatellaceae cyanobacterium Prado106
CCGAAAAAACAGTCTGCGTTTTTTTCACAACTGGCTAGAGCGCTCTTAGATGCTTGGTTTCAGCCTTTTCGAGTTGAGCTTGTGAGAAATCCGGGTTGATCCTTGGACTCAGAGTCTAATTGGGGTAGTTCAGTTAGACACAGAAGAACCGACAGAGTCCTATGTGGATTATCTGAAAGAGAAGTACAGTTGAGCTAGGAAATAGTAAACCGTGATGTTGCCTCTTCACTCAATTTGAAGAGGTAAAGTTGGGGGCACAAGTAGCTGAGGATGGAGAAGATGAGCGATCGCCCACTGCAACCAATTCAACCTGTCCTGCTGCATTCGTCACCCAAGCAGTCGCTTCAGGGACAGGCAGAGAAGAACCAGAAGAGAACACAGCAGTTGAAGAGTTAGACATCCTATTAAGATGTACAGAGGATACTCTTGAATGCATTCCCGAACTCATCTCTGAATTAATTCTTGAATCAGTTCGTGAATCAGAATTTGGGTTCGTTTCAGTAGCGAGACTTGGTGATTGTTCTAATCCTGCACGCAGATCTGCCCAAGGGCGATCGCTCCCCCCCAACTGACTTGGAGACGAAGGCAACCCACCCCGTCCCGTAGAGACAAACCGATTCATCCGGGCAACGGCACAGCGATCGGCAATTTGACTACTGGAGTCGAGCAGATCAGTGGGAAGTTCAACCAAACCCGAGTTGAGTTCGAGGTTGGGAGACTCGATCGCCACCGTTCCATCCAATCCCAGTTGAGAACTCGCATTGATATCACTTTCAGGGGTTAGGCCAGGGCGAGGAAGCAGTCCTAGAACCGTCTGCGCTGTGATTTGGATATTGCCGCCGTTGCCTTGCTGGGCACGGGCGACAATGTCGCTGTTGTCTAGCCCTACTAGGAAATTAGCGCGAAGCCGAATATCGCCGCCGCTGGCGCTGCCCGTGGCATTGGTGGTGATGCGACTGCGATCGCGCAGTTCCACCAACCGTGCCTGGAGATTGATATTACCGCGATCGCCACTGTTCACCTCTGCCGCCAAACTGCCTTCTTGATCCAGCAAAATGCGATCGGCCTGAATGTTCAAATCCCCGGCTCCGGCTGCTCCGGCTCCACTGACTGAGGCGATCGCACCCCCTGTAATCCTGAGATCCGGCATCTGAAGTTGCACCGAACCCGCAGCGGCATCGGTGGTGGAAGCGGCGCTGAGACGACTGGGCGATCCATTGGCACGACCCGACACCAGGATCGATTCTCGGGCTTGCACCAAGAGGTTTCCGGCCTCTCCTGATCCGGTGGTCGCCGCTGTGATTTGGGAGCCACCTGTGACTTGAAGCTGGTTGACCGAGAGGCGGATATCACCGCCCCGACCTGAGCCTGCTGCGTTGGCATCCACGAAACTTTGGCGATTCAGGGTCAGGAGATTACTGCGAATGATGACATCACTGCCCTCTCCGGCTCGGGTCGTAGCCAGGAATCCAGCTTGGCGATCGAGTTGTAGGGTATCGGCATTGACCCGCAGAGTGCCAGCGTCCCCAGTACCGAGATTGCGGACGGTGATATTGCCGCGATCGCCCATGACCAATCGAGGAGTCCGAATCGTCACACTGCCTGCATCTCCGGTAGGATTCGGGGAAAAGCCAATTAGCTGATTCGCCAGAGGCGTACTAGGCACCATCGAAGATCCCATACTGCTAAAGACGCGACCTCGCCCCCCTGTGATCAAAATGGAACCCGTCGCAGTCACCCTCAGATCTCCCGCATCTCCGGCATTGAAACCAGAGGTGGAAAAAGTCCCCCCATCTTCTAGCGCAATATTTTCAGCCGCGATGTCCACTCGCCCCGGTTGTCCCGCGCTAAAGTTGAGAGCGCTAATGGAACTGGGAAAGGCCGTCGGACTCATCCCAGAGGCGCGGATCGTGGTGGCCTCAACGGCAATGCGTCCCAGCGATCCACTGCCCAGGTTGAGTCCGGCGATTACGGCTCCTTCCGCAAGGCGGAGATCAGGCGCAACAACGCGAATATCCTCCGCCGAACCCCTGCCGAGCGTGAAACTGCCAATGCTCGTGGAAAAAGCAGGGCTAGCGCTAGCAAATCCGACTAGACTCGCTCGTTCCGTTGCCACAACCACCACATTGCCGCCGGACGCTGCCCCAGTGGTTTCAGCCACAATCGATGCCCCATCCCGCAGTTGCAGTCGTCGAGTCGTAATTTGGACATTACCGCCTGCACCTGCACCCACTGCATGATTGACGACACCGCTGCGGACTCGGGCATTGGCATCCGTTCCGCTAATTTGCAGCGCATCGGTGGCCTGGATGCGAATGTCTCCCCCCGGTAAGGCTCCCCGATTTTGCACCCATACTAAAGAACCATCGCGGATTTGAATGCGTCGTCCCTGGAGTTGAACCGTGCCTGATCCCAGATTGGCACTGCTGGCACCGCTGGGACTGCTGGCATCGAGGAGCGATCGCCCCTCCAGCCGCAGATCCTGGAAATTCTCGACCCCGCGATAATCCAACGCCCCGGTTTGAGGATTCAACCCCACAAACGCATCCCGCCCCACGCTCCCCAGTTCAATCCGTCCACCCAACGCCATCAGATTGCCATCGCTCAGCGTTACCCCGCCGCCGACTAAAGCCAGGGTTTGCCCTGCCCGTACCATTAAGCCTGTGGGCAAACTGAGGGGGGCAAAAATCGACCCCAGAGAATTAATCGGTGTCAGTTGGGAACCGTTGCCCTGAATGGCGCTCGCCCCTGGAGCCGCGCCAAACTGCAAGCCTACGGGCGCACTCACCGTCAGCAGCGGAGCCGACTGGGAAGCCGATCGGATGCCAAATTCCGTATTGTCGGCAAAGCGCAGCCGCTCAGCACTGGTCGCCACAAAGGAACCGCCGATCTCTAGACGAGCATTGCGTCCCAAGATAATGCCATTAGGATTCAACAAAAAGAGATTGGCCGCACCATTGGCGCGAATCAGACCGTCAATGTTAGAGACAGAACCGCCCGTCACCCGCGTGATAATGTTTTGGACATCGGGCGCATTGTTAAACCAGGCGGAACCGCCCGTGGGCACAGAGAACTCGCGGAAACTATGGAATAGATTGGGGCTTTGGCGATCGCCCTGCTGAATCACAAAGTTGCGTCCATCCGTCGTCGTCACCTGCGTCGAGAGACTGCCATCGGATACCACTTGCGCCCCACTCGGGACAGCCCCCAATAGCGCAACAATAGCCATCAAAACCGACCCAACAAAAAGCTTGAATGTCATATCCACAGGACCATTCTGGTTCAGGGAGCAGCAACCCTGCCAGAATGCCCTCCTTTCCGACCTTTGCCATCTAACTCCCATTGAACTAGACCCTTGAGGCGATCGCCCCATCTAGCCTCCTTTGGATTGAATCCTTGAGCCGATCAACACCCAAATCCCGATTCAGCCCCAAGACCCACAAGGCGATCTCTAACAGGATAGGAGAACCAGGATAGGAGAACGCTCCAGACTGGTTCCCAAAATTCCACCCCCCAGGAATGAGCCAATCGAGCCAGGATTTGCGATGATCAAAGAAGCGCTTACGAGGTATCAACATGGGTAAAGCAGTGGATGAAGCCCTTTCACTAGAACTGGCCACCAAAATCAAAAGCAAGGCCAAAGCGCAGTTTGACAACGCTTACCGCGCCGCCCTCGCCACCGAAGGCGCACTCTATGTCCAGGGCTTCCTGGTCGTCGCAGGCAACCCCGCCAAACCCCTGGAACATGCCTGGATCGAAGTCGGAGACACCATCCTTGACCCCACCCTGCCCCACCTCAAGCAAAAACCCCAGAACCTCCACTATTTCCCGGCTCAGCCCTTGACCGTGAAGAAACTGAAGGCGATCGTTGAAGAAGCCAAAGAAGACTATCCCGAAGACGACCCCCTCCCCGTCTACGGCTCATCCCCCTACGAGTACTACGGCAATGTCATGCTGGGCGGCAAGGAGTACCAGGAAGCACTGAAACTCGCCGAAGCCAAATGCCGAGAAATCAAACAGCAGCAGTCAGAGAGAAATTAGCTTCTACTAACTCGCTAGATTTGTCTAGAATCCGTGACTTTTGCAGAAATTTAGAGACAATACTAGACAAAATAATTCATTTGTACTATTCTTGTTTCAATGACTTGAAGCAGGAATTTGTTCTTGGGATTTAGCCCTTTTGGGGAAGCAGTCAATGGTCTCCTTTTGGGTTTGAATTGGCCATTGGCTTGGGTTAGCTCAATTGTTTTAGTGGATTGCGATCGCCATCCTCCTCATCACCTCAAATGCCTCCGACAAACAACCTTATGCCTCTGCGTCTGGTGCGCCTCTGCGGTTAGAATTCATCCCCTATTATTTTCGTTTATCCCAAATTGATCACACTTTTGTTAAACACTGAATACCTCCCTAATGAATCAATGAATACATCCAAAATTCAACACCGATATAAGATGCTGCCCCCTGGATAAATCATCTTTGTAAACATTCATGAATTCAGCATTCCCAATACTGTTTTGCCGATTGAAACCTCCCCACCCAGCCTGACATTCCATCTCTGCACATTAGAACTGCACATTAGAACTGTCAACGTTGATTCACATGGATTCAAACCGCTGGGGATCAAGAAAAGTAAACTTTAGTTTCATTGATCCCCGCCTGCTAAAATCCGCCCTATTATAGAAATCGAAGCGAGAGCTTCACTGGCAGATTTAACCGCCATGTTCCCGTTACCAACCACGTCCAAACCACGTAGTCTAGTTGAGGTCAAGGCGCTGTTTTACACAAATCTGTCTCGTTCGGCGATAGCAGCATCCAAGCGAAACATTGATATTTCCTCTTGTGCTTAATGGGGAGTTCTGCACGTTGATCGCAGTGATGTTTATTCAGTGCTTTTGAAGTAGCTTGTAAGTAACTTATAGGGTGACTTATAGGGTGACTTCAGAAGTATCAGAATGAATCATTGTTGAATCCTGCAACTCTGTATAAAATTGTCAAAGACGAGGAAATCCCCACTGTTCCACAACTTGGATGCTGTTATTAATTTTAAAGGGCTGTTATCCACTTTAAAGACGAAAGAGACTGTAAAACATGGCCATCATTGCACTCAAAGCCTGGTACTTGAACGAGTACGAACCCGTCCGCGACCTCGAAAAACGTCCCCATGACCTGCGGCTCAGCAAAAACAGTCTCCTCAAGTCTGCCCTCCGCGCCGACTTCCTAGAAGACAGCGACGAAGTCAAGCAAGCCGCCTGGTTTCAGCGCTACATCGAAGGGGAAACCGTCGAATTCTACATCGAAGGCAGCGGTGGCTACTCCATCTCCAACATTGATCTGATCAGCCACGAAATCTACTTCACCAAACAAGATGTCATGGCTCACCTGGAGCCCACAATTTTCCTGTGCTACCAAACCGAGTTCCCCGACTCCAGCGACCTCCTCCGCGAAGAACTCACCAGCTACCTCGAAAAGTTCAACAAGCGATCGCGCCTCCCCATCACCCTCGAAGAATCGCACCGCCTCACCGACGGCCCCGCCCGCCTCAACAGCACCCTCATGCGGAAAATCCGCAAAAGCCTCCTCTTCATCGCCGATGTCACCCCCATCCTCGAACTCGACACCTCCCCGCCCCGCCCCATTCCCAGCCCCAATGTCTGTGTCGAAGTCGGCTACGCCCTCCAATGCAAACGCCCCGAACAACTCCTCCTCACCCACCTGGATCGCGACGATATTGTTGGACAGTTCCCCTTTGATGCCCCCCAGCGCGATCGCCTCCTCTTCCGCAACAAAACCGAGTTACATAAAACCCTACCCCAAGCCGTTGACAGCCAACTCCAGCGCTTCAACCTGGTCTAAAGCATTTCCAACTAAAATGTAGAAACGACAGCAAATGCGTGAGTAGTAAGATCTCAGTAAAAACTAGGTCATGAGTCATTGTGCAATGGAATTTCAAGACATTTTGCGCCATCATCAAATCATTCACTCTGATCCAGAAATTATGAGTGGCGCACCTGTTTTTCTGGGTACTCGAATCCCGCTGCAAACCTTCTTTGACTACCTGGAAGGAGAGGAAGGCTTAGCAGAATTCTTAGAAGATTTTCCTCACTTAAAGTCACAGGCACTTAAGGTATTGGAAGTCATTGCAAAAGAGATGCTTGAGCAGGAGCGGATTACAGGTGCTCATTCTGCTTGACGAGAATCTTTTGAGCAAGAAACTGAAAAAGCCCTTGCTAGACGCAGGTCACACCGTCCAAAATGTGGACAATATGGGTTGGCGGGGTGTCAAGGATCGAGAGCTTCTCACCTTGATCGAGACTCATGGCTTTGATGCATTCATTAGCGCTGACCAAAATTTACCCTATCAACAGAACTTGCGCGATCGCCCCTTCTGCCTCATCATTCTGGTTGCAAAAAGTACTCGTCCAGATATCCTACTGCCGCTCATCATCCAAACTTGTAGCCTATTGGAATCTCTTCCCCCTAGCTCCATCACACTGGTTCATGACACAGGAGAGGTCAGTCCTTTCTTGGCCTCGTAAGCTCTTTTGTCCCTCAAACTCCGCCAAATTCAGCAGGTTTCGTCTGATTTGGTTCTCAAAGATCCTGACATTTTGGATTTTCTGAATTTGAGCGATCGCTACCTCGAAAAAGACCTCGAAGATGCCATTCTCTCCCATAAAGCCCTTTCTACTTCAAGGTGGCATAATTGGGAAGAAATTGCCCTGCTCATCCCCCATGACGCGCCCTACTCAATTTGACGTGTTTCTTTGCCACAACATTCTTAGCTGGAAGCAAGTGACGGACGGACGACTCGGATCAGCTTGCCGTATAGAGAACCTTCATTTGCGATCGCCTCATCCACGCGACGAGCCAAAGCTTCCCAATTCGGATCAAATGTACAAACGATGATTCCGGCATGTTCTGGTTGCAGTCGATGAAGTCGGATAAAGTCTTTGCGATTGAGCGTGATGACTGCACGATTCTGGGCGATCGCAAACGCGAGAACATTAGGGTCAGGAATTTTCTGTCCGGCTTGTCCAGCATCCTGCACCGTTAGTACATCATGCCCCAGTTGTCGGAGGTGTAGCGTAATTCCAATCGGGTAATGCTCATCTGCATAAAGACTTGCCATGGATTAGGACACGCTCATAACTTCTTCGTTTTCCCGAATCTCATTTTCGATTTCTTCAGGAAAAGCGGCGGCATAAGCCCAAGCATTCGCCAGGTCAGTTGCAGAGAGGCCAGGATAATTCATCAGCAGTTCCAATTCGCTACTGCCCAAACGCTGCGCTTCTACCAGTCCCCAAACAGGAATGCGAGTATTGCGAATGCAAGCGCTACCGCCGCAAACTTGAGGCGTTTTCTCAATGCCAGTCACTGTTCTCAAGCTTTGAGTGAGTAACTGAATGGCCTGTGCTTTTTCGTCTTTAGAAAGGGAAAGCAGTTGGGCTTCTAATTCTTTCAGGGTCATTGGCGATCGCGCTCCCTTCGTCGAAAAGATAGAAAACGGCTGTAACGATATCGTAGCCGAAATCACGAGGGAGTGGAATTCGATCGCCGCATCCCCTCCCGAAATTCCTTGGCTGCTGCCAGTGGATTGGGATTGAGAACACAGCGCGTCAGCAACTCCAAATCGAGATCGGGGAGAATTTCGCTGCGATCGCTCCGTTCATAGCCAAAGGCTTCTGGAAAGTGGAAACCCGCCTCATCGCGCAAATGATAAAGCTTGAGTTGATCGGTTTGCCAGAACCACACTTCCCGAATGCCCAGTCTACGAAACAAATCCAGCCGATTGATGCGATGCCGCCACTCGTGATTACCACCTCAATGGCTAAATCTGGGACTTCCTTATCGGTGCCAATGCAATAGCTTTCATCGGGTTCGTCCCCGGCCTGTAGGTTCGGTTGCCGAAGCGTGGTAGAACCCATAGGGAAGTATTCCGTCTCGGTTTCGACAAAGTAGGTTTCTAGAAATGAGCCGATTTGGGTTTTGCCCCGCTCATGCCGACGGCTAGGTGACACGAGTTCTAATACTCCGTCTAGATAGGCCACACGGTAGGGGGAGCGATCGCCCCATTCAGCCAGCAGCGTTTCATACTGTGCCCAACTCACGCCCGTAATGATGCGGCGTTCTTCTGATTCCAGTTGCAACGAAAGGGGAAAATCGCTGAGGGATACCATGAGGCTATACCGCTGACTTTAGAGAGGATGATATCAGCTTGCTCCGGTGATGATGCCAAAGAACAAGGGTTGAGGAGCCTATCAAAGGGGTTCAGCAGTTTGACTCAATGACCTTCTGTGAAATAGCGGGGGTGAGTGCGCTCTGGAATTAAACCTGCAAGTCGATGACGATTTGCGAGTCGGGATTGATCGATAAACCTGCGACATTGACAAAGACAGAATCTGAGTCAAAGTTCAGTCCGACCTGAGTGGGCGAAAAGGATGAGCCAGCGCCCAAGGAAACTCCCGTAATTGTGGGAATGTTGTTGCCAGAAAAATCAAAGACATAGCCGTTAAACGCTGCTGTGCTAGCGCGGGCAAACTGTGAGTAATCAATAATGATTTGTCGAGCCGTCACATTAACATCTGCATTGATGGTGAAAAATCTTCCGGGCAGGGAGGTATTGCCAATTTCAGGAAACTCCACGGTTGAATTGACGATGGCATTGATTGGAGCCGAAATCGGGCTGGTTGGAGTGGGCAAATAAACCCCAAAATTCACATTAGCTCCCTCCAATCCTTGCGGCGGCGGGGGCGGTGGTGGGGTGATGGCATTGGCGTTGAGGCTGAGACGATAGCGACTGTTGCCGCTCTTTTGGCTGACTTTGATAAAGTAGGTTCCGGCCTCTAGGGTGGCGGCGATCGCTTCTGGCTTCCTGCCGCCCCGCGTCGATTTCGCTACGGTTTGTCCATTTTGAATTAACGCCACATCGACGTTGTTTTTCAGTTTATCTAGCTTTAGATTGAAACTGCTGCGATTCTTGAGGGTGAAGGAGTAGAAATCGGCTTTGTCGCCAATTCCCACCGTACCTCGGAATTTTCGGGCACCACCGAGTTCACCAATGGGACGCGCACCGCTGGGGCGATCGTCTGCGGCACGGAGGTTGGAACGACCAAAAGCAGGGTTGAACATAAAGAATTCCCGTGAATAAATGAAGCAAAACTAATGAATGACGCAAAACTTGGGTTAAAGCGCTCGAATCACTGAAGCAAAGTCCAGGGCGGTGATGGAACTGGCCTGCACATTCTGAAGGACGGCGATCGCATCATTGGCAATCCTTAAAGGAGCGCGTGTATACTCCACCACGGTATCTGTCCCCTGTTGGCGAATCATCAGATCTGCAAAACAAACGCCATCCGGTAACCCGAGTTTGTCTCTACCCTTTTGAAAATCCACGATCGTATCGAGATCCCCAAAGCCCAAACTCAGAACAAATCCATCGCTTCCAGCACCTCCAACCAGGGTATTAGTGCCACTGCCGCCCAGCAGCACATCTCTCCCAGTGCCGCCCAGCAGCCGATCGTTCCCCGCCCCACCATAGAGCGTATCATTGCCACTGCCGCCGCTGAGTCCATCATGGTCTTCTCCGCCAAATAGGCGATCGCTCCCACTGCCACCCAAGATGCGATCGCTCCCACTGCCGCCATCGAGAATATCCGCACCGCCTAACCCCAGCAGCACATCATCGCCACCTTGGCCAAAGATGCCGTTACTGCGATCGTCTCCAATCAGGCGATCGGCGTTCTCGGTACCGTTGATTTCGGTGTCAAAAATTCCGGGAAACTCGTCAACGACGACAGGCACCGGGTTAACATCTGGACAGGGTTTAGACGGATCATCAACAATGGGAATTGCAGAACCATCAGACGGGAAAGATGATACAACCTGTGATGACATAGAGAATGGATCAGGTGACATAGTACTCATGATTCAAAGATTCAATTACGTCGAAATAATCAGCGAGAAATGACGCTCAACTAGCCCGCACCTGTGAAACCTGCGGTTTCGTTATCGGGTTTTGTAAAGGGGAGGTCGGTTGATTCAAACACTTCAACTTGCAGTGGGCCTTCTCCGATGATCTTTTTACGATTAATATCGATCGCCACCTGTCTTTCACCCGTAAATCCGGTCAAGCTACCATTTTGGAAAAACATCCCCGTGAGCCTGGTTTCAGGTAAAAATCCCAAGTCTTGCACATCCCCCGCCAAACTAATCGAAAGCAGCTTCCCAAATCGACCATCGCCTCTGTACAAGCTGGCCAGAAAACGTCCTGAATTGGGGTCAAAGGCAATATCATCTATCCCGTCAAACAGTCGTGTTTCAGGCAATCTAGCAATGAAGGTTGCTTTACCGGTGTTCTTGTCAATGGAGTAAAACGCAGGAAAGAATTTTGCAGTAATTGAACTGTCACCCTCTCGAATTGCGTTGTTGAACACTCCATAGAGTTCGCCAGATGACGTAAAGGCCATTGCGTCAAGCGCATTATTCTCATCACTATTGATCTTCTTTACCCCAAAGTCACCTACAAAGCTCTCTGCACCCGTCGTTGGGTCAATCCTGTAAAGTCCACGACCAATCCCCCCAAGAGTAAAGGGTTGAACAACCCCCTTAGAGACGAATAGCTCGTTGCCAAAGGAAGCAATTTCCAGGTAATCGTCAAAGAAACTAGTGTTGCGATCGGTCGCTAGCACAGAAGTTCGACCCGTCGCAGTATCTAACCGAAGTATCCGACTGCCAGCGAATAGAGCTTGAGTCAAGTATCTAGACTGTCCCGGTGGTGATGGCGGTGGTGGAGTCGTGCCGCCGCTATCGGATGCGGTGGCGCTTAGCGTCAGGCGATATTTGCTGTTGCCGCTTTTTTGTTGGACGCGAACGAAGTAGGTACCTGCTTCCAAGGTAGTGCTGATGGCCTCGGATTTCTTGCCGCCCTTGGTCGATCGCCCTACCACCTGGTTGCCGCGTTGCAGAAACACATCCACATTGTTCTTCAACTTGTTCAGTGACAGATTAAAGCTGCTCCGTCCGCTGAGCGTGAACGAATAGAAATCGGTTTTGTCATTCACACCGACTGCGCCTCGGAATCTACGAGTACCCGTGAGTTGCCCGATGGGACGGGCACTGTTTTGGCTGTTGTCGGATTTGCGTGTGGCGATCGCATTACCGAGAAAATTGCTGAGCATAAGAATAGGTTTTTAAGCTGAATGCTGTAGGTCTGAAACGATGAAATAAAGATGAGGTGCAGCAGAGTTCGATACCTGAATAGTCAGGAACAAAAGACGATCGCACTCCACTGCACTCAGTTGTTCTACGATGCGCTCAACTTAATCGTGTAAGCGGCATCTCCCCGATCGGTAAACATGATGTAGTTTCCTGCCTGGATGTCAGCAAAAACATCCGTAGTATTGGTATTGAAGAGTATGACTTGATCAGTAGAATCCTTCAAGCCATTATTGTTCTTGTCATAAACAATCTCAGAGTAGACCGAAAACTTATTCGTTGTGGTTTCAAGTTTGTTGTAGGTCAATCGGGCAGCCGCGCTCACATTAAACTTATACACATCCTTCTGATCAACATCTCCAACATAGTCTTTGATCTCGATCGTACTGCCCTTGTTCAAAGTGCCCAGGTTGTAAGCTGTGGTTTCTTCTGGCCCCGGATCAGAAGGTAGGTTTCCAGGAGCAAGGGTTGGCGTGAGCAGCAGGTCATAACGCACATCGCTGTCCAAACTATCGGAACGAGCCGCCAGGAAATAGGTTCCGGCTGCGGGCAAGACCTCGGTTTCGGTCTGATTGTTGGAACCAGAACCCTCTGCCACACTGAAGTTGAGGGTTTGATCATCAGAATCCCATCTGCCGTTGCGGTTGCTGTCATAATAGAGGCCAATTTTGCCGCCGCCCGTGACTTGGCTCATGCGGAAATTGACCTCGCCAATTTGCCCCATCTGAAATTTGTAATATCGGTTTTTGTCCGCTCTAAACCCTGCGGAGTCCTGCGATCGCGACACCGGCGAACCGTTCAACGTTCCCAAATCAATGGGATTCTCAGCAGTCCCCGTTCCTGGTACTGGCACTGGGTCTGTGCCACCTCCCGTAACCACTCCAGAACCCTTCAGTTTGTATGAGGTCGAGCCACCTTTCCCTCTGACTTGCAGATAGTAAGTGCCTGCCGCCAGTTGCCGCTGCAATTTTTCGGCTTTGTTGCCCGGTCTGGCCGATCGCACAATATTTTTCCCGGTGCTGTCCAGCAAACTCAAGTCGGCGTTGGCGCGCAATCCGCCAAGTTTGAGCTTGACATTGCTGCTGCGGTTGAGGGTGAACCTAAAGAAATCTACGCGATCGCGGCGGTTGAGAGAATCCCGTCTGTTCAAGGAACTGCCGTCGATCGCACCCAAAGACTGGGCGGTTGCCAAAGAATTAGACTGAAGAACCGCACAAAACTGAGGCACCCTCTCGTCTCGATCGCAGTCATTCAACCCAAGCGTGATGGTGACCTCAGCGACCCAAGACCTTGGCCGCTATCTTTGGGGGCGATCGCTTGCCCTAGTGCGATCGCTCGTGAGATAACTCGCCGTTTGGTCTTTCATAAAATATTTTAGGCTTGATTTTGTTTAACAGCAATAATTTAGCTAACTATTTTTAGGTTTAACGACTAAGATTCCCAATGAAGCGACCCAAGACCGCCCCGAATCAGGGATTTCGGAAAAATTCATAGGCAGGGGGGCATTGTTACAATTCGTTAGGCTTTCGAGGAATCCTCTCCCTGATAGGATCGGTGAAGCGTTCGCTCCCACTCAGGTTTTACGCAGGAAGAAATCCTATG
>JALOOP010000581.1 GCA_025454315.1 Oculatellaceae cyanobacterium Prado106
GGCTTTCATCAGTTTCTCCTGAAAATTCAGAGGATTGAATCAGCTCGGAATCCTTGACTTCTTGCGAAGGCATTATGGCAAAATTGGAATTAAGCCCTGAGGATTCGTCCGGCGAAGACAAGGGTTAGAAGGCGGGTGCGGCAGTATTATTTTAGACATCGGATGTCACTGAATGCAGAGTCGTCACCCGTCTCCTCCGAGTCCTAAAGTTGAGTCTAACGCCTCTCTTTTAGTCTCGTCCTCCCATAATTGAATGCAGGGTGTGGGGTGCTTCGCACCCCACACCCTGCATTCAGGGCTTATTATTTGTTGCATTCACTTTTATTGCCGAGGCAATAGAACTGAGGTCATGCGGGTTTAGTGATTCCGGCTCCGGTACAATATCGCGATCGCCTCCTCGTTAAAGGCAAAGGCGGCAAGAAGTGGTGGGGCAATGATATTAACGCCAGTTCGCAACTCGGCTTGAATTGCACCATCAATATCAACACGCCCAATCTTGACCCTGACTCTGGCCTAGTGGCACTCCCTGAAGACCTCATTGATCCCAATCAACAGGTCGCCCAAGCCTGTGAAAACTATCAGGAAAGCCGCTTCGTTGCAACCGGAAGAAGAGGATTACCGGAAAGCCCTCTGCAATCCGTCAATAGTTATCAGCCTTGGAGCGATCTGCGTGATATTTCTGGCATTTCTAGTGTCTCTTCTAACGTTTCTTCTAGCGTCTCTCCTATGTTTCACTCAGAGTTTCATTCTGCTGTTCACCCACCCACTTCAACCACAGAATTTACTGAAGTGTCCAACTGGCAGGTCAATGGACAAGGACAGGTCGAATTGGTTGCTACTCTGCCCCATCAACTGGATGAGGTTTGTCCTGCAACTTGTCAGCGGTTGAGACAATCATAGGGCAGGGACTAACCAAGCTTTGCTAAAAGATCGAGATGCTTTTGGAGGGGGGCGATCGCATTTGCTGCAATCATCCCACTGGCCGCCACCGCAGGCAACCCAATCCCAGGAAACGTGGAATCCCCACAGCACCACAGCCCCGGAATCGGTGTTGAAGAGCTGGGAAACAGTCCATTTTGGGCAGAGAGCGCCGGGCCATAGGAACCCCGGTAGCGCCGCAGAAATCGCTCATGGGTCAGCGGCGTGCCGACCAGCGTCACTTCACAGCGTTGGCGAATGTCAGGAATGAAGCGTTCCAGGGCTTGCCACATGACTTCGGCACGGGACTGCTTCAGTTCAGCATAGGCGGCACTACTGCGATCGAGACCTTGCCATAGCTCATAGGGTTCCGTGGCAGGTGTATAGACATGCACCACCTGTCTACCAGGAGGAGCCAACGTTTCATCTAACAAAGAAGGGATAGAGACGGCCACGACATTTTGCGGTGCCGTAACACCCCGTTCCCAATCGTTGACAATCATGTGATGACAGGGCAACGCCGGATCAATGCCCGTGGCATCAATGCCTAAATGGAGATGCATAAAACTGGGACAGGCTGGCGTTTGAGTGCGATCGCCCCACCCTCTAGAATTCTTCTCGTCAGGCCGATGTTCACTCGGTAAAAGATTCAACGTATCCCAAATGACCGCATTGGAAACTACCGCTCGTTCAGCGCGTAAAATTTCACCGTTCTTTAAGCGAACCCCAGCGGCACGACCTTGCTCCACCACAATTTCAGACACATGGGCATTTAAGCGCAGTTTCCCTCCATGCTTTTCAAGGCCACGCACAAGGGCGTTTACCAGCGCCGCACTGCCACCCATGGGATAATCCAAAATCACATCAGGCCGATACCAATCCGCAAACATAAAGGCAATTTCTGCCGTACTTGTCCCCGCCGCAGGCAACCCGGATAACATAAAGCAAAGCAGGTTTAACCAATTGCGAATAAACGGATCTTGAACGGTAGCGTTGAGAATGCGATCGAATGATCCGGTGACTTGCAACAATGCCGGAAGCTGAGACAGTAACCGAGGCGCATAGCGGCCAATGGTCAACAGTGCGCCGGGGTCAAAGCGAATGGCCGTGAGGGGGAGGGCGATCGCAGCCTTGGACAAAGGTTCCATGACTCGTTGCAGAGTTCGCCATTCTTGGACGGCGCGA
The DNA here is from genome assembly GCA_025454315.1 of Oculatellaceae cyanobacterium Prado106. GTDB lineage: Bacteria > Cyanobacteriota > Cyanobacteriia > Elainellales > Elainellaceae > Prado106. Next base: position 2,104 of record JALOOP010000581.1, read on the forward strand.
TCGCCCCTCATCTGTTGCAGCACTTCTAGGAACGGCTCAGCGCCCACATCCATGTCAAAGTGTCCTTCTGGTAGCCAGCAGCCCCAGGTTTTGTAGGGTAGACAGGGGAGGGGTTCGGCGATCGCATCCAAAATCTGCCGCAGCGGATTCGGCGAAGGACTGTAAGATAACCCAGAATAAAGCGAAGGCCCCGAGTCAAACTGGAACCCTCGCCGTTCAAACCCATGGGCTGCCCCACCGGGGATACTATGGCTTTCGCAAACCGTCACCTGGAAGCCGTAGCTGGCCAGCAGTGCCGCACAGCTTAAGCCACCAATGCCGCTACCAATGACTAAAATTTCGGTGTCAGCCTTCATAAGAAATCAGCTTTTGGAACAACATCTTATTTTAGGATAGCGGTAAGAAATTAAGGCGATCGCGATACTCATCTGCGATATGCTTGGATGTCGGAAAATGGCAATGTAGATTCCAGTCAATTTAAGAAAACGGGGAGCGACAGTGAAGAACGATGCAGGCTCAAGGTTCCTCCCAGGTTTGCGATCCATATTTCGCGCGATACACTAGAATAACAGCACCCTTAAAATTACGAACGAGGAAACGGCATGGCTAAAGCAACCGGGGCAAAAGAGGCATCAACCCAGAAGACGGTAACGGCTGATCCGTCCTCTGAGCCGGATATAGACTTGGAAGCCGTAGAGGAAGAACCCCCAGAAACCCCAGAAAATGGTGCAGTCAGAGCTGCTGCCCCGGCCTCAGACTCAGCCGCAGAATCCCAAAACATCGACGAGATTCTGAAAACGCTCAAAGCACTGCTCGCCTCCGTTGAAAAACTACAAAAAGTCCGTCAAGAAGTCGGTGACATCAAACCCCTCTTAGTGCGGATGCTGGATGGCGAACTGGTTGCTGGTGACGAACTGGAACAACTCAAACTTGGGGTGAGTGGTCTCTCCAATCTCGTCAAAGCCCACAGCGATCACCAGAACGCATTGGCCAAAGCCCAACCTGCCCGAGATTTACTGGATCAGGTGCTGGACTATCGCCAAGAGAGTCCCAAGTAGACTGGCCATAGGTCTACCCGTGAATCAGATCTAAGTGAATCAGATCCTAGTAAATCAGATCCTAGTAAATCAGATCCTAGTCTTTGGGAAGTACGGCCAAGCCACACCTCTCAAAAACTAGGGTCTTATTTCTTTCTTAGAGCGCATTTCTAAAATAATAATTAAGCAGTTTCATGCTGTTCACCTAAGCGTTGCAGCATCAATCGAATCATTGCACCTTGGATCATGGCT
>JALOOP010000195.1 GCA_025454315.1 Oculatellaceae cyanobacterium Prado106
CGTCGCTGAGGTTGCTAGAGTAGGGCATGATGAATCGACTAATGTGACTTTCCTAGCCTAATCTAGCCTCTCAAAAGATGTCAAATGGATTCTATAAAGCAACAGGTCTAATAGAGTAATTTCCATCCCTAAAATCTCGGTTCAAAACTTCCTTTAACCGAAAACTTCACCCCAAATCGAGTAGGCACCACACCTGGCACATCATCACAGTTAATGTCGGCGGCAAAGGGATGTCCGGCAATCTGACTCATATGAACCCAGCGCCGAGCCGTGGGGTCAAACTTCATTGCCCACAGGTCGTTACCTGCCGTGCCCGTCGTGTCTGGAACTACGACTAATTCTTGTCGTCCGTCTCCATCAAAGTCCCCAGCAACTAAGAACTTCACCCCAAATCGAGTGGGCACCACGCCTGGCACATCATCACAGTTGATATCGGCGGCAAAGGGATGTCCGGCAATCTGACTCATATGAACCCAGCGTCGAGCCGTGGGGTCAAACTTCATTGCCCACAGGTCATTACTTGCCGTACCCGTCGTGTCTGGAACTACGACTAATTCTTGTTGTCCGTCTCCATCAAAGTCCCCAGCAACTACGAACTTCACCCCAAATGTAGTAGGGGAAACTCCTGGCACATCATCACAGTTGATATCGGCGGCAAAGGGATGTCCGGCAATCTGACTCATATGAAACCAGTGTCGAGCCGTGGGGTTAAACTTCATTGCCCACAGGTCATTACTTGCTGTCCCCGTTGTGTCCGGAACTACAACTAATTCTTGTTGTCCGTCTCCATCAAAGTCCCCAGCAACCGCAAACTTCACCCCAAATCGAGTGGGTACCACACCTGGCACATCATCACAGTTAATGTCGGCGGTAAGTCCGGCAATTAGACTCATATGAACCCAGCGTCGAGCCGTTGGGTCAAACTTCATTGCCCATAGGTCATTTCCTGCCGTACCCGTCGTGTCTGGAACTACGACTAATTCTTGTCGTCCGTCTCGATCAAAGTCTCCAGCAACTACCAACTTCACGCCAAACGTAGTAGGTAAAATTCCTGGCACATCATCACAGTTGATGTCGGCGGCAAAGGGATGTCCGGCAATCTGACTCATATGAACCCAGCGTCGAGCCGTTGGGTCAAACTTCATTGCCCACAGGTCATTTCCTGCTGTACCTGTCGTATCTGGAACTACAACTAATTGATCTCGAATTCGAGGATTTCTAACAGTTACGAGAAGAAAGTCAACAATCTGCCTGGCAAGATGGTGAGGGCGTTTGTCTGAAATGCTATGTTCAGTCTCCAACATCAGATGGCGGCGACCAGGGACATCTGGTGAGCGATCGGTCACCGCAATCACCGGATTATAGATATCCATAACATCGTGATCGAAGGGAATTCCAGGGAGGATATGAGAACCATGATCGCCGGTATCAAACGCACCAGCAGCAAGAAAGAGGGGGTTTTGGATAGTTTGAAACGGCCAACGTCTGGATGGGGTTAGTGGTTCCTGGTGACTGAAAGTCACTTGTTCGTAGGCAGCCGCCCAGAAGGTGCGTCGATATTGTTCGCTGTACAGTTCTGATTGCAGCAGCAACCCAGTCGGATTTGGTGGATAACCCCATGCTCCAACGATGTGCAATCCAAAGATCTCTTCACCTCTTTGCATCTTCTCAAAGAACTCCCAGCGCCGCCTATCGTTCTCGCTCTCACGCATCCGCCCCTGGGCTTGTTTCTTTACACCGTTCTTCCCAATGTCCATATGTGTACCATTACCCTCAAAGGGTGTATCGCGAGAACGCTCATAAGACTCCCAAATTGAAGCTGGAGACCAACTGAGAAAACTAACGACACTCGACGGTACACTTCGAGCCGGATCAAGATCTGTAAACATTGGCTCCGCTGCCAACCACAACGTCATATTGCCACCAAGGCTACCCCCCATAACGTACTGAACTCCCCCAGCTACGGAGTTACAGATTTCTACAAGAGTATCGCGGTAGAGACCGAGAATTGGGAAGTTTGAATCGACACCATTCGGTAGCTTAAACCCATGATGCCCTCCTCTAGCCCGCCGAGAAATCAGACCATCTAAATCAAGCCGTGAAGAATATCCCATACCAGGCATATCAACAGATAAGATGGCATAGCGTCGTCCGGCTGCTGCACCAATTTCAATCAGTCTTCGCTTGAACGATGACGACTCTTCTGCCCGTGAACCTAGCCCATGAACAAACAGAAAAAGCTCATCATACCCAGCAGCAGAACGGTTATGTAAGGTAGATGTAAACGCTGTTGGTGCTGGAATGGGACGGCTTGCAATATTGGGAAGCGGATCTGTGCCTGGAGTTATGGGTAGCGTAAGCGTACCTCTTAGAATAACTTGTTGACCGGAGCGCCCCACTCGTAGCGACAATTCACCCATATGATCCTCGGTTGCCGAGACGTTGGTGGGTGCATGGGGTGAATCATCTTCACTGGATACAGCGATCCATCCTAGCGATGGTCGTAACGTACGCCGTTGTGATGGAGATCCCCGCAGTGCCCAGGCAACGGTATAGGCACGATCCAAAACACGCCGTACAGTTTCGCGAATTTGTTCTGGTGCAATTCCAGCTAGAGCAGATTGAACAGCGGTAGATAGAGCTTCGTCTCTCGGGGGGCTAGCGGCAAAGGCGGTAAAGGCAGTACGTCCTGTAACAGCAAGGTCAGCAAGTGCTTGGCTTTCAGCCCGTGGATTGCCAGTCGTTGGACGGAATGCTGCAATTACAGATCTACGAAGGATTTCTTGAGGGTTTCGGGTTCGGGCAGCATCACGAAGCCATGATGCAAGGCGACCTGTTCTTACACCATCCCGATCATCTCTGATCCTTGACCAGTCCCAGTAGTCAACGAAATTTTGCGGAGGAACATATTCAGGTGAGGCACTTCCACTGGGAGGAGGTTCTAATGGTGGAAGATAGGGGGGGCGTCTTTCCATAGCTTAAATCCTTTCTGAATTCTTGAAAGAGGGCACTAACCAATCGCTGTTAGATATGTTGCTAGCTGAACTAACTCATACAACGCTGAATATATTTCTAGTTTGTGCAAAGATCAGACTAGACTTGTTGCTTTACAAAATAAAAAATGCTTGAAACCCAGTCGTAGAGAGCTTTTTAGGCGATTTTCCTGAAAATGCCTGTAATTCAGTCTGTACAAGGCTTTCAGCAATTTTGAAGGTTATAAGGCAACAGGTCTACTATTTATCGCAGTACCCTCATGAAGGTTGGCTAATAGATCGGGGAATTAGAACCTCGCAAACCCTTGAATTCCTGAGAGCAATGCCCTAGGCATGTTCATTCACCTACTTAGTTTTTAGTCTTAACTCTGCATAAGGCATTGGTATGAAAAGCTACTTTGCATCTTGGTAGCACCCATAGTTACTAAGCTTCCGGACTGCTAGTTTATAGATTGACAAAGAAATCCTGCGGAAACAATACGACGATCGCCGTATTTGACTGTAAAGAAGCTCTCACTCACCTGTAATAGCACCTGTAATAGTTATGGCAAACCTGACGCAGACCGATTGGCAACGGATGCATGAGTTTTGGCGATCGCTTTACACCCCTTGCAGGCTAGATGAATTTCCAATGCGGATCATGACTGCTTTACCCAGAGTGGTCGGGGCAGAATTGCTTGCAGTAGCCAGTCACGGGGATCACACGACAACCTTGCCGCGTATCTGTTCCTTTCCAGATCCCGAAATTGGTCAGGCGGCAGAACAATTTATCGCACACCCTCAAAACTTCTTTGCTCATCCCGTTGCCCATCATTACGCTCAAACGCTGGATGGACAGGCATTGGCAATTTCTGACTTTCTCAGTGAATCAGAATTTCATCGAGACTTCCTATACTCTGGCCTTTTTCAATCTATTGGGCTAGAGGATCAAATGGCCATTAGCGTAAAACTTCCCGCTCAGTTAAAAACAGCAAGCAGCAGTGACCCATTTCATCAGGGGAAAGAACACCTGATGTTATTAATGAGTCGCGATCGCCGTAACTTCACAGAGCGCGATCGACTGATTCTGAATTTAATTCGGCCTCATCTGAAACAGGCATACGAAAACATTGCTGCATTCAATCGGTTGCAACAGCAGGTTGCCAAACATCAAGCGGCAATTGAGCAGACCGCACTCATCTCCCTGTCTGCGGATGGCAAAGTCAAGTGGATGACTCAAATTGCAGGAGAAATCTTGCATCGCTATTTTCCACCGTCTAGCGCGATAATCGAATTACCTGATTCGCTGCAACGATGGGTCGATCACCATGTTTTACCGTTTTCTCGATCCACAGAAGCGCTCTCTACACTTCGTCCACTAACCTTAGAACTCAACGGACAACGCCTGACCATCCGTTTTAGCTGTAATACGAAACTGGAACAGCTTTATCTGTTGCTGGAAGAAACGCAGCAACCTGAGCCATTTTCGATTCAGTCTCTGCAAGTCTTGGGGTTAACCCAACGGGAGGCAGAAGTCTTGTTCTGGATTGCGAAGGATCAAAGTACACAGGAGATTGCACAGGAGTTGGGGATGAGCGATCGCACCGTCAAAAAACACATAGAACACATCTACGAGAAGTTGGGGGTTCAAACCCGTTTAGGTGCAGTGATGTATGCTTTGGAGAAATTGGGCATTGCCAACCTCTAATCACTCTAATCAAAAGATAGGCGTTGCTGAGTAGCGGGATGATTTTGTAAGTCTCCAGCAGACCTTTCCTTGCTTTCAGCGATCGATTCATCCCTAGATTCAGCAACGCCAAAGCCTTGAGGCACACTCTCGGCCTGTAGGTTCAGCTTGAATTCCCAAACCTAGACTCTAGCCAAAGTCACCGTCTCCAACTGATCCTGATATTTCCCGCGCCGCGTCTCATAGCTCACCGCGCAAGGTGCCCCTTCCAGAAACAGCAGTTGCACAATCCCCTCATTGGCATAAATCCGACAATCCGCGCTGGAAGAATTAGAAAACTCTAGCGTTAAATGTCCTCGCCACCCCGCTTCCGCAGGCGTCAAATTGGCAATCAAGCCAATCCGCGCATAGGTGCTTTTGCCAATACAAATCACCGTCACATTTTCGGGCACCTCCAGCCGCTCCAGCGCCACCCCCAGCCCATAGGAATGCGCCGGCAGAATGAAGAAATGCCCATTGTCATCTTCATGTAGCGCCGCAGGCTCCAGATTCGCCGGATTAAAATTCTTTGGATCAACCACCGTCCCAGGAATATGTTTGAAGATGCGAAACTCCGAAGGCGACAACCGCAAATCATACCCATAGCTACTCAACCCATAGGAAATGACAGGCATCGCATCCACATGACGCACCAATTGCGGTTCAAAGGGACGAATCATCCCCTGAGCGGCCATATCGATAATCCAGTTGTCGTTTTTAATCATGGGAGTCAAAAAGTGGGTTGTGGATTAAAAGGGAATGAACCATCTGGCAGTCGTCAGCGGCGTTGCTGAATCGTTCTATGATTTTTCATTGTTGATCCCAAGCAGGCAAGATGCCTACCCCACGGGACAATGAGAGTTCATAGAGACATTCAGCAATCCCTCGTCAGCTACATCTCTGGCAGCCGTCTGGCATTCATCAGCGACATCAGCGGGGAATACCAGAGGTCATCTGCATGACAAGCACCCTGAATCGACCGATACCGTTTAAGGACGATGACTCCGCCGTAGCTCTGTGATTTGATCGGCCATCTCTAGGATTTTGTCCGGCATCTCAGGTCCGGTCAGAATGACATCGACTTGATTGGGACGATTTTTTAGGAAGTTTACCACCTCTACTTCTGGAATCAACCCCAAATTAATCGCCAAGCTCAACTCATCGAGTACCACCAGCGAATATTTGCCTTTGGCCACCACCGCCTGGGTATAACGCCACAACTCCAGCAGAGCATCTGTTTCGGACTCTTCCAGTTGGGGGGTGTCGAGACATCGGGGCAAATCGCACCGAATCCAGTCGAGATGCTGCCCCAACTGCACGGGCTTTTGATGACCTTGCCCAATGCCGCCCTTGAGGAACTGCACAATCAAAACCGGAGTCCCTTGACCCGCGATTCTAAGAGCTTGAGCCATGACACTCGTAAAAAAGCTGCGGTGGGGGCAGGTAAACACCTGTACCAACCCTTCCACGGCATAGGGTAGAATCTCATGACTGCCACGACCGGGCGCTTCGAGTTGGGAAACCATAGGGAATCACATTCTGAATGGAGTTGAATCAAGGGCGAATGGCCGAAATGCGTTGAGCGACAACGGATTCGACACTTATAGGTTAGTACAGGAGTTCATTTTTAGCTCAAAAACTTAATTTAAGTTGATCAAAAAAATCAAAATATAGAGTGGACTCCCCTTTTTTCTACCCTATCAAACACTATATCTATGATCGCGTCAATATCATGATCCCAAGGTATAGTTGTTCGTGATCCCCCCTTTGCGATTTTTGAGGCAAACAGAATCTATGGTTTGGCAGCGTCCCGATTCTCGTCAACCCGACCAAATGCGTCCCGTTCGGTTTGAGCGCAACTTTACCCGGTTTGCAGCTGGGGCGGTTTTAGCCCACTGTGGCGACACCCAGGTTCTCTGCACCGTCAGCATTCGCCCCGGCGTGCCCAAGTTTCTCGAAGGCCAGGGTCAAGGGTGGCTGACGGCAGAGTACCGGATGTTGCCCTCCGCCACCCTGCAACGCCACGAACGAGAATTCATCAAGCTCTCAGGCCGCACCCAAGAGATTCAGCGCCTGATTGGTCGCAGCCTCCGCGCCGCCCTCGACCTCAAAGCCCTGGGTGAACGCACCCTCTTAGTCGATGCCGATGTCCTCCAGGCCGACGCAGGTACCCGCACCATCTCCATTACAGGCGGATTTGTGGCCTTATCCGACGCGATTCAAAAAATGCTGGATTCTGGGGAACTTGAGCGATCGCCCATCCGCCACCAGATCGCCGCCACCTCTGTCGGCCTCCTCAACGGCCAGCCCTACCTGGATCTTAACTACGAAGAAGATGTTGCCGCTGATATTGACTTCAACGTAGTCCTCAACGAAGAACTAAATCTCATTGAACTCCAGGGCACTGCTGAAGAAGGGAGCTATACGCGATCGCAACTCAACCAAATGCTCGATCTGGCCGAACAGGGCATTCACACCCTCATGCAATTTCAGCGGGAAGCATTGGGAGAACCCATTTAAGTCGGGATTCCTTGCCCTGCTCAGTTCAAATGAACCAGTTTTTAAGACAATTCCATTGACAAACGGCAAATCGAGTTTTTAGACTCAGTCCATACTAATGTACTCAAGCCAATGCTCCCCTCTGAATTCATTGCCCCAAAAGTTGCCTCCCAACATCAGTTGCAGCAGGCTTACACCAGCCAACACGGAATTCTCTACCAAGGGGACTGTCTTCAGTTTTTATCGGCTTTGCCTAATGAATCTATCGATCTCGTCTTTGCCGACCCGCCCTTCAATCTTGGCAAAGCCTATGGTGAGGGTGTTACCGACCAGATGGAAACCGAGAAGTATTTGGCTTGGTCACAGCAATGGCTCAACGAAAGCGTTCGTGTGCTGAAACCGGGTGGCAGCCTATTTGTCTTTAACCTTCCTAAATGGTGTATCGAGTATGGAGCCTATCTCAATCAACAAGGCATGTGGTTTCGCCATTGGATTGCCTGCAGAATGCCCAAGGCTTTTCCCAGGGGTAAAAAGATGTCCCCCGCTCACTATGGCCTCATCTACTACACCAAAGGAGAACCCGCCGTTTTTAATAAGGTCTATACCCCGATTCAGGTTTGCCGACACTGTGGCGGAGAGATTCGGGACTACGGTGGACATCGCAAAAGCTTAAACGAAAAGGGCATTAACTTGATGGATGTCTGGGACATGCCCGAAGATGTCTGGGACGATGCGCCGCAAGCAAACCCTAATGATGCTGCATGGACACTTGCTGAGGAAATGTGGACGGATATTCCGCCCGTTCGTCATCGCCGCCACAAAAAACGAGTTCCCAACGAATTGGCTCCCATCATGCTAGAACGAATTATCGCCATGGCCTCTAACCCCGGTCAGATTGTCGCTGACCCCTTTGGTGGCTCTGGCACAACCTTCTACGCCGCAGAAAAATTACATCGTTATTGGATTGGCTCAGAAATAGGGGACATTGCTCCAGCCATAGAAAGACTCAACGATTTGTCCAATGGAATGGTTGAGCAATGGGAATCCGCAAGAGGCAAAAAGTTTAAGCAACCCAAAACACCCCCGTCACAACTCTCCATTCCCTATTCGCCCTAGCTTTTGCTAATTGGAATTCTAGGTCAAGGCACGGCCATCCGTTCCCTTCGTGATTTTTGGCACATTACTATCTACTTGATCCTGCTCAATCGAGAAAATTGCCAGAAAGCCTTCTTCAATCAAAACGGCTCGCCAAACATCAAAGTAAGGCTCTAACTCTTCAAAACTACCAACCCGATCGGTCAGGTAAGGATAGAGCTTTCGGCTAGGGATCACGAGAACAGCCCCCAATATAACCCCTCGCAGCAGTCCCAGCACCAGCTTATTGAGCGCTCTATGGCTTGAAGAAATATTACCTGTTTCCCACTCAAGCGCAAAAAGACGACCCTCTAATGGCTTGGTTGCATCGACTCATCCAGGCGATCGCGTTGCATAGTGAACCGCTGTTTCTAGCTCCCAACCAAACCGCTCACTCAAAGTAACCATACAAGCTTCCTTAATAGGCTTAACGCCATTCCCATGTCGAGTTGGGTTTATCGTAAAGCCAGAGGCACCAGGGGGATGAGCAATCAACGAAATTGCCTGACGGATCTCCGACCGAATGTTCAACCAATCATTTGAGGCTTCAAAACCGCCAACACTAATCAAAGAAAACTCCTGAACAATTTTCATACAGACGACTCCTAACCTTGCTTGGCAAGGTTAGTTCAGTTTTGTTTTTTTGAACTGAACCGTTAAACTTTCTTCTCCCTTTCAACTTTAATCAACCTGACAACTGCACCTCAGATGCGATTCGACGACGATCGACACTCAAGAACATTCTGAGTTCGGAACTGAACGGTTTAAGTTCCATTTCAGTTCCGCTACGAAATAAAAATGCTCAAAATCATTTTTGTCAGGCTGAAAATTATTTCTGCAATCCTCAATCACAATTTCTGTCCAAGCGAAAACGATTTTCGTCACGATCAAATCGATTTCGATCGCGACCAATACGAAATCGATCGCAACCAAATCGAGATCGATCGCGACCAAATCGAATTTGATCGTGACCAAATCGAGATCGATCGCGACCAATATGATTTCCGTCGAAGCGAAAATGATTTTGGTGATCCTGGAAACTATTTTTGCCCGAGCCAAAACTACCTTTGCCAGCCCGATCGCCAAAAACGACCCATGTCTCGTGCCCCGACTCCTGACACAAGCGTTAGTATCTTTTTGTAAAGACAGCTTCCCTCTGACATCGGGTGCCATAGCAGGTATCCTGGCTGATCTAGCGGATTTACGGCCTGCCTTGCAGAATTTGAGAAACAGGTCGGGTGCGATCGCGATTTTGCTCACCGTGTCAATGCCGCAATCCCCCAATGCCACTCCCGCCACATTTCATACTGGGCAATTCTAAGGACTACCGACTCTGGACTGAAAAATCATGAGTTAAGATGCTCTAGGCAATCGCCAAAGATGGATCTTAGGGTTAGGGGTGTCGAGACATGATCTACTCCAATTGGGGAGTCCAACAGTTTGGCGGGTCGGAAAGGACGCATCAGTAACATGACGAATCCTCAACATTCAGAGCCAGAACCTGAACAACCGACAAGACGGCGTTTGGCGCTGCTGCGGGCGACCTTCATCGCAGGGGGCGTGGTTTTGGTGGGGGCGATCGCAGCCCTCTGGTATGTCCAGCGCTTCATCCAAACCGACCTTGCCCCCCTGATTGCCCGCAATCTCTCCCAAACCCTCAACCGTCCGGTCGAGGTGGGAGAAGTGGAAGGGTTCACACTAGGCGGTCTGCGTCTGGGAGACTCCTCCGTTCCACCCACTGCAACAGACTCCGATCAGGTGGAGGCAGAGGCGATCGAGGTACAGTTCAACGTTCTCGAACTGATCTTAAATCGCACCCTGAGACTCAATGTCACCCTGATCCGTCCCCAGATTTATGTGGATCAAACCGCCGATGGCCGCTGGGTGACGACCGAAATTCAACAGCAGGACACCGAAGGCTTCATCACCACCGAACTCAATCGCATTGCCGTTGAATCGGGACAGTTAACCCTGGCCGCCTATCCCCGACCGGGAGAACCTAGGGCAGGTACAGCAGGCTTGGCATCTGGGCGATCGCAACCCACTCCCGCCAATCCCTCAGCCACTAAATCCCCATCCCCAGCAGATACTAAACCTGCGACAACTTCCAATCCCACCCCGACCACTCAGGGACAGACTCAAACTAGACCCTCAGCAGCTTCAACGCCAAGCAATACCAATGACGAAGCCGATGCCAATGCCGCTGCAAACGGTGAAGCTGACTCCCCTCAGCGGATTGCGCCCCCCACGCCTCGGGTTCTAACCACGGTCACGGTTCAGGACGTGGACGGCTTCACGACCCTCAAGAACGACAACCAGCAAATTCGCTTCGACTTTCGCGGCAAGCCCGAAACAGGCGGCAATCTGCGGGTTCAAGGTGATGTCGATCGCACCCAAGACTCCACCCGCCTCACCGTCGAAGCCGCCGATCTCCTCGCTCCTGCCGTCAGTGTCGTCGTCCCCCTGCCGTTGACGCTGCTCGCAGGACGCGCCTCGGGTCGCCTCGACATTGAATTGGTCGAAGAAGGCACGCCCCTGGTCAATGGCACCGTCCGCTTCCGCAACGGCGCAACCCGCATTGCGGCCATTCCCAGCACCTTCAACCGGGTTTCCGGCGGACTGCGCTTCCAGGGACGTCAGATCAGCTTTCTGGATGTCCAGGGCCGCTACGGCGAGATCCCAGCCCAGCTTACAGGCCAACTCGACACCGAGCGCGGCTACAATCTCGCCGCCCGAGTCGCCTCCGTCAGCGCCGCCGACCTCCTCAAAACCTTCGATTTAGAAACCCCCGTTCCCGTCGCGGGTCAGTTTCGCGGACAGCTTCGAGTCACCGGGGCGATCGACCGTCCCCTCGTCACCGGGACAGCCACCAACCTCCGCACCGCCCAGGTCGATCGCCTGCCCATCACCCGCGCTGATACCCGCTTCACCCTCAACGCCCAGTCTCTCACCTTCAACGAAATTCGAGCCACGCCCGTCACGGGAGGACAGGTAGTGGGGCGGGGCGTGGTGCAGTTTGGCGATGAGGCCACGGGCAGACCCGGAGGCGTGGTCTTTGATTTTCGGGGACAAGATCTGCCGGGAGATGCGATCGCCCGCACCTACGACACCAACCCCGCCATCACTCTGGGCAACCTCAGCGGCACTGCCCAAGTCTTTGGCAGCTTCGATCGCATCCAAACCCTAGTCCGCTGGCAAGCCCCCCAGGCCACCTATCCCGGTCGGGGCACCCTGCTCGTCGCTGGCGATACCCTGCGCTTCACCGATACCGCCCTGCTCGTCTCCGGCGGACTGGTCAAAGGAGAAGGGATACTGCGCCAGGGACGCTGGCAGGCCACAGCAGAAGCTTCCGGCATTCAGTTGAATCAATATAATCCTGAACTGCGCGGGCTATTGAGCGGCGATTTTCGGTTGGCGGGTAGTTTGGATGACTTTAGCGTTGCGGGCATTCAGGCAGAAGGCAATGCCAGGTTATCTGAGGGGATTGCCATTATCAATGACCCGATTACGGCTTCTGTGCGGTGGTTGGGCGATCGCCTCCAAATCAACCAGGCCACCGCTCCCGGATTTAGCGCCAATGGTCTGGTCTTTGCCCAACTCGAAGGCACCCCCAGCATCACCAATCTGGATCTCAATGTCCAATTGCGCGATTACGATGTCAACCAACTCCCCATCCCCCAAACCCAACAAATCCAACTGCGCGGCACCACCGACTTCACCGGACGCCTCACAGGCACCCCTGATGCAGTGCGGGTTGCAGGCCAACTCGGTCTAAATCAAGCCGCTGTCAATCAGATTGCCTTTGAACCCAGGCTGACGGGCACCTTTCAGTATCAGGCCAACCAGTCTACAGCGCTGGATGTAAGGGGCGATCGCGATCGCATTTCTCTCAATTTAGATGGGGCTAATCGTCCCCGTGAGTTTTTGGTGCAACAGGGAGATGCGATCGCCCGAGGTCGCGGCCAGGGTGACCAGCTTTTTACCGAGGTCGAGCGGTTCCCCATTGCTAGCCTCAACTTTGCCCCAGCCACCGCTTACGGATTAGGGGCG
>JALOOP010000196.1 GCA_025454315.1 Oculatellaceae cyanobacterium Prado106
CGTAAAGAATTTCCATTTTTATGTAAAAAGTTATACCAAGTTTTATTAAGGGAATGCTGAACTCAGCGCCTAGAATTGTCATTCAGCTAGGGCAAAAAGCATGGAAGACAGCACTTTGACCCTTAATCGGACATTTGCGACGGTTCAGCAAGAGAAGGCACAAATTCATACTCCGTATTTATCGGGGACGATCGCCCCTCCCATTCAGGTAGCGCTTTTTGGGGGGGGGCGCTGGGGGACTCATTTGCTGCGAAATTTCCTGGAGTTGCCCCAGGCGCAGGTGGTAGCGGTTGTCGATCCATTTGTGGAGCGATTGGAGCAGTTGTCGCGGCAGTTTAGTCTGGGCGATCGAGAAAATGCCGTTCTGCTGACGACGGATTGGCGTGAGGCGATGGGATTGCGGAGGGTGAATGCGGTGGCGATCGCAACTCCAGCGGCCACGCATTACGGTTTAATCAAAGAAGCTTTGCAGGCGGGGCTACATGTCTTGGCGGAAAAGCCGCTGACGCTTGACCCGGCGGAATCTTGGGAACTTTGTCATCTAGCCCAACAGCAGCAGCGCCAGCTTGTGATTGACCATACCTATTTGTTTAATCCGGTGGTTCAACGGGGCAAGGCGGCCATTCAGGAAGCGCTGTTGGGCGGATTGCGATATGGATATGCCGATCGCACTCACCTGGGGCCGATCCGTCAGGATGTGGATGCGCTCTGGGATCTAGCGATTCACGATATCGCCATTTTCAACTACTGGCTCAACGAATCCCCGATTCAGGTGCAGGCTCAAGGAACGGTCTGGCTGCAACCCAAGGCCGATCCACAGCAGTTTCTCAAGGGGCTGTCGGATTTGGTGTGGGTGCGATTGACCTATCCCAGCGGGTTTCAGGCGTTTATTCATCTGTGTTGGTCGAATCCGGATAAGCAGCGGCGGCTGTGTGTGGTGGGCGATCGCGGCAGTCTCATCTTTGATGAACTGATGCAGGATGCACCTTTGACGTTTCAGCAAGGGCGCTTGGAATCGGTGGATGAGCAGTTCATTCCCGTTGATCAATGTTGCCACATCCTGGAGTATCCCAAGATGGAGCCGTTGCAGGAGGTCTGTCGCCATTTTCTCAACTGTGTGCAGGAGAACCAACCGTCACAGATTTCATCGGGAGAACTGGGGGCAAGTCTGGTGCAGGTACTGTCGGCTTTGACGCGATCGCTCAACCAAGGGGGACAAGTCGTCGAAGTTTAGACCGCGCTCAGAACATGGGAAATAGAACGTGAAAGATAGAACTTGAGAAGAAGGGGTGTAATGGCTATGCCGTCACACCCCTTCTTCTCAAGTTCTATCCTCTTACCTCTTAGGTCACCATTATGTTTGTAGGAGTGGCTTAGGAAATTCGATAACTTAATCTAGGAATGACTTCCTAGAATCGCCGGGTTTTGCCAAGTTCTAGTTCAGCAATGCTGACAGTGATGAGGACTAAAGTCCTCACTACAAGCAGGCTTGTAGTAAGGACTTCAATCCTTACAAACCAGCACCTAGACCCATAAATCCGGGAGTATGCCAATTTGAGCTAGCCAATCGCAGAAGATTCCACCTGAACCGTCACTGCATTGTCTTCTGAATGGGCAGGTACCGCGATCGCTTCCACAATCGGCAGCGCAATCTTAACCGTAGTGCCCTGTTCCATGCCCTCACTGTGAAGGCCAATGCGTCCGCCCATGAGTTCAATGAGGTTGCGTGAGATGGCTAAGCCTAGACCGGTGCCCTCGAATTTTCGGGTGGTGGTGCCATCGACCATGACGAAGGGGCGGAAGAGTTTGTGCTGCTGGTTGGGGTCGATGCCAATGCCCGTGTCCTGGACAGAGAGAATGACCCAGCCTTTGGTGGGTTCGTCGTCGTTGTGGTGACCGTTGCGATCGCCCCCGTTTTTGTCCGCTTTATCCGCCCCAAAGAGGGTAGATGTCCGTTCGATCCGAGCTTCGACCGTGATGCCGCCCTCGTCGGTAAATTTGACCGCGTTGTAGAGGACATTTAGCAACACTTGCCGCAGCCGAGCCGCGTCGGCTCGAATCATGATGGGATGGGACAGGGACTTGACGTTTAGGTACAGTCCCTTTTGGTTGACTTGAACGGTTTCTAGGGCAACGGCATCCTTGAGGATCTGACGTAGGTCGATCGTTTCCATCGTCAGGGGCAGCTTTTCTTCCTCAATTCGTTGGATATCTAGCAGGTCGTTGATGATTTTCAGCAGATGGATCGCCGCCTTGTCCGCCTGCTCCAAGAATTCCACTTCCTCCTCATGGCTATCACAGCAGCCGTCTTTGACCAGACGGATACAGCCAATGATGGCATTCAGCGGCGTTCGCAACTCGTGGGAAGTGTTGGCCAAAAATTCGCTTTTCAATTGGTTGGCGGCTTCCGCCTCTTGCCAGGCCGACTCTAGTTCCTTCGCGCGTTCCTCCAACCGACCGACCATGTTATCCAGCACTTCAGCCAGGTGATTTAGCTCTCGGATGCGGAAGTTGCGGGGTGCCCGTTCAGAAGAATCGCGCCGATGAATTCGCAGCGCATACTTACCGAGCTGTTCGATCGGCATAGCCAAATCTCTGGCCATGTAGACCATAGCCAGCAGGTGTGCCGCCAGCAGCCCTGCGGTGAGAATCAACAGAATTTGCTTGATTTCTTCTAGACCCTGGAGGGCGCTCTCCGTCGTCGTAACCGCCAGGACTGCCCAGGTTTGTTCTTCATTGCGGTTGATGGGAATGGCCACGGGACTAAACCCGGCAATCCATTCTGTCTCAGCATCCGAAACGCCAATCAATTGACGGGCACCGGATTCGCCCCGGTTGATATTGTTGAGGATGTCTTGGAACCGTCCGTCCAATTCCTGGGAGATGTCCTGTTCGACTCGGTCGGATAGGGGATGAGCCAGGAATTTGCCGTCCTGGTTAATAACGATGGTATAGCCTTGAAGCAGCCAGGGTTCTGCGCCCTCGCGTTGTTTGATTACCGTTTGTGCGGCCAGGTTATAGCGGAGTTGTCCCTGCTCGTTGTACACCGGGACGCTGATAATCAGGTTGAGTTGGCTAGCCATGTCGGCCTGAGCCACCGTATGGGTGTTATCCACCTCGACGGTGTGGATTTTGAGGCGGTTGATATCGGTGGGATTGTCTTGTCTTGGCCAGCCTTGAGTGGATCGTAGAGTGGCGACTTGGTTGCCGCAGGTGCTGGCGATCGTTTGGCCTGCCCAGATGTCTTTCATTTGCAGACAGCGGACTTCTGCAGGCAGGTTGGGCTGGAGTTGGTTGAGGAAAACTTTGGCGGGTAGGGACGAACCCGTTCTCAGGGCAGTGGTTTGGCTGGCGATCGCCAAGGCATTGGACAGCGCGTTGATGGAGGCTTGTATCGTCTCGGCTTTGCGGATGGCGCTTTGCTCTAGGTTAATTTTGGCGGTATTGAGCAGGCTGGTGCGCGCTTTACGGAACGTCACTCCTGTCCCCAAAAACAGAATGGGGATGCTGAGCAGCAGAATCCGCAGCAGCAGAATTCGACGAAAGGAGGACTGTCCTAGCATAGCCATAACGATATTCCAACAGGAACCCTAACAAGGAAATGTTCCACTTTATAACAAGTCATCTCAAAAAAACGGATCAACGTGAACCGCTCCCCCAACCCGCAAAACTCTAACTCCCCAACACTAACGGTCAACCGTAGCCGCCGATCGCGATCGCCGATCGCAATCACCAGCCACAACCGCCAGCCGCAACCGCCACCCCCTCAGCAGCGACAACAATCACCCCGCCTAGGCTTTGGGGTCACAGAATTGTTTTATGACAAAGCCAAAAAACAACTGCCGATCAAGTCTACACTCCAGCTTAATCGCTAACTAAACCGAGCGTGTGAGCAACCTATCCGTAAATCCACGATTCTTCAAGGATTCTTCATCCAGATAAAGGCACAGATCATAAAGATACAAACAAATCAAGGTTACGGATAGGGAAATTGACAAAGCTTTTTGTGAAGGGGGAGTAGGGAGTGGAGAGTAGGGAGTGGGGAGTGGATGAGGGATGGGGAGATGGGGGGAGTTTTTGCTGATAATTTCTCCTATCTTTGCGCTTTTAGGGAGTAGGGAAGGATTGAAGAATTGGGGGGCAAGGATTCAGGCGATGCTGAAATGATTTTTGGATCGATTCTGCAAAGAATTAGGAATTAGGAATTGCAGTTTAATCAGATAATTTACGTAGATATTTCCTACATAGAATCACCCACCTCCCCATCTCCCCACCTCCCAACCTTCCTATGCCTCGTCCCCATACCACTGTAGTTCTGGCGATGAGCGCTGATGGGAAGATTGCGGATGCTGGGCGATCGCCTGCTAGATTCGGTTCTGCGATCGATAAGCAGCACCTGGAGGCTCGGATTGCGGAGGCGGATGGCGTGTTGTTTGGGGCGGGGACGTTGCGCGCCTATGGCACGACGCTGAGCGTTCGGCAGCCTGATTTGTTGGATCAACGGCAGCAGCGCGGCCAGCCGCTTCAACCGATTCAAATCGTTTGCTCTCAGTCGGTCAATCTTGATCCCGACTGGCCCTTTTTTCGGCAGCCTGTGCCGCGCTGGCTGTTGACAGCTTCTGAAGCAGCAGGTTTGTGGCAAGAGCAGCCTGGTTTTGAGCGCGTTATTTCGGTTCCGGCAACAGAGACGGGGTTGGACTGGGCGATCGCACTCTCTCTCCTCCAAGCTGCTGGCATCGCTCGTCTGGCGGTGACGGGAGGGGGACAGTTGGTCGCTGCTTTGCTGGCGATCGATGCAATCGATGAATTTTGGTTGACTCTTTGCCCCTTACTCCTGGGCGGCAGCACGGCTCCGACTCCGGTTGAAGGCAGTGGATTTATGGCGGCAGTTGCGCCTCGGTTGGAGTTGCTGTCGGTGAGGGCGATCGCGCAGGAGGTCTTTCTGCATTACCAGGTTCAACGGTAGGGATTCTGGGCGAACCTTTCTAACCGCAGAGACGCAGAGACGCAGAGAGAAAACAATAGAGGATCTCCCCCCCACTCCCTACTCCCTACTCCCTACTCCCTACCCCGAATGTCATAACCAAACAAATTCGGATCTGCCTCACCGGATTGCAGGTCGGCTAAGCCATATTCGGCCCAGCGGCGATCGACGAGGGTGGCGGTGGTGGGGTCAGATTCTAGGGGGTCTGCCCAGGTGCGATCGGTTTCGGGGTAGATTTTGGTGGTGGCATCGATGCCCATTTTGCCGCCGAGGCCGCGCTTTTCGGTAGCGAAGTCGAGGGAGTCGAAGGGGTTGTTGGGGAGGATGAAGACATCGCGTCCGGGATCGACCTTGGAGGCGATCGACCAGACAACCTGGCGGGGGTCGCGGATGTTGATGGACTTATCGACGACGACAACGAATTTGGTGTAGGAGAACTGGGGTAGGGCGCTCCAGAAGGCAAGGGCGGCGCGGCGGGCTTGGCCGGGGTAGGATTTGTCGATGGAAATGATGGCGGCTTTGTAGCTGAGGGTTTCCATGGGCAGGAAGAAGTCTACGATTTCGGGGACTTGCTGCCGCAGGATGGGGGTGTAGATGCGGTTGAGCGCTAGCGCCATCATGGCGTCTTCCTTGGGGGGGCGACCGCTGAAGGTGGTGAGGTAGATGGGATTTTTGCGATGGGTGACGCAGTGGAAGCGGATCAGGGGGCCTTTGGGATTGGCGGGGCCGTAGAAGCCCATGTGGTCGCCTGCGGGGCCGTCGGTGGCGACTTCGCCGGGGGTGATAGTGCCTTCCAGGATCATTTCGGCATCGGCGGGGACTTCTAGATCAAGGGTTTTGCAGCGAGCGAGTTTAACCCCTTCGCCGCCGTAGATGCCCGCAAAGAGCCATTCGGAAAGGTCAATGGGCAGGGGCGTGGCTGCCGCCATGATCAGCAGCGGATCGACCCCGAGGGCGATCGCCACTTCGAGTTTTTCGCCCCGTTCTGCGGCTTTGCGGAGGTGTCGGGTGGCTCCGCGAATGGAGAGCCACTGCACGGTCATGGTATTTTTGGACTGCAATTGCAGGCGGTAGACGCCGACATTGGGGATTTTGGTTTCCGGGTCTTTGGTCACCATAATGCCGAGGGTAATCACCTTGTCGGCATCACCGGGATAGACCCGCAGGAGTGGCAGTTGGGTCAGGTCAACCTGGTCATCTTTGAGGACGACTTGCTGGCAAAGAGGCAGGAAGTCGCGTCCGGGTTTGGCCTTGACGACATCGAATAGCACTCTGCCCAGGTCGATCGCCTGAGAGACTTTCTTGGGGGGGCGCGGCTGGTAGAGGATCGCCAGCTTTTGCCCCAGGGTTTCCAGTTCTTCGGGGCGCTCCATGTTCATTGCCCAGCAGACTCGCTCCACGGTGCCCAGGGTGTTGACGGCGACGGGATAGGGGGAGCCTTTGACATTTTCAAACAAGAGGGCGGGGCCGCCTCGCTGCAAGAGTCGATTGGCAATTTCAGCGATTTCTAAGTTGGGATCAACCAGGGCGGAAATGCGGCGGAGTTGCCCTCGCTGCTCAACTTGTTTGAGAAAACCCCGTAAGTCTCTTGCCATAGTAAAGGAATGTAAAGTAACACTCTTTCATTATGAGGGAAGGGGGAGCGGGATAGGTGGGCAGAGTCTGCCTTTTTTAGGCTTTTGGGGGATTGCTCCTTTCCTGTAATCTACAAATCTAGGACTTCGATCGCTTCTCTGGCAAGTTCCGGGGCGGAATCGCCCGTCCTTCATAGAAGCCGCGCTCCAGTTTGCCCAGTCTCCACCAGGCGATGACTGCGGCTAGGCTGATCAGGGTGGTGGCGATCGCTCCTCCCAAAGAACCCTGGCTTAAGACCATGAGCAGTGGCGTGATGCACCAGGCGATCGCCGCCACACCCACCAGACCCGTTCTCACCTGCTGCATTCGACGTAGAGCAGTGCGACAACTGCCGCATTTTTCAGTGTGGGAATGGTAGCGATCGAGCAACTGCTCCTGGGACAGCGGCGGGGGTAGGGTTTGGTTGGGGAACGGGTCGATGCTGTACTGGTTGACCCATTGGCGAAACTCGAAGACAAAGCGATCGGCCTTGGTGGGCAAATAAAACGCCCGAGCCACATTGGCACTGCCGCCTTTGGCTTCTAGGTAGCGCTCCTGGAAATGTAGGAAAATCTGGTCGTCTTCCAGGATGGCGTTTTGGTTGATGTGGGAATACCAGCGGGGCGTGAGTTTGATGAAGAATCCTGGCAGCTTTGAGGAGAACTTGAAGGGGAAGCGGGCAAAGAGACGACATTTGCCTTTGCGAATTGGGGTTGCGTAAACGACCGTGAGAGTCCTTCCGAACTGTTTTGAGATTAGATCATGCCACATCAATCCGGGCGCGATGAACTGGGTGTCTTGCCGACCCAGCTTGCCGCGTCGAGGGCCTTCGGGCCAGGTGCCGCGAAAGCCTAATTTTCCAGATTCCACCATTTCCAGTTCGACGGGGGTGGCGTTGGCACGGTTGCCCACCGAGCGGTGATGGGTGAAGGGCAGGTGGCTGGAGTCCAGGACATTTTCCAGGAGGGTGAGGGCATCGTAGGGCAGGTCGCGGAAGGTGTTGAGGCAAATCCACTGGTCGGCTTCTTCTTCCAGGGCTTCCACAATGGGAATCGCCACTTGGTCGGCGTTGTCCGGTTGCCCCGCGTAGACAAACAGCAAGCCCTGCCGGACTGCGGTGGGAAACGATCGCACACAAGCCCGAGGCGAAGTTTCAGCGCTGCCCCCTTCCAACTGTTGGGGAATGCGTTGGCAATCGCCAGCCCCGGCAAACGCCCAGCCGTGGTAGGGGCATTCCAGCAGGCCATCTTCGGCCACCCGCCCTTGGGACAGCGGAGCCAGACGGTGGGGGCATTGGTCGGCAAAGACGCGCCAGCTTTGCGCCGGGGAGTCCCACCAAATGACTAAATCCTGGTCGAGCAGAGTGAAGGGCGTGGGGCGATCGCGCGCTAAATCCATCACGTAATGCACGGGGTACCAGACTTCCTGCCAGTCAAAGCGCTCGGGGTCGCTGCCGCCTGCGGTCAGGGCGATCGGCTGAGGAGCGGTGCGCTCATTGCCATCTACGAGGGTTTCCATATCTTGCTCCCGCTTTTTTTGTGGTGATTCCCTCCTTAATTTATAGTGAGTTTACAAAACTTTGCAATTAGCCCCCTGGAATTTGTAGCAATGATGAATCTCACGCGAAGGGGCGATCGCTCCCTCTAAAATTCATTCCAAGATGCATTGCCAGAAGTTATCACCAAGATTCATTCCCAAGATTCATCACCAAGATTCATCACCAAGATTCATCTCCAAGATTCACGTCCAAGATTCATGGCCGTTGAATAATCGGGGAAAGTGCGATCGCCCCTTCCCAAATTCCCTCTAAGATTCCCTCTAAGATTTCCTCTAAGATTTCCTCTAAAATTCCCTCTAAAATTCCTTCCAATATTTCTTCCAAAATTCCTTCCCAGATGCCGTCTAAGCTTCACGAGCATTGGATAATGGGGGATGCGATCGCCCTATCGCCAGTCCATCAGCCCCATAGCCCCAAGTATGATGCAGTTCATCACTTCAGTGAATCCTTTCCGAATCGTCTTTCTAAACCGGGTGTACTTTAGAACAGTGGCGATCATCAGTCTGCTGCTGCTCTTGCTGCTGCTCTGCGGTGGCCTACTGTTTAGCCAACCGGCTCTGGCCGAAATTCGCCAGTTCCACGAGTCGCCCACGGCCTTCCCCGGCTCACTGCTCTACAAATCCCAATGGTCACTGGTGGATCAGGCGGGTCGGACTTGGCAGGCGATCGCATTCCAAGTCCGTTCCACCGAAGCCCAGCCCACCGATCCACTTGTGATCAAACTCAGGCTCGTTGGGTTTCCGGGTTCTGTGGCGATCGACCCGACTAAACCCTTGCTGCTCGATCATCGACAGGGACAGTTTTATACCGCTGCCGCTGATGCTGCGTTTACGCTACATCCTGAATCGGTGGGGCAGTTTGAGTTGCAGCCGATTTTGTCGCAGCTTGATCCGAAAACGGCGCTGTATTTGAGTGTGGCGACGACAGATGGAACGACGGTTGATTTGAAGGTGCCGCCGTTTTTGGTGGAGGAATGGGTGTCGTTGGGCGATCGCTAAACGAAACACATTCTCGATTTACCGATGCGTTACACCGATGCGGTATGGCGATGCGTTCGCATCCTACTGTAATTTTTACTGGGATGGTAGGCGATCCGTTACGCTGCGCTAACGCATCCTACGATGATGGCAACTCGGCATGGTTGACGGCAACGTTGACGAAAATACCCGTGGATTTCCGGAATTCTCTGCGATCGCACTGTAGTCTAAGTCGCACTGGAGATCGTTCCCAAGTCATGATGATTCGGTTCGGTTCTGTAGGAGCGTCTTAAGGAGTATCGCAAATGAACCTCACACGTCAGATCACGTCCTTCGTGGGTACTGCCCTTGCCAGTTCATTAATCAGTTCAGCGATTAGTTCAGCGATTAGTTCAGCGCTGCTGCTGAGTGGGCTAGTTTTCTCCGGTCGAGCGGCTGCACAGCCCCCCGTATCCCCTTCGACCCAGCCGACGGTTCCAGCGTCAACGGTTCCAGCGTCAACGGTTCCAGCGTCAACGGTTCCGGCGACATCGGCTGCTCCAGCATCGTCCACGGAATCTACCCAGTTTGGCCCCGTCACCCTCGACCAGTTCCTAAAACGTGGTCTTCGGCGCTTAGACCGGGGCAATATTGCAGGTGCGATCGCCGACTTTACCAAGGTAATTGAATCTGCGCCCCGTTCGGTAGAAGCGTACTGCAATCGCGGCCTTGCCTATGCCATCCAGGGCAATCTAGAGCGTGCCCGTACAGACTTTGACCAAGCGATCGCCATCAATCCCAACTATGCCCCTGCCTACAGCCAACGCGGCACCATCCACGCCGAACAGGGCAATGCCGATGCGGCACTGGCCGACTTTAATCAGGCGATCGAACTCGATGACCAACTCTCCGATGCGTTCTATCATCGCGGTATCTTTTACACCACCCTTGGCGAGTACCGCAAAGCGATCGCCGATTTCAGTGACGCGATTCGTCTCCAACCAGACGCTGCGGATGCTTACGGCAGTCGGGGTTTAGCCTACTATGCGATCGGTCGGCAACGACGAGCCACCACGGATTTACAAACGGCAGCTAAACTGTTTGATGAACAAGGCAATATCAATGGCTATGAGATGTCGGTGCAGTATCTGGCTTTTGTGAGAGGGAGCGATCGCTAGCCTGCTATTTCTTCAAGAGTTCTTTGGTTTCTATTAAATCAGAACGCAATATCGTGATCCGCAATATTTATTGAAAGGAGGGTCAGGCTGCGCCTGACCCTCCTTTCAATAAATATTTCAAAAATCAAACCGGAACACCATAGTTGAGGGTCTATTAGGTCGCGATTGTATCAGGTTTGGGTTGTATTAGATGCGCCAGAAGAGTTTGATGCGAGTGAAGTAGACCGTGAGAAGGGCGATCGGCAAGGTATAAGCAACTCCTTTTAGAACCCCCAGAACGGGCTGATTGGTCAGTTCTAGAATCCGATCTTCTAAGCCTGTCAAGTGAAGCAGGGGCCAGAGCAGATTGCCGAAGGCGACATAGGCAATGAGCGGATTGCGGCCACTGTCGATGAGAAACTGGCAGGCTTTTTTCTGGTGGAAATAGTCGATCAGGATGGTCAGGGCAATCAGGAGGAAATGGGCGATCGCCGTGGTCACAAAGTAGTAGCTATAGGTGGAAGGATCTTTGTGGATTCCCCCCTGGAAGGGTTCAAAGCAGAGTCCCAGGAATAGCCAAAAAACGCCCCACTGGTAAAGCCTTTGGATCAGGAATCCGGTTTCATCCTGGAGTTTGGCAAACAGGGGCCAGGTGGCAGCAGCGATCGCCCCACACATCAGCAGGGTCAAGAACACCGTTCGAGACTGCAAACCCACGAGCAGGACAAAGCATAGCATCAGCATCGATCCCAGGATTAACCAGCGCTGTTGCTGTACTCGACCGTCTTGCCAATCTTCCTCATAATGATCATAATGCTCCTGAAACTCGCTGTCTTGGGCGGTTTGGGGCAGAAGACGATGCTGCGATCGTTGGAGAATGAAATCTCCAGCGATCGTTCCAGGAATCACGATAAAGAGATACTTCAGGTAATAGAACTGGAACAGCCAGGGCACCGGAGACGATGACCAAAGGGTTTTCACCCAGCCTTCAGAACCCGCAGAGAATTGTAAAGCCAAAAGGAAGACTAAAATTCCGAGTCGAAACCGGATATTGAAACGGGTAAACAGCCAAGCCAGTGAACCCCAAACTGCCATATTGGCTAACACCATCAGGATGGGATCGCTACGATTGAGATCAAAGCCTTTGCCGCCGTAGGACAATTGGGTGATGAGGGCGATCGCCACCACCCATCCCACCAAAGGAAAGACCCGCCGATACCTAGCCCATTTCCGAAACGCAATCCAATTGCTAAACATCAAAAACAACAGGCCAAACCCCAGTAAGGCCAGTATCCAGGTCATGGTGGTCGGCTTGGAGTTGATGGTGAAGGGACGAAAATGTTGGACGACGATCGCAAAAGCGGCCAGCAAAAAGCCACGCTTGAAGATGGAGACAATAATCTTAGGCGGTGACCAGCCGCGCTGCAACCTGCGCGACAGGGCAAAGGGAATGGCCGCGCCCATGGTAAACAAAAACAGTGGAAAGACAACATCCACCCAGGTGAGTCCGGCGATCGCCTTATTAAAAACATGGGTCGGCGGTGGATTCTGGGCATGGTACATCCAGGCGGGCAAAATCCTGAAGCGAATCGTGCCCGAAAAAATCATCGCCAGAATGGCCAACCCGCGCAGAGCATCAAGGGCATGGGCACGGGGAGGCTGAACGCGCAAAATAGTCGGAGCATCGGAAATCACAGTTTGAACCATGGGCGGGTAGGGGCGATCAGCGGGATCATGATAGCTCTTTCTGGGGGAAGGGGGAAAGGGAAAAGGGGAAGGGGAAAAGGGGAAGGGGAACCAATGCCCTGCTTCTGCGGCTTTAAGAACAACGAGGGGTTGATGAAGATTTCTGAGATAAATCTAAGACGGACAGTGAAACAGAGACGATCGCTTCATATCTCCCCTTTCCCTTTTCCCTTTCCCCTTTCCCCCTCTTAACCTACTGTGTACACACAAATCATGATCGACTTCGCTTCGGGGTTTTGCGCCCCCTAAATCCCCCAACTTTGGGGGACTTTGAATCTGCTGAATCTC
>JALOOP010000197.1 GCA_025454315.1 Oculatellaceae cyanobacterium Prado106
ATCGCTGGGCTATTACCCCACCCTAACCCTCCCCTTGCAAAGGGGAGGGGACCGAACTTCCGGATTTTTCCTAAAGCTCATGCAATGAGTCAGGTGGCTGGTTTCCACCCTTTGTAAGGGGGGATTAAGGGGGGTAAACCGGGAGCTTGAAGATGTTACGAAGCATTTCGCCAGCAGCATTAAAAATGGGGGACTTTGAAGGCTCGGCTCCCCCAAAGTTGGGGGGTGGGGGGCGGTTCGGATCGTTGTCTTAGTGACATTGATCAACGATTAGATCATTTAGATCATTGATTTAATCAATGATCTGATCATTGAAATTGTATCGCTTTGTATCAATTGCTGGGGTTTACGGGGACTGAGGATTGCTTTCTCCTAAAGAATATCTTTCGATGGTCTAGAGAAACTCTTTATCGTCTATAAGGGAGATATGGCGGTTTCTGATTCATTCTTCTTTAGGAAAAGTGTACTTCAAACTTGTCTCTCAATCCTTGCGGCAATCCCTGCGGCAATCCTTACGACAGCCCTTGCGACCATCCTGGCGACAATGGATGATCCTGGGCCTGGTCGGCATTCTGCTCCTTGGGTTGCTTGCTCAACTGGTATCGGAATGGCTGTGGTTTCAGGAAGTGGGCTATTTGCCGGTGCTGCTGATTCGCCTGATGACTCAGGGACTGGCGGGGGCATTGGTGGCGGGACTCTCGATCGCCTATTTTCATAGGAACCTAAAAATCGCCCAACGATTGAGATATGCGGCGATCGCCCCTCCGCCCCCCGAAACACTCCCCTCTAGACCTGTCACCAGCGACCCTCCCAAGAGCATTCGAGAGGCAATTCTCAAGCGTCAAACCATCCTCCGGCCTGAACTCCTCAATCCGCCTGCTCCGCCAGTACGGGTCAAAAAACATCCGTCTGACCCTGGAAATTTTATCCTTTCGTCTCCGCTCAAAATTCTACTGCCCCTGACCTTTGGATTGAGCTTCATCATTGCCCTGATGCTGGTTCACTATGGGCAGATTGCGGTGCGTTACTGGCAGTTGAGTAACGTCCAAGTGCCAACGACCACTTCTATCTTTAATGCCATTGCCATTTGGCAAATTGGACAGCAGATTAGTACCCAACTGGGGTATGGATTGCTGGCTGGAGGAGTCGCCGTTTTGCTGATGGTTTATCCTAGGGTGTTGAATGCGATCGCCCTTGGATTCAGTCTGATCTTGGGCTACATTTTCTCCCAACATTGGGCGACCCTTTTACAATTTTTTCATCCCACTGCTTTTAATGCCACTGAGCCGGTCTTTAATCGGGATATTAGCTTTTATGTTTTTGCCTTGCCGCTGGTCGAACTGCTTGTTTTATGGGAGATTGGCCTTTCGCTATTCGGCTTGATTGCCGTCGCCTTGACCTATCTTTTGTCCGGTAACAGCCTCAGTGATGCTCGGTTTCCTGGATTCTCACCGCCCCAGCAGCGCCATTTGTTCGGGGTGAGTGGGGTGTTTATGCTAGCCGTTGCCTCGGCCTATGGTCTGAGCCGTTACGAACTGCTGTATTCTCCCCGTGGTGTCACCTATGGCGCAAGCTATACCGACATCTATGCTCAACTGCCTGCCTATAGCATTCTAGGAAGTATCGCCCTCATCATTGCAGGGTATTTACTCTGGCGTTGGATCTTTTGGCGGCCTCGATCGAAACGACGGCGGTGGGTTGGCATTGGGCTGATCGTTTATGCCCTCTGTGCCGCTGCTGGATTTTTCGTTCCCGAAGCGGTGCAATATCTCATTGTGCAACCGAACGAATTGGAGCAGGAACGTCCCTTCATTGAACGGACGATCGCCCTGACTCGTCAAGCCTTTGGTCTCAATGCGATCGATGTCCAAACCTTCAACCCTGAAGGAGATCTAAGTGAAGCCGATCTCCAGGCCAATCCCCTGACCATTCGCAACATTCGCCTCTGGGATCAGCGTCCCCTGCTCGACACCAACCGCCAGCTTCAGCAAATTCGCCTCTACTATCGTTTCCCCGATGCAGATGTCGATCGCTACACTCTGCAAACTGAAGCTCCCAGCCAACGTCCGGCAGCACCCGCTGAGCAATCTGCGCCTCTCCCGCCTGTTCCGTCTCTCCCTGAAACTGAACAGCGACAGGTGCTGATTGCAGCCCGAGAATTAGACTACAACAATGTTCCCCAAGAAGCGCAAACCTGGATCAATCGCCACCTGATCTACACCCATGGCTATGGCTTCACCCTCAGCCCGGTCAACACTGTGGGTGCAGGCGGACTTCCCGAGTACTTTGTCAAAGATATCGGCGATGAAGTCGATGGCGCACTGGTCACCTCTAGCCCCGCAATTCGCGCCAGCATTCCCATTGGCAGACCCCGTCTCTACTACGGCGAAATCACCGATACCTATGTCATGACGGGGACACGCCAGCGCGAACTCGATTTCCCGAGCGGCGATGACAACACCTACAACACCTATGATGGACTAGGCGGGATTCCCATTCGATCCTGGTGGAGAAAGGCAATGTTTGCCCTCTATTTGAGGGATTGGCGGATTTTGGTGACTCAAGAATTCACGCCCCAAACCAAAGTCCTGTTTCGTCGTAACATCAACCAGCGAATTCGGGCGATCGCCCCCTTTCTCCAATACGACAGCGATCCTTACCTGGTCGCAGCAGATGCCAGTTCCGACCCAGCCAATCCGGTAGCGCTTCCCACCAACCCCGATCAAAATTACCTTTACTGGATCGTCGATGCCTACACCACCAGCAATCGCTATCCCTACTCCGAACCCGCCACCACCAACGTCAACTATATCCGCAACGCGGTCAAAGTCGTCATTGATGCCTACAACGGCTCGGTGCGCTTCTATGTAGCCGATGCCAGCGATCCGATGATCCAAACCTGGTCAAAAATCTTTCCCAATCTCCTGCAACCTATCAGCGCCATGCCTCCCGCCATCCGTCAGCATGTGCGTTATCCCGTTGACTTCTTCCGGCTGCAATCCGATCGCCTGATGATCTACCACATGACCGATCCCCAAGTCTTCTACAACCGGGAAGACCAGTGGCAAGTGCCCAATGAAATCTACGGCAGTGAGGCGCGTCCGGTTGAACCCTACTATCTGATCACGAGTCTGCCCAACGTTCCATTTGAAGAATTTATCCTACTGCTGCCCTACATTCCCCGCCAGCGCAACAACCTCGTGGCCTGGTTAGCAGCTCGCACCGACGGCGAAAATTACGGTCGGCTCCTGCTCTATACCTTTCCCAAGGAACGCCTCATCTACGGCCCTGAACAAATCGAAGCCCGTATCAACCAAGACCCCATCATCTCCCAGCAAATCTCCCTCTGGAACCGCCAAGGCTCCAGAGCCATCCAGGGCAACCTGCTGATCATTCCCATCGAACAATCCCTGCTCTACGTGGAACCCATCTACCTGGAAGCTACCCAAAACAGTCTGCCCACCCTCGTCCGCGTCGTCGTCGCCTATGAAAATCGAATTGTCATGACCGAAACGCTGGATCAGGCACTCCAAGCCATTTTCCAGCCGGAAGTCTCACCAACACCTGCGATCATTCGCCCGGTTGAAGACGCTGTCCCCACCAGTTAAGGGGTTTAGTCGTTGTTGAATTCAGCAACGACTAAAAGGTTCCTGATTGAATTCATGGCTTCAAAGCCCCTTCTATGATTGCGATCGCCCTCCCCACTCCATCTTCAGCCCGGATCTGTTCCCCTAACGTTTCGGCCTGTTGACGCATGTTGGAATCTGCCACCAGGGATCGAATCGCTTGCCCCAACAATTCTGCCGTCAATTGCTTCTGAGGAATCGGACGCGCCCCCACCCCCAACTCAAACACCTGTCTTCCCCAAAAGGGCTGATCGCCAAAAAACGGACAAATCATCATCGGTTTACCCGCCCTCAATCCCGCGCCCGTTGTCCCCGCTCCACCATGATGGACGATCGCCGCACACTGAGGAAACAACCAATCATGCGGAACCGACTCCAGAACATAGACATGGCTTGGAATCTCAGTAGGAGACAACCCTCCCCAACCCGTCGCCAGAACTGCCCGCTGTCCCGATCGCTTGACCGCATCCAAAACCAGGTGAGTCGTCCTTTGGGCATCCATGGGCACCATACTGCCAAAGCCAATGTAGACCGGAGGCGAACCCTGCCCTAAAAACGCCACCAAATCAGAGGGCGGTTGCCAGTTTGGATCAGCATCTAGAAACCAGTATCCGGTTGCGATCGAAGATTCATCCCAATCGCTGGGAACAGGCAGCACCTGTGGGCTGTAGGCATAGAGTTTGGACACCGGATGCCCGTTGAGGGTTGTATCATCCTGAAAGGGCGGTAACCCTAGTTTTTCGCGCCGCCAGGTATTGATCAAACCGCGATAGGGCAGAACCATCGCTTTGAGGAATAGCGTATAGCTGAGGCGCTTGAGCCATGAACCGCGATCGCCCCCACCAAACACAGGATTAAAGAAGGCTTTCGTCGGTGAATAAGCAGGCAGCGCCATAGCCAGAAATCCCGGCACATTTAGCTTTTCTGCAATGTGATAACCCGCCAGAGGTTTGGGATGATAAATCACCGAATCGGGCTGCACCTGTTGAGCGATCGCCCAGGCTTCATCCATCACTTGCAGCAGGATAGACTTGATTTCCTTGAAGCTAAACTTGTTTTTGCCAGCTAAAGCCGCTTTGCCTGCGTCCGTCTGAATGAGTTGGCCAAAAGCTGCCCCACAAGATGCAAACTCCAAGCCATGACCAGAGACAAACTCAGAGAAACTAGGATCAGTGGCCAGCGTCACCTCAAAGCCTGCCCGTTTCAGTCCCTTGCCAAGCGCGATGTAAGGCTGAACATCGCCTCGTGAACCCAGGGTCAGAATTAAAATTCGTTTGCTCATAAACACCCCTGAGAATCTGCCGAGTCTTCCACTGAGAGTTGTTTCTCCTAAGCAATTCTCAATTTTACTCTGAGCCTGTTTACTCTGAGCCTGTTATAAGGTGTAAGGTTCTGCATTGATAAAGATCACGCTGATGGGAAGGGCAATCATTCGCTGAAATGTAGGATCAATCTGGGCTGAGTGGCGATCGCCCTTTCCTCGTCGTAGCAGAACAATAGTCAGCACAGCCGATCGCATCACTGGTCATCACGGCAGAAGGATGAACGGCACATTTGAGATACAGGTTTTTTTTGAAATATTTGCAGTTTCTACAGGGAATTTCGCTGGAGGTCAGGTTCGCTTTGGAGTAAACTCGCTGAGATTCCTTTCGATGCTTGACGGCTTCCCATACAACCTCTGCAAAAATTGCCATAAACCCCAACAGCGAAGACAAGCCCAGCAGTGCGCCAAGCCAAATCCCTGTGGTCATCGGAGATGGACTGGCTTCAACAGGCTGTGGAGCGGCGGATCGTTCCACTTCAACCGCAACAAGTTGTATCTGAGTCATCTCTCTTCTCCTACAGGCAGAATGCACCAATAATCTTCACCAACAGATGAAGTTGTAAATTGAGGAGGTTACGATCGAAGGCCAACCTCCTTGAGATAGAATTACTTTTTCTAGAATGCCAGGGAATGATGCGTTGAAAGAATCAGCAGGTCTACTGTTCTTCAGAGATTGTTGTTCTACAAAATATTTCTTTAAGGAGGAGTGTCACTGATCACAGGAATCCTGTTGAGTCGCTGCAAGGGAAGCTGAGTTTGGAATATTTTTAAGAATCCCGATGATGACAACTAGGGCAAGCAGTCCTACCGCACCCACAAAAATCGTGTCGTAGGCGTATAAGCCCTGCCCATATAACAGTACAAATTGTCCCTGAGCCGTAATGAAGGATGGGATTGAAGTGCGATCGCCCCAAAACAACCCAAGCGTCGTCGCCACATAAGTCAGAATAATGATCAAGAGTGATATCCAGATCAGAGGATTCCGTAGTAATTGAGATCGCCTCGCTAAGGTTGTCATTTTTGAAACCCTCCTGAACACAGCCTTTCTGTAGAATTAATTTTCCATTAGACAAGTTGCCCATAATAAAGAATCTCTCATCTAGAGAAGCTCTTTCCAAGAGTCATCTCTAGCATCATATCCATCACTATAAAAGATTTAAGGTGAGAAAAGAGTGAGAGAAGCAGGAGAAATTTGAAAACTTATCAGACCACGAATAAATGATGCTGTGTCAATTGCTTAATCTATCTGTGTCACCCTTCCTGAAGGATGGGGTTGATTACTAATGCTACAACCTCAGATGGACAGCAGAGTTATAGATCTCACCGTTAAATACAACGTAATGAGTATCAGTCAATACGCCTAGAGACAAGACAGGGAAATAGCGGATAAGTTAAACGACTTTTAGTTTGCACAAACCAGATTCTAAAACCGTGCCACGATAAGGGAAAAGCTATCAATCTAGATGCCAATCAGCTTAACGAACAAGCCGCATGAACAGAGCAACAGAGCAAGAGAGATATGGGCAGCCCTTAAATTACCCTCATGAAAGTTGAGAAAATAATCGGGGATTTGTGGCATAGGCGTCTCGCCTGTCATAGAGCGAGGACAGGCGAGATGCCCATCCCACAAGAATTACCGGATTTAATCTTCAACTTTCATAAGGGTAATTTGCTCATTGAATGGGCTGTGTTATTGTACGGTTGTAGATTTTGATTGAGTGGGTACAAGAATCATTATCTAGGTCAAAGCAAGTGAGGAGTGGATGGTGAACGAAGCCGAAAGCCCCAACCCAAACCTGGCGAAACAAGCGGAGTCAGACTCGACAAAAGTTGAAAACTCGACAAAAGTTGAAGAACTGATCGAAGAACCTGTAATCATTAGAGATCTCGTTACGCCTCAGCAGCAATCTCAAGTGACTGACGACGATCGCTCTCCAACGAAAACAGAGCGTCCCAGTCATAGGCCATTTCGAGACTTATGACTGCAAGATGTCGTTCATTGTGAGATTGAGCGCAGGAAAGGTAGGGGAGAAGATGCGATCATCCCCTTGAAACCGCTGCATTTCATACTGCTGCTGGTCGTTGAGTCTATAAACCAGAACGGACGGTTGTTTCGGATTTCCCAGATAAGCGCGACTACCTAACGCTAAATAATCGACGATCCAGTATTCCAAAATCCCCAGGCGGCGGTACTCGTCGAGCTTATCAACATAATCATCTTCCCAATTCGTAGAAACCACTTCAGCCACAAGCTGGATTGGCTCACGTAAAGCATTGTAGTCTCTGCGGTTAGAACGTCACTGGTCTAAATCCACCACACTCACATCCGGAAAGCGCCCCTGTTCAACACCAGTTACGGTTTGAGTCGCCAGCACAATTCGACCAGAAACTTTGTATTTTAGTCCTACTCGATCCACCTCTTGGTCTAGCCGCTTGGCAAGGAAATCTGCCACATCTTCGTGCTGCCGAGTCGCTAGAATGCTCACATTTTCTCCGTTCACCAACTCATAGCGGCCATCTTCAGGGCACTGTTCTAAGAATTGCTCAAAGGTGAGTTTTTGCTGGGATGGAGTGCTGAGCATTGGGGATTGTCCTCCGCTGCGAGGTGACTTTAGCATAGCATATCCCCTTGTAAGCAAAGTACCCTTCCCTTACAACTCCGTCTACGCAGTTTGCGATCGCCCATTGTGACCGTTCCCATCCTCTCCACAGATCGTCAGAGCGTCCAGAGTCAGAACTCCAGATCATCTGCTGTTAAGCTTGCTATCCATGAGCTTGAGCAATATCGAACAGGCTCTTCACTCTGAGGCATTCCCAAACTTCTTCCACCCCTGCTTGATGCTGGTAGCCGCGTCGGTATCCTGTATCATTCCACTAATATCATTCCACTGATATCATTCCACTGGCGACGCAGATTTGTCTTAAGATTAAGCAGCTCTTTCCTTTGATGAGTATCAAACGACCGGACGAAGGGAACAGTTGCTGTAGAGCGGAATACTCAAAATGCTCATATCTCCCTAGA
Organism: Oculatellaceae cyanobacterium Prado106; assembly: GCA_025454315.1. Taxonomy (GTDB): domain Bacteria; phylum Cyanobacteriota; class Cyanobacteriia; order Elainellales; family Elainellaceae; genus Prado106. The sequence goes on from JALOOP010000197.1 coordinate 7,973, forward strand.
CTCACATAATGCAGCATCCCACATCCATTCCCAAGTTCATGCGAGAGCGAATCGATCGCGAACTCGATCCCGGAGAAAACATTCGCTGGATTGAGCGTCCTGCTCGCAATTTGCTCGAACTCGTTATCGCCGTGGTTGCGGTCTGGATCTTTGCGGTGCCTTGGACAGGATTCGCGATCTTCTGGATCTGGGGTGCCTGGGGATTTCGCTGGCCAGACTGGCGACAGGGGATTCCAATGCAATTCATCTTTGGGCTGTTTGGTGTGCCCTTTGTATTGATTGGAGTGGCTATGTTAGTGGGGCCGTTTTGGGCTTGGTATGAGCGGGGCAACGCGGTATATTTGATTACGAATAAAAGGGCGATCGCCTTCGAGGGCATGGGCAAAACCCAGATTCGCAGTTTCTTCCCCCATGAGATTCAAAATCTTCATCGACGAGAATATCGATCGGGAATGGGCGATGTGATGTTGGGCGTTCGCTCTTGGAAGGACAGCGAGGGAGATGAACGCAAGGAGGACATTGGGTTTAAGGGCGTTCGCAATGCCAAGGAAGTGGAGCGAATGTTGCGATCGCTCATGGAGGAATCCCGATAGAATCGTTGAGATTTTTGAGGAGCTAGACAATTACCATGATATCCAGCTCCTCACGATCGCATGAAACCCAAAGGATCATCTTGTACCTGATCCATGAATCATCAGAGTCATCGAAGTAGATTCATCACAGTTTAGCGTACTCTCGTGTTTCCCAAGGTTGCCAAGCCTGCTGTCTCACTTCAATGTTTCCCTGATTCACAGTTGCGTCCCAGCGAGTGTGTTCGCCCTCGCGCCAAAACTGTAAACTCACCTGAGCATTGCCCACTTGAATATTGCGGAGCGTGATATCGGGTAACCAATCGGGTAAAACCGGATCAACCGTTAGACAACCGTTTGGCGCATCGGCCTGTAGTCCCAGAATGGCCTGCAATAGCTGAAACACACTGGCGGCTGCCCAGGCTTGCGGCACGTTAGCATCCTTGTACGGGACGGGGAACGAGCCAGGTTTCCGTTCAATTCCAGCAAACAACTCCGGGAGTCGATAGCTGCTAAAGAAACCTGCCGCATCAAAGATGCCTTTTGCCACTTCAGCAACAGCTTGGGAACAGCCGTACCGCTTCAGCCCCAGAGCCGTCAAACTATTATCATGTGGCCAAACGGAACCACAATGGTAAGAGAATGGGTTATAAGCCGGATTCTCAGCGCTCAGAGTGCGGATGCCCCAGCCGTTGGACATATCTGGTGCCATGAAGCGTTCTGCCACACGAGTTCCCCGATCGGGGCGAATAATCCCGCTCCACAGGCAATGTCCGACGTTAGAGGCGATCGCATGTACAGGCTGCTTATCCGGGTCAAGCGTCAGCGCATAGAAGCCCTGTTCTTCTGACCAAAATTTCTCCTCAAAGCGATCGCGCAATTGACTCGCCTTTTGCCGCAGTTCGTTGGCTTGTTCCCGTTCCCCTAACCGATCGAACACCTCCGCCATCCGCATTCGAGCATCAAAGGCATACCCCTGAAGTTCACACAATGCCTTCGGCGTTGGCACCTGGCTGCCATCGGGATAGACGATCGCATCATGGGAATCTTTCCAGCCCTGGTTGTCAATGCTATAGGGCGCAGAAGAGCGCTTCTGGTACTCCTGAAAGCCGTCACCATCGCGATCGCCATCTCGATCTAGCCAATCCAAGGCGCGATAGATAGCAGTGCGATAGGTTTTCAGCAGCGAATCATCGCCCAACCACTTCCAGGTTTCATGCAGCGTAATCAAAAATAAGGGAGTGGCATCAGCCGTACCGTAGTAGGGCGTGTGGGGAATTTGGTTGAGTCTAGCTAACTCACCCTGTCGAACTTCATGCAAGATCTTACCGGGTTGGGCATCGCGCCAGTCGTCGTATTCGGTAGATTGGTGCTTTGCGAGTTGATGCAGCGCCCCTAATGCAAAGCCAGAATGCACCATCATGGTTTGCAGGCTAGTAATCAAGCTATCACGGCCAAAAAGCGTCAAAAATTTAGGCACCCCGGCTGCCGCCACCCAAATATCAGAACCCGCATCATAATCAAACAGTCGCAATCCACCTAAATCGGCGATCGACTGCTGATAGACCTGTTCTACCAATTGATTAGAGGTTGAAAGTTTAGTGGTCGATCGGCACCAGTCCTGATGCAACCGCTCAATGTTGGTGTTTATCTGCTCTGGATCAACAGCGGCATCGTAGGAATAATCGCTGACTTCTCGAATGCGATCGTTTTCCACCAAAATGTAACTGTTGTTCGCTGACCAGGTTTCACCCGGATCTAGGGTGATTTCAAAGGTGAGCCTGCCGTTGGCATAGTGAACTGAGGAAGGACATTGACCAATCTGATAAATCAAGCTGCGGCGATGAGATTCCCCATTGGTGTAGGTCGTGGATAAGCGTCGCTGATCAATCTCCCAGGTTGTTTCAATGTGTCCTCGCCGGACATAATCGCCGAATTCAATCTCGAAAATATCCGCAAAGTCCGATCGCATCGAAATTTCCAGATTAAAACTGACGGGTTCCTGTCCATAGTTCGTCAGGTGTAACTCTTCGTGAATGCCGGACTCGACGACTCGGTTAATAATCAGGGCGATCGTCCCGGCGGCAATGGTGCCTTGGCGCGATCGAAATTTTGGATTGGTGAGATGAATCTGTGCGGTGTAGTAGGTTGTGGCGGTTGAGGTCACCCTAGTCCAGGGGTGTCCGTCGATGTAGCAAGCATAATAACTGAGGAACCGAGTATCGTCTGAGAAAATTCCCAAATAACCATCCGATTGCACCTGCCCTGACAAGTCGGTGGACATGAAAGTGCTGCTGTGATTAATGGTCAAAATTGGCGGTCCAACGGTGATCTGCATCCTATCCTCCCAAACTTCTAAACCATCCCAAACTTCTAAACCATCTGTTGCCAATTGATGTGTTGCCAATTGATGTGTTGCCAATTGATGCGCCCAAGAATCATCTCAGGAATGAGCAGGAAATAAGCTGAAATTTTGAATCCAAAACGTAGGGACACACAGAAGCTTGTCTTCCGTCTGGATGCCCTGGGAAAAGAATTTCAGTTTATTTCATGTTTAATTCTAAAAGCCGAATCAACTCAGCCGCAGAGATGATCAGCAGGGATTGACAAGGGATTGACAAGGGATTGTCAACGGGGATTGTCATCTGTGATCTCATAGAACCAAGATTCGTGTTTTGTCATCTCAGGTTCACGGTCAGGTTCACGGTCAGGTTCACGGTCATGCCCACGGTCATGCTCACGGTCATGCTGACTGGTATCTCATGTTCGCTGATTGACCCTGCTCTGTGAATTCCTCGGCGATCGCATTTGGACATACCCTAGCTAAAAAGCCATTTTGAACAACTCCTTCACAGGATAGACATCGCCATTCTTGCAGACGGATTAAGCAGGCTTCAGCCAATAAAATCCCTCTTAAGTTGGGCGGGCGATCGTGGCTAATGGGTTTACCTTAAAGTAGAATTCAAAGACGCTTGAAGCATGGCACCCATGGAAGATTTTTGGCGATCGCACGTACCCTTCTGAGGCAAAACATGAAGATCGGGCAATGGTTAGGGATCATCGCATTGGCTGTGTCACTCTACATTCTTTGGCAGATTAGGCAGCCTGTTCTCTTGGTGTTTACGGCGATCGTCCTAGCGACCATTCTCAATGCCGTGGTGCGTCGATTGCAGCGCTGGCGGCTGAAGCGAGGCTGGGCGATCTTTATGGTGATCATGACGCTGCTCATCGTGGCGATCGGTGTGTTTCTCATTGTTGTGCCGCCCCTGATTTCGCAGTTGGGAGAGCTAGTCACCATTTTTCCTGTGGGCATCGAAGCAATTCAGCAGGGAATTGATTGGGTTGAAACCGCAGTGTTAGAGCCTTATTTCCCGAATATTCCTGACATTGATGGTCTGCTAGAAAGACTACAGCCGATGCTGGTTAATCTGTTTCGCCAGGGTATTTTTTGGTTTACCAATTCCATTGGGGCGATCGCAGAGTTGGCATTTGTGATTGCCCTTGCCGTCATGTTGTTGATCAACCCCCAGTCCTATCGTCAGGCATTTATTTGGTTCTTTCCAGCCTTTTATCGTCCTCGCGTGGAAGATATTTTGAACCGTTGTGCAACAGGACTAGAACATTGGATTCGTGGCGCTTTAATTGAGATGGTGTTTATTGGCTTTTGCAGTTGGCTCGTGCTGTGGATTTTACAAGTTCCGCTGGCTCTTGCCCATGCCGCGCCTTCCTAGACGAACCCTGGAAAGCCCCGGTCGTCCTCATTTTGTACCTCATCATCCAAAACATTGAAAGCTATTGGCTGACTCCCACCGTCATGGCCAACCAGGTCGCCCTCCTGCCTGCGGCCCCCTTAACCTCGCAAATCTTCATTACTATCTTTTTTGGCCCTCTCGGACTATTCATGACCATCCCCTTGACCGTGGTCATTAAGGCTTGGATCGAGGAGGTTCTGTTCAAAGATATTCTCGATCGCTGGCAGCAACCCACATCTTGAATTTGCCTGACCCAACTGGTGAAAGGGTCGATGGCAGTTCCTTAATCACCCAGAACTGACTAAACTCGGCAGCTAAATATAATGCGGTTGCCCTCACCCTAAATCCCTCTCCCTAGGGAGCTACTGGGTACACACAGGGCATGGATCTGTCTACCCTCGTGGATTTTGCGCCCCCCGACCCCCAACTTTGGGGGAGCCAAGCCTTCGATGAGTCTTAATGAGTCTTTAATGAGTCTTTGGGAAGGCTTTGTAGGAGGCTTCAAAGCGCAATCCGCAAAAATTCATGGAACTCAAAGTCCCCCAAGGTTGCTGCTACTGGCGAAATGCTTCGTAACATCGCCAAGCTCCCGGTTCACCCCCCTTAAT
>JALOOP010000198.1 GCA_025454315.1 Oculatellaceae cyanobacterium Prado106
GGAATGACAACGCTGTAAGGTTCCCCGCCCGCATGGGGATTGGCTTTGAAAATCTGGTTATCTTCCCAGAATTTCTGCCATTTGGTTTCGGTCAGGGCGGAGTCGTATTGGCTGGCGAGGGAGGGGGTGGTTGCGGTCATTGGAAATACTCTTGGAAGAAGCTGCTCAAATCGGCTATCTAGAATTCTGCCATTTTAATAGGACTTGCGACTTGTGGGAGGGAGGGAATTAGGGAAAAGGGGAAAGGGGAAGGGGGAAAGGGAAAGGGCGATCTTTGAACCTGTTGACTTTGAGATTCCTGAATCTTGATTGAGGGAAAGGAAAAAGGGTGATCCTTGAACCTGCTCTGATTCTGATATCCAGATCTGATCACAAAGTATAGACATCGAACGTACAAAGGATTTGCCTCAAAAACCACCCCAACTCATTCATTGAACTCCCTTTCCCCTTTGCCCCTTCCCCTTTCCCCCTCCGTCCCCACTCCCTACTCCCTACTCCCTACTCCCTCAGGCTAGGCTAGAATCATTCCAAATCCTCTACTGAGATGGAGAAATGGCCGACCTGATCGTTTTAGAAACAAAATGGGCTACTCTCATGTCTAAGTCCATGCTATGAGTATTGAGTGATACTCAGCGATTCGGATAGGGGCACCTTACATCCATTGTTAAATCTCCGTATGAAGCAACCCATTACCGCTGCGGACCCGCCGTTAATTCTCGTTGTGGATGACGATCGGTTCGTGCGGTTTCAACTGCGTCAAACCCTGGAAGAGGAGGGCTATCGAGTCGAGGAGGCCAGCAATGGCAAAGAGGGCTTAGAGGCTTATACTCGGCTGCAACCCAGTATGGTGCTGTTGGATGCGGTGATGCCTGTGATGGACGGATTTGATTGTTGTGCCCAACTGCAAAAACTACAGCTTTCCCATGTCTCTCTAAACACTCCAGGTTTGGATGATTCGGACATTAGTGATGAAACTGAGGTTATACCGCGCTGGTACGCCCCCATGTTAGTGTCTACGCCGATTTTGATGATTACTGGGCTGGAGGATCAGCAATCGGTCGATCAGGCGTTTGAAGTGGGAGCCGCTGACTATATTACCAAACCGATTCACCTGGCGGTGCTGCGGCGGCGGGTGCGGCGGCTGCTAGAACAAAGCCAGCTTTATCGTCAGCTAGAAGATGCCAACCAAAAATTAGAAGAGGTCAACCATGCGCTGCAACGGCTGGCCTCGGTCGATGGTCTGACCCAGGTCGCCAATCGTCGCTGTTTTGATGAAACCTTTGTCCAGGAGTGGCAGCGGCTATCGCGGGAAAACTGTCCGCTGGCGCTGATTTTGCTCGATATTGATTATTTCAAACGCTACAACGATACCTATGGCCACCTGGCGGGCGATCGCTGTCTCAAACAAGTCGCCCAGGCCATCAGCTACGCTGTGCGCCGCCCTTCGGATCTCGTATCGCGCTACGGCGGTGAAGAATTTGCTATCCTCCTGCCCAACACGACGCTCACGGGAGCCGGACTGGTGGCCGAAGAAATCCGGGTCACCGTCAAGCATCTCGATCTGGAGCATTCTAGCTCCCCCCTCAACGGCAAACTCACCGTCAGCCTCGGCATCGCTAGCCTCGTCCCCCACCATTCCCAGTCGCCTACCGTGTTGATTAATACGGCAGACAAGGCGCTTTATTTGGCGAAGGAGACGGGGCGCGATCGGGCTTGTTTGTTGACACCCTAGGGAAGGCGAAAGGCGAAAGGCGAAAGGGGAAAGGGGGGATTTGCGCTCCATCTCCCCATCTCCCATTCCCTAAATCCTGTAGGCTAGACATTGCTCCTGCAAACTTTCTCTAGAGCGTTCTAGGGGGAGGAGCATTGTCCCGTTACAGCCTACTTGCAATTGTTCTATGAATCGCTTCAATTGTAGATGGATCAAGGCATTGAGGTTGGGGGCGATCGCAGTCTTTGTCGTTCTTCTGACGGCCTTGCCGGGGAGTGCCTATGACTTTGAGCGATCGTTTCCGCCGACTCGGGGAGAGTTGAGGGTGCCGGGGTTGAGACATCGGGTGGAAGTGTTGCGCGATCGCCAAGGGATTCCCCATCTCTACGGGCAGGATGTCCATGATTTGATTCGGGCACAGGGATTGATCCATGCCCAGGAACGGTTTTGGCAGATGGATGTGACCCGGCATTTGGCCACTGGCACGATGGCGGAACTGGTGGGGCGCGATGGGATTGGCACCGACCGCACGATTCGGATGTTTGGCTGGCGGGATAGGGCTGGGGCTGAGTTTCGCGCCAATGGGGCAGAGACAACGCTGATTTTTTTGGACTATGCGGATGGGGTGAATGCCTATTTGCAGAATCGCACTAAGGCGGCTTTGGGCGTTCCCTATCAGGTGCTGAAACTCGTTAATCCGGATTATCAGCCTGCGTTTTGGCAGCCGGAAAATGCCTTGATGATTGGTAAGCTGCAATCGCTGATTTTGGGCGGCAACTGGAACAGCGAACGAGAACGCGCCCAACTGCTCAGCACCCTCACGCCTGCCCAAGTCGATGATCTCTATCCTGCTTATTCGAGCGATCGCCCCTTTGTTGTTCCCTCCAGTGATTCGGGGTTCGGTCATTCGGGCGTAGAAAGTAGCTCCACAAAAATCAGCCCAGAACCTTCAGAGAACGTTCCTGGAGTAACTTCCCTAACTCGTTCTAGGAATCAATCTCAGAATCAAATTCCTGGTGATAATCTGGAGAATTCTAACCCAGAAAAATCTATTGTAAATTCGTCTGATCCGTTTGCGATTCTGGCGACCCTGCAACAGGCATCGACCTCACTAGGCTCGAATAATTGGGTGATTTCGGGACAGCGATCGGCCACTGGAAAACCCATACTGGCCAATGATCCGCACCTGAATTTGCAAATTCCTTCGGTGTGGTACGAGATGGGGTTGCATTGTTTGCCCAAGACGGAGGCTTGTCCTTATGATGTGGTGGGTTTTGGGTTTCCGGGGGTTCCTGGAATTTTGATTGGTCATAACGATCGCATTGCCTGGGGACAGACCAATGTCAATCCCGATGTCATGGACTTGTACGTTGAAAAGATTAATCCGGCTAATCCCAATCAGTATGAGGTGAATGGGCAATGGGTGGACATGCAAATTCAGCCGCAGCCGATTCGCTTACCGGGCGGAGAACAGATTCCCTTTGCGGTTCGCTTCACCCGACATGGCCCGGTTATTTCTGACCTGGTGGGCAATGTGGGCTATTCACCGGAGCGATTTCAGGACATGTTTGGGGTGGCGTTGCCGGAACAGACGGCGATCGCACTCCAATGGACAGCGTTAAAGGAACCTTCGACTTTACCGCGATCGGTCTTTCAAATCATGCGTGCCCAAAACTGGGAGGACTTTCGAGCAGCGGCGGCTAATTTTGATGTGCCTGCTCAAAATCTCGTCTATGCCGATGTGGACGGGAATATTGGCTATCAGATGCCGGGGCGCGTTCCCATCCGAGCCAAGGGGGATGGCCGTTATCCGGTGCCGGGATGGACGGATGACTATGAATGGCAGGGATACATTCCGTTTGCAGAACTTCCCTCGGTTTTCAATCCGCCAGAAGGCTATGTGGTGAGTGCGAATAATGCGGTGGTGGGCGATCGCTACCCCTATGTGATCAGCAAAGACTGGGACTATGGCTATCGCGCTAAGCGAATTGTGGAGATGATTGAGGAGAAGCCACAGTTGACGCTGGAGGATATGCAGCGAATGCAGTTGGATCGCAAGAATCTGAACGCAGAAGAAATTATTCCGATTCTCTCAAGTCTAACGTTTCAGGACAGCCCGTTAGAACAAGCGAAGACTCTATTGCAGCAATGGGATTATCAAGAAACTTTAGACAGTGTTCCAGCCGCTATTTTTGAGGTGTTTTGGCAACATTTAGTCAACGATACGTTCCTGGATGATGCACCGCAGGCAGGATTTCTGATTGGCAGCCAGGGTGCCGCTGCAATGCAACGATTATTGTCACAACCGGATAACGACTGGTGGGACGATCGGAACACGGGGAAGAGAGAGGGGCGCGATCGCATCTTTGCACGATCGTTGACTGAAGCCGTGAAGGAATTAGAATCTCGATTTGGCAAGGATATGAACCGTTGGCGTTGGGGCGATCTGTTAACGGTGACGTTCCGCGATCCGGTTCTTGGCCAGACTCCCCTTCAAAGGCTATTCAACCGAGGCGCTTTCCCCGGTTCGGGCAGTAACCTCACGGTCAATGTCGCGGGATATGGCGACACCTATGACATGGTTGCGGGGGCTTCGATGCGGATGGTGGTGGATGTGGGCGATTGGCAGAACTCCCAGAGCCTTAATTCGACAGGGCAATCCGGCCATGCCAAACATCCCCATTACGATGACCAAATCGAACCCTGGTTAAACGGCCTGTATCATCCGATGAATTGGAGTCGGGAGAAGGTGCGATCGGATGCGGGGGATGAATCTCTGGTCTTGTTGCCCGAGGGTTAGGATTAGCTGATATAGAGATGATATGGATAAGTCTCATCGGCTGCGCTTGTGGGTTTTGCGCCCCCTAAATCCCCCAATTCTGGGGACTTTGAATTCCATGAATCTTCAGAGATTGCTCTTTTGAAAACTCATTGAAAACTTGTTGAAGACGCATTGAAGGCTCATTGAAGGCTCACTGAAGGTTCGGCTCCCCCAAAGTTGGGGGCTGGGGGGCGCGAAATCCAGGAGGGCAGAACAACCAGTTATGCGTACACTGATGCGTACACAATAGCCTTGCAAACGTTGAACAAATTCTGCTCATTCCATCAAATCGGGGCGACTTGCCTTCCCGCGTGAAGTTGAATGAATTGGACGATGTCATCTAAGGCTTGATGGGTTTTGAGATTGGTAAAGACAAAGGGTTTATCGCCGCGCATCTTGCGGGAATCGCGTTCCATCACGCCCAGGTCTGCGCCCACCATGGGAGCTAGGTCAATTTTGTTAATCACCAGTAAGTCCGATCGCGTAATTCCAGGCCCCCCTTTGCGAGGGATTTTATCTCCGGCGGCGACATCGATGACATAAATGGTCAAATCGACTAGCTCAGGGCTAAAGGTCGAGGCCAGGTTATCGCCCCCACTTTCTACAAAGACAAAATCCAACTGGTGAAATTTTTGTTCCAATTGTTCGATCGCCACCAAATTGATTGAGGCATCTTCTCGAATGGCCGTATGGGGACAACCGCCTGTTTCCACGCCAATGATGCGATCGCGTTCCAATGCCTGACTCCGCACCAAAAACTGCGCGTCTTCTTGGGTATAGATATCATTGGTGACAACGGCGATATTGTAGCGATCGCGCATCGCCTTACAGAGCGCATCCACCAGCGCCGTCTTCCCAGACCCCACAGGCCCCGCAATCCCCACTCGAAAAGTCTGCATGGTTCTCTCCTAGTTATTGGATCTAGTTGTTTTAAGAGTTGATTATGGGGCGTTTCACGCCCCCATAATCAACTCTTAAAACAACTTCAAAGTCAGGGTGTCATTTTTGAAATTTGCTCTAATTCTTCGGTGGTCATTCCCCAACCCAAAGCTCCGGCATTTTGCTTCACCTGTTCAGCGGTTTTGGCACCCGGAATAGGGATGACATTGCCCTGAGCGATCAGCCAATTCAATGCCACTTGAGCCGGGGTGCGCTGATGTTGTTCACCGACTTCCTGGAGGGTGCGAATCAGGGGAGAGAGTTTTTCCAATCCATTGCGGCTAAAGCGAGGATCGAGTTGTCTGGCTCCGGTGGGCGGCTGGTAGTTTTCGACAGTGTATTTGCCCGTGAGTAATCCTTGCGCCAGGGGACTGTAGGCCAAGATGGTGATATCTAGTTCGCGCGCGGTTTGCAGAACGCTGTTTTGCTCAATTTGACGGGCGAGCAAGGAATATTGCATTTGATTGACAGCCAAGGGGACTCCTCGTTCTGCCAGCAACTGATGCGCCTGTCGCATTTGTGCTGCGGAGTAATTGCTAACACCGATCGCCTCAATCCGTCCCTGTTTGACCTCATCGGCCAAGGCATTCATCAATGTTTTTTGTCCCATGAAAAAATCAAACGGCCAATGCACCTGATACAGTTGCACACTGGGCACCTGCAACCGCTTCAGGCTAGCCGTCAGCGCCTCCGCCACCGCATCCGCCTGAAACCGCCAGGGCAACGGAAAATACTTGGTGGCCAGATAAACGGGCTGAGGGGTGTCCTGCTTAAACTGTCCTAATAGCCGTTCGGACTCGCCAAAGCCGTAGATTTCCGCCGTATCAAAGAGTTGAATGCCAGCCGCGATCGCCGCCTCAAATGCCCCTTTCAGCGCCGATGCATCATAGCCATTGCCATAATTCCAGAAGAGTTTATCGCCCCAAGCCCAGGTACCGATGCCCAGGGGGGCGATCGCCGAGCCATTTGTCCCAATTCGCAGCGTCGTCATAATGGGTTTAACAAAACTTTACCTGAACCCCTTTAGTTTAATCAAATTTGGGGGAGTGGGGAGTGGAGAAGGGGGAAAGGGGAAAGGGAAAAGGGGAAAGGGGTTTCTTAGTTCTTTCATCGTTCTCTCCATCAATGTCCTTTCGCTGTTCGCTTCATTGATTCCCTTTCGCCCTTCGCCTTTCCCCTTTCCCCACCACTTGCTATACACTCGCAATGGAACAAATCAGAATTAGGAAATATCAATGCTGAAGGTCGGATTGGTTGGGACGGGATATGCGGCGAGGCTGCGGGCGGATACGCTGCAAGGGGATGAGCGGGCGGAGTTGGTGGCGATCGCTGGACATACCCCTGATAAAACTGCGGCCTTTAATCAGCCCTACGGCGCACAGATCTTTGAGAGTTGGCAGGCGTTGATTGACCAGTCTGAGATTGATCTGGTGATTATTGCGGGGGTGAATCGGGATCATGGTGCGATCGCCCAAGCTGCCTTGGAAGCCGACAAGCATGTGGTGGTGGAATATCCGCTCTCGTTGGATGTGGTAGAGGCGGAGGCGATCGTCCAGCTTGCCAAAGATAGCGGGAAGTTTCTCCATGTGGAGCATATTGAGCTATTGAGTGGGATTCACCAGACGATTTTGGAGGTGTTGCCTGCGATCGCCACTCCCTTTTATGTCCGCTATGCCAGCCTGAATCCCCAGCATCCCGCGCCCCACAAATGGACTTATCAACCCGAACTCTTTGGCTTTCCGCTAGTGGGAGCTTTATCGCGGGTGAATCGGTTGATTGATCTCTTTGGCTCAGTGAGCAGCGTTAGTGGACAGGCTCGGTTCTGGGGTGGGGGGAATTCTTCGAGTTTTTATACGTCTTGTATGTGTACAGCACAACTGCAATTTACCAGCGGTCTGATCGCCGATGTGATTTATGGCAAGGGTGAAGCAATTTGGCAGGCCGATCGGACGCTGACCGTACAGGGAGAACAGGGGGCGATCGTCATTGATGGTGAACAAGGTCAGCTCATTCAGGCCAATGAAACGAAACCCCTCACGGTCGGCAGTCGTCGAGGACTGTTCGCCAAAGATACGGGGATGGTGCTGGATCATTTAACGACAGGTGCGCCGCTGTATGTGACACCAGAACAGAGCCTTTATGCGCTGAAAGTGGCCGATGCGATTCGGCGATCGGTGGAAGTGGGCGATCGCATCCAGTTAGAGGAATGAAGGGAAGGGGAAAGGAGAAGGGGGAAAGGGAGAACATTGAGTGAAGCCTTGAGGAAATCATTGAAGGAATCTCTGGAGAAATCTCTGGAGCAATCATTGAAGAAATTAAAGAAAGTTCCCTCAATTTCCTCCACAAAGCAATCTCCGAAACCACCCAAGATACCCCCTTTCCCCTTGTCCCTTTCCCCCTTCCCCTTCCACCCCACTCCCCACTCCCCACTCCCTACTCCCTACTTATTAGGCTGGGGCGTAATCCGCAAATAAGGCTTGACTTCCGTTAAGCCTTTGGGGAATTTGCCACGGGCTTCTTCGGTGGATAGGGAAGGCACCACGATCACGTCTTCGCCGTCTTTCCAGTTGACCGGGGTGGCGACGCTGTAGTTGTCGGTCAGTTGCAGGGAGTCGATCACCCGCAGGATTTCTTCAAAGTTGCGTCCGGTGCTAGGGGGATAGGTGATGGTGAGGCGGAGCTTTCTGTTGGGATCGATGACGAAGACCGATCGCACCGTCAGCTTGGCGTTGGCGTTGGGGTGGATCATGCCGTAGAGGTCAGACACCTTCTTGTCTACGTCCGCCAAAATGGGGTAGTTGACGACGGTGCATTGGGTTTCGTTGATGTCGCCAATCCAGCCTTTATGGGAGTCGGCATCATCGACGCTGAGGGCGATGACTTTGGCGTTGCGCTTGTCGAATTCGCCTTTGAGCTTGGCAACTTCGCCCAGTTCGGTGGTGCAAACGGGGGTGTAGTCGGCGGGGTGGGAGAAGAGGACGACCCAGCTATCTCCGGCCCAGTCGTAGAAGTTGATTTCGCCTTCTGAGGAAGCCTGGGTGAAGTTGGGGACGGTATCACCGAGTTGAAGTGTCATAGGTTTGAGTCCTGTCTGTTACTTTGATGACAATCTAATAGTTTATCAGCCATGTGGGCATCAATTTCCTATCATTGCATAAACCCCGGTATTCCGGTCGGACTTTGGCTAATTTAGGGGGATTTTTTGGAGGGAATTAAGGTTGTCCAGGCATCTTCAGAACGATACAACTTTAGTCGGTCAAGACCCCAGCAAGAATGGCTTGATCCACGGGAACTGCCTGCCTGCCCCAACCAGTAAAATACTGTTTTCTAGAAAGCTCAAGGAGTGCCTCCCAGATGATCATCGAAACGTTAGAAGACCAACTCCGGCAAGCCATGCTCACGAGCGATGTGGCTGTGCTGGAGGAGCTAATCGCGGATGACTTGGTGTTTACGATGCATACGGGCGTGATGTTGACCAAGCAGGATGACCTAGAAGTACACCGAAATGGGATTGTGCGATTTTCTAAGGTGGAAGTTTGCGATCGCCAAATTCACCAACATGACCATTGTGCGATCGTGACGCTCCAGGCAGATTTAGCAGGCATCACCCACGAGCAGCCTTTTTCCGGCAGCTTTCGGTTTACTCGGGTGTGGGTGGAGAGGGGCGATCGCTGGCAAATCGTGGCAGGGCATGTTTGTCAAATCCCGACAGTAGAGGGGGACAAAAGCTAGCTACGAATTGACCCGACCTAAGATCTTTTGGGAGAGTGCCGAACTGTCTTTTTGGGCAGGATGAAAATCAAATCGCAAATAGGTGACGAAGTTGGTCAACGCCTTCCAGCAGAACTTTTCTTGCAGAAAGAGAAACTGCACCGCATCCTGAATCGTCTTCAATTTGAAAAGCTGTCGGTCTTGCCCCAGGAGCGTGATTAATCCCAGAATCACTGCGCCTAGAATCGCAAAGTGGGCATTGATCAGTCCGAGAATTCGCATAGGATAGCGATGGTCTAACTGCTGAAAGACATCATAGGCCACGGTTTTATGCTCTAGTTCTTCGGCAAAGTGCCATTCAAATAGTTCTTGAAGGGGTGCGGGTGCGGCGGCTAGCAGACGAGATTCCAGCACCAGTTCTGCCAGACAGTCGGTGAAATGTTCAAAACCGGCGATCGTCGCCAGATAAAACCCCGTGCTAAACCGCTGTTTTTTGGAGATAAAAACTTGCTGAATAGTGGCATAGCGATCGAGTTGATAGCCCTGTTGTCGGAGTGTTGACCAAAACTGTCCGTGGGCTGCGGCATGTTGCCCCTCTTGGCCAATGAAAGCCACCACTTCTTCATGGAGTTTTGGCCTGTGGATCTGGCTGAGAACCTTCTTGAAGTAACGGATGGCAAGCTGTTCGCCTTCTGGGAAGAGAAGCGTGAAGCTATTGAAGAAATGGGTTCTAAACGGGCTGTTGCCTAACCAATGGCGATCGGTTTCAGGGGGAAAAGTGAACTGCTTGTGACGCACTGTAATTTGAGACATATCTCATGTTATCTCAACTATTCTTGTTCTTGTACCCAGATGCGGAGCGATCGCATCACCGCATTGTCATCATCACTATCTCTACCCTGTTCCAAAAAACGTTGCAGAATCGCAGCAGAGACACTGGGAAATGCAAGGCTGTACTGGCAGGGAACATATTCTCCATCTTGGAACTGTTGAATCATCAAGATTCCTCCAGCGTACCGCCAGTTTCATTTTGACTCACGTTGCCGACCCAGCGCAATCCCAATTGAGCCAACGACGACAAAGATCGCGCCAACCACTCCCATCAACGTCATTGGCTCTGGCCGAATTAGGGTTGGAATCAGGATGGAAACTGCAGAAACGGAGGTCAATGTGACGATCGGAGTCGTAGAGAGAATGGCACTAATTTTGGAGGCTTCCCAATGGTCGAGCGCTTCTGCGAATGCGCCATAGGCCAGAAAAGTATTGAATCCACAGAAGATCAACATGCCCCATTGCAACGGGGTGAGCGTCTGAAGTACCGCTGGATGGGCAAAGGGCGTAAACAGCAGCACACTTCCCCCATAGATGATCAGCATGATGATGGTGGAAGGTAACTGTTGGAGCAATTGCTTTTGCACGAGTGCATACACTGCCCAAACCACAGCCGCCAGCACAATATAAAAACTGCCCGTGAGATACTGAGTCGAGGCATTCACCAGCAGCCCCAGTTGTTCATGAAAAAACAGCCCCATGCCGAACATCATGCCCATGAGTCCCAGCCATTGCTGAGCGGTGTAGCGTTCCTTAAAGATCCACAAGCCGCCCATGCCCATGACGACGGGAGCTAGTTGAATAATTACCTGGGAATTGGTGGGGGAGGTGTCCTGTAAGCCTTTGAGGAAGAGGACGTAGTTTGCCGCCAGAAAGACCGTGGCGATCGCCAAAAAGTCCCACCGCGATCGCCCCACCTTCCGCCGCGCCGCGCCCAACTCTCCCTTCACGCCTAGATAAATCGCCAGCAGCCAAAACGACATGAGAAACCGGAACCAGGTCACCGTGTAGACATCCACCACTTCTAAAACGACTTTGAGGGCGATCGGCAGCACTCCCCACAAAAACACCGTCAACACCGATAAAGCCAGCCCCAACCGCCACCGACCCGAACTCTGATGCAGTAACATAAATCACCCAGGGAACAATCCCCGCAAAAGTTTTTCACGGAGTAAACCCATGCATTCTAGATCACTGACGCTGACTGTGCAGCCTGAGATTCTGGCCGTTTGCCGTCTAGAACCGACTCAATCGCTTCCAGATTGGGCTTTACAGGGCTTTTTCTCGATGACGCGATCGCCCACCGAACTCTCGATCGTCTGTGTCCAAACCCAGGTGCCCTCTGAGATTCAAGCTGAGACAGACTGGCGTTGTCTCCGGGTCGAAGGGGTGCTGGATTTCTCGCTAACGGGCATCCTGGCGGCTCTAGCGACTCCCTTGGCCGAGGCTGGGATTAGCATCTTTGCCCTTTCCACCTATGACACCGATTATCTGTTGGTGAAACAGGATCAGTTGACTCGTGCGATCGAGACGCTGAAGCAGGCGGGTTTTGAGGTGATGGGATAGGGAAAAGGGAGTATCGACCTGGCGATCGACTCTGGTCTAAAAATCGGGATAGAGTTGGGATACAGGTGAGTTATTCGTGCAAACTTGAATCCTTATGTGAGATTGCGCTATGCCTTACGAGCAGTTCACAACCATTCGCAAAGCTAGGGAAGCCTTTCATCTGACGGTGTTGGAGGGCGATCGCTTCTTCCCCCAACTTAATCCTATTGCGCCCTCAGAGGTTTTAGCCGGAACTCTCAAGGAAACTCTGCCGATTGTCGCGACTTCTGGCAGCGAAAAAGCGCGATCGGAAGGCATCATCTATCCTTTGCTGTTGGAAGTGAGACGCTTGCTGCATCGTCAAGTCAGCCTGTTCTCAGGGGAAGATTTTACCGTCGAAGAAGCCGTGGGGCTGAATGGGATGTGCGATTTTCTAATGACGCGCTCAACCGATGTGCTGGAGATTGATGCGCCTGCGATCGTTATTGTGGAAGCCAAAAAGACCGATCTCAAAACGGGCTGGGGGCAATGCATTGCAGAAATGGTGGCAGCACAGCGATTTAACTTGGCCAAAGACAATCCGGTGTCCACGGTCTATGGTTGTGTCAGCAATGGCATTCAGTGGCAGTTCCTCAAGCTTGAACAGCAAACGGTCACGATTGACCTGACGGTTTATCCTCTTCCTCCAGTCGAACAAATCCTAAACGGTCACGATTGACCTGACGGTTTATCCTCTTCCTCCAGTCGAACAAATCCTTAGCTTTTTTGTTTGGATGATGCAGGATCGGTAGCCTGAAAAGTCTGGAGAAGTTGTGAGATACAGCATTAGTAACCTTTCTGCCGTACAGTTCTCATGGAAAAGGCGATACCAACTACAGTGTGCCATTACCCGTAGGCCGTATGATTCGCTCTTTCAGGGATTTGAGGATTTTCAGAACCTCATAGAGATCATGACCTGGATTGAACAGATCAAAGACCCGCGATAAACCATAGCGGGGAGCGGGTGGATTGGCCAACATAGAGGACAGGAGTTGTGCCCGCCCTGCCTCTAGGGAGAATTCGGCGTTTTTGGATTCGATCGCCACCACCCAAATCAAGTCTCGCAATACTAAAACATCAAGCTGTCCTCGAATAAGCATGCCCTCATCTTCCAGGGTCAGTTCAGTAGAAGGTTCGGATTTGATGTGAAAAGGGGGCAGATAGAAATCGGCCATGTCCAGCAAGGGAGACAGGACAACCATCTTGACGGTGTTCTCTAGCAAGGGAGGATATTCGAGCAAGTTAGAGAAGCTTGACTTGACACGGTCTAGCCGCTGTTGTTCTGCGGGAGTTACCTCTGGTAAATCAAGCTGCCATTCTGGGAAAAACGATGCGTCTTCTGTGAGGAGGAAACCGAAGCGATCGCCCAACTCCCTCAGAGTCACATTTTTCGCTTGTAGAATCGATGCCATGCTGGTTTCCCTGGTTCCCGTCATTTAATTTGTGGAAAAGCTCTCACTAGAATAGCGACATCCTTATGGCAGACCATGATCGTTTCTGAAACTTGAGCAGCAAATGATCACCACTGACCTAACGCATGATAATTCATTTAGCCATATTTTTTGCAACGGGTAACTCGATGACAAATTCGGTTTCACCGTCGGACTCTGAATGACAATAAAGTTTGCCCTGGTGCTGATCGACGATCGTTTGGTAGCTGATAGCCAGTCCCATGCCTGTCCCTTGTCCCACGGGTTTGGTGGTGAAGAAGGGATCAAACATGCGAAGCTGAACTTCGGGGGGAATGGGTGCGCCTGTGTTGAGAATACGGATGGCGATCGCATCAACCAACCACTCTGTGCGAATCCGAATCTGAGAATGAGCATGGGGATGAGCCGCGATCGCATCAACCGCATTATTCAGAAGATGCATCAA
>JALOOP010000199.1:0-393 GCA_025454315.1 Oculatellaceae cyanobacterium Prado106
ATGGGGGTGCCTTTTTGTTGTCGTAAACATCAGACTATCCCTATGAGTCCCTCTAGAGCAACCTTCTAGGTGATGCACTTCAGATTTGAATTGGCCCTACATGATTTCTCACCTCTGCTGATTTGCAATCTCTATGATCTAGGAGAATAATGGGGCTGACGTTCAAGAGATGAGCCTGTGATTCAGTCAATTTTGTTTTTCGTTCTGGCTGGATTTTGTGAGATTGGTGGGGGTTATTTGGTTTGGCTGGCGCTTCGGGAAGGGAAGAGTCCTTGGTTTGCGGTGCTGGGTGTTGTGATCTTGGGGTTGTATGGGGTGGTGCCGACGCTACAGCCGACTCATTTTGGGCGGGCTTATGCGGCGTATGGTGGAGTTTTTGTGGCGTTGTCGATT
>JALOOP010000199.1:422-12679 GCA_025454315.1 Oculatellaceae cyanobacterium Prado106
GGGATTGTCTTACTGGGGGTGTGGGTGATGATGTACGCTCCGAGAGGTTAGACCGATCGAGTGCGGTTAAATTGTTATGTTGGGGCATTGATGCGATAGAGATCCATTTCGATGGCAGAGAAGAGGGTTGTTTTTTGGAACTGCATTCCGATTTTTTCTAGGACTCTGACGGAAGGGGTGTTGGCGCGTTCGACGATGCCGAGAATATAGGGGAAACGGAACTGTTCAAAGCCATAGCCAATGGCGGCTGTGGCGGCTTCGGTGGCTAAACCCTGCCTCCAGAATTTTGAGTCTAGGCGATATCCCAGTTCTTTTTCTTCTTGGTTGTCGATTGATTCGACTGCGATGCCGCAATAGCCAATGAGAGTCTGACTTTCCTTAAGGATGACGGCCCATTTGCCAAATCCAAAGTTTTGGTAGCTGGTGATGAAACTATCAATTTTGGTTTGGGTTTGTGCGGCTGAAAGGGCACCTGTTAAAGAGAATTTCATGACTTGGGGGTTGGCCAAGATGGGAGCAAGTTCTTGGCCATCTTCTTGACATGCTCAATGCTGGTTATCATCTTTTGTGTTGAGGATGCGACAAGGCACACAATAAGATGTAAACCGATATCATCCAAGGTCACTAACCAGTGATACTCAGTACCCTCTACAGTGATGCGTCGCAGTCCTTTTTGCGGGAGTGTCATCGCTTTGAATGCTTTGAATCATCAAAATATAAACCAGGGTAAACCAGAGAGTAGCTTCTAGCCCAAAATCTACAACCCAATCCACAAAAAAGCCATTGAGAAAGCTGCAACGGGTGCAATCTCGCTCAATGGCTTTTGGTGAACTCAAGATTTGAGTTACTTGATGGCAACCTTACCGCCAGCAGCTTCGATCGCCTTCTTGGCTTCTTCAGCGGCTTCCTTGGGCATGGCTTCCTTGACGGGTTTGGGGGTGGATTCCACCAGTTCTTTGGCTTCTTTTAGACCCAGACCAGTGAGTTCGCGGACGGCCTTGAGGACGGCGATCTTCTTGTCGGCGGGAACTTCTTCGAGGATGACATCGAATTCGGTTTGTTCTTCGACTTCTTCTGCGGGAGCGGCTGCGCCGGGAGCCATCATCATCATGCCACCTGCGGGAGCGGCAGCGCTAACGCCGAAGGCTTCTTCGATGGACTTGACCAGTTCGGAGGCTTCCAGCAGGGTAAGAGTTTTGAGTTCTTCGAGGATGGAATCTGTTTTTGCAGACATGGTTAATACTCCAAATGAGTGAGTGGGGAAATGAGGGGTTGTTTAGGGTTGATCACTGACAATTTGTGGTTAAGCAGGGATAACTGCTGGTGACAAAAAATAATGCCCAATGACTAGGATTCTTTGTCGGCCACGGCTTGGAGGGCGCGTGCCAGACCCGAGGGGACTTGGTTGACGCCGATCGCAATCTTGGCGGTGACGGAGTTGATGGCTCCGGCGATTTGTGCCATGAGTTGCTCTTTGGACGGTAGGTCGGCGATCGCCTTAACCTGGTCTTCGCTGAGCAGTCGGCCTTCCATCGCACCACCCATGATGGTGGATTTCTTGCTGGCTTTTTGGAAGTCTTGGTATGCCTTGAGAGAGGCTCCAATGTCGTCCTTGAGCAGCAGGAATGCGGCAGATTCTTTGCAGATGGCGGAGAGCGGTTGCCAATTGGCATCATCGGCGATCGCAATTTTCATCAGCGTGTTTTTGGTGACTTTGCATTCACCACCGGAAGGCCGCAGCCGTTTCCGCAGGTCGGTCATTTCGGCGACCGTGAGGCCGCGATAGTCGATGACCACGGCTAATGTGGATTCGCTCAAAGTTTCCTTGAGTTCGGCCACGATCGACTTCTTATCTTCTAGCGTTCTACCCATCTTGTTCTCACCTCCTTAAAACTGGGATAAATGCCAAAGCTGTTGCTTCCTTTGTTGTCATCGATTGCTACCAGTAGATAGATTGCTATCAAGACAGATTGCTATCAGGACAGAGATTGACATTCGGATACCATGCAAAAACCCCGGTACTGCGCCGGGGTTTTAAATCTCTCTGGCCTGACGAATCGATTCAGTGCTGTAGGCAGGGGATGCCTGCGAACAGACTGAAGGAATGGACAGGGGAAGGGAGTATTCAAACCTCGGCAGGAAATTAAGCAAAGTGCGCCTGCTGTCTCTGGCTCGATATTGAGTTGGGAAGCCAATGTTGAATTGTGGCTGAATTGGAGTGGTCTCCAATTACAGTTGTCTACAATTACAGAAGTTGTCTCCAATTACAGAAACAATTGTGGATGGAAGGACAGACTAGGCTGCATCTGCCTTCAAGTCGCGAAGACCACTGATATCGACTTCAATGGAAGGCCCCATTGTAGCGGAAATGTAGATCGATCGCCAGAAGCGACCTTTCGCGCCGGAGGGGCGGTTGCGATCGATGGTTTCTTGCAGCGCTTTTAAGTTTACCAGCAAATCTTCGGTAGAGAAGCTTGCTTTGCCAAACAGGACATGCACGATTCCGGTGCGGTCTGCCCGGAATTCGAGTTTCCCAGCTTTGAACTCGGCGATCGCCTGAGCCACATCGAAGGTGACGGTGCCGCCTTTGGGGGAGGGCATCAGACCTCGGGGGCCGAGTTGACGACCCAGTTTTGCAACCTGGGGCATCATGTCGGGGGTGGCGACGAGGACATCAAAGTCCATCATGCCCTTGGAAATTTCATCAATTAATTCTTCGGAGCCAGAAATATCTGCGCCGGAGTTGGTGGCTTCGGTGACCTTTTCACCTCGGGCAATGACCGCAACGCGAATCACCTGGCCTGTGCCTTTGGGGAGGGCGACGGTGGTTCTAAGCTGTTGATCGGTGTATTTGGGATCGATGCCGAGACGGATATGGGCTTCAGCGGATTCTGGAAACTTCGCTGTGGCGGTTTCCTTGAGCAATTGCAAGGCATCCAGAGGCTGATAGGCTCGGTCCTCGACCTTTTTCTGCAATTCTTGTAATCGACGGGATACTTTTTTGACCATAGTTGTTGCTCCTGGGGTACTGGCGAGGCTTGGCCTCTCCCCCGATAAATGGATCAGAAATCTTTGAAATGGCGAAACGCTGCAAGATCTAGGGTTTAGGCTCTAGAGTTTTAGCCCTTAGACTGAAATCTTAGATCTAGTCTTTGATGGTCACGCCCATGTTCTTGGCGGTGCCTTCGACGATTTTCATGGCGGCATCAATGTCGTTGGCATTGAGGTCGGGCATTTTGGTTTGGGCGATTTCTTGCAGTTGAGCGCGGGTGATGGAACCCACTTTCTTCTTGTTGGCTTCGCCGGAACCCCGCTCGATGCCTGCCGCTTTGCGGATGAGGACGGATGCGGGAGGGGTTTTGAGGATGAAGGTGAAACTGCGATCTTCAAAGACCGAGATTTCGACCGGGATGACTAGACCCGCCTGATCGGCAGTACGGGCGTTGTAATCCTTGCAGAACATCATGATGTTAACCCCATGCTGACCGAGGGCAGGGCCGATCGGGGGCGCGGGGTTTGCTTTGCCAGCCGTGATGGCTAGCTTGATAATTGCGACTACTTTTTTTGCCATTGCCTACTAGCTCTGTTTCTGAACCTGGTTGAATTCCAGTTCCACCGGGGTATCCCGGCCAAAAATCGAGAGGAGCGCCTTCAGCTTGCTGCGTTCTGGCGATACTTCGATAACCTCACCTTCAAAGTCTTTAAAGGGACCGGACAAGACCACGATTTTGTCGCCCGCTGCCATGTCGATTTTGACGACGGGTTTTTGTTCCTGTGCTTGCTTAAAGATGCGTTCGACCTCGGATGCGCCGAGGGGGACTGGGGTAACATGCCCTCTGCCTCTGCCGTAGCGTCGTTTTTGCTCGGCTCCGACAAAGTTGATCACATTGGGCGTATTCTTGACGACCTGCCAAGTTTCATCGTCCATGACCATGCGGATTAGCACATAGCCTGGAAAAACTTTTTCGCTGATTTCCTTGGGTTTGCCGCCCTTGTTGGGCTTGAGGATTGCAGTTTGGGGAATCTCGATTTGCAGGATGCGGTTGACCACGTCGAGGGTTTCGATGCGCTGTTCCAGGTTGATTTTGACGCGATTTTCGCAGCCCGAAGCGACCTGGACGGCATACCAACGTGCGCCTTTACGAGTAAGCTCTTCTAGCTCCTCGTCTGAAAGCATCATATTATCGTCTGATTCGTCCGATGCAAAAGCCATTAGAACACCTGTTTAGCATCTCATTTGAACAGTCAGCCAATACTGGAAGCCCACCATTGCTGACCCTATACCGCTGGTTCAGTCTCTAGTTCAAGCTCCTAATGGAGCCGTGCATCGAGCCTTTGGCAGGTGGCTTAATTACAAGCCGCTTCCAAATAACCAGGGTTGAGCAGCAGCCCAACGAAATAGATTGTCCACCAAGTAGATCAGCGTTGCGGAGAGCGTCACCATGAGAATGACCGCGATCGACTCGCTGATCAGTTGTTGACGGCTAGGCCAAACGACTTTGTCTAGCTCCTCTTTGGTGCCCTGGATAAAATTGGCAGCATTGAAGCCAGCCTTTTCCGCCTCAGGTTTCTTGCTGTCCTTGGGAGCTTTTGCTGCCTTGGGAGCATCTTTGGGAGTTGCGTTTTGTTGTCCTTTGGTGTCTGTCTCGTCTTTTTTCGCCACGGTTTCTTATCCCTTGCTAGCCGACTACCATCATAGCGCCTACGATTCCTCTAGGAATCAACCCCAAGAAATTTGACCCAATCAAAGGCCAAAAACCTGTGGCTGTTCCCAGATAAGCTCTCTTAAACATTATTGAACATCCAGTGTCACTCCCATGAAGTTCAGCGGCCTGAATTTCGGTGAGCGTGATGCTGGAGACTCAACTTAGAAGCGCGCCCTGGAGGACTCGAACCCCCGACATCAGGTTTTGGAGACCTGCGTTCTACCAACTGAACTAAGGACGCTCAATCCGAACGGTTCGGAATGCCTTTCCTAGTCTAGCAGGTCATGTACACTTTGATTTCATTTGTGAAAATTCTCTTGTTAAGAAAGCTGTTTGCTTAGAGAACTTTCGGCTAAAACAAGTGAAGCGGTTGCTCAAACCCTTGGACGCTAGAGAGGACGATCGAAGCGCTGCTTGAGGCGGGCTGATTTGCCGACGCGATCGCGCAGGTAGTAGAGCTTGGCGCGCCGAGCTTTACCGCGACGAATGATAGTGATGCTAGCAATGCGGGGGGAGTGAAGCAGGAAGACCCGCTCTACGCCAATGCCTTGGAAGACGCGGCGAACCGTGATGGTTTCGCTGATGCCGCCATTACGCATAGCAATGACGGTGCCTTCGTAGGGCTGTACCCGCTCTTTGTCGCCTTCCTTGATGCGGACGCCCACTTTTACGGTGTCGCCCACATGGATGATCGGCAGATCCGACTTTAATTGTTCCGCTTCAATCGAGCGGATGACTTCTTGCGCGTTCATTCTTTTTTATAAAACTCACGATCGCCTATGATAGCGCCTTGAAGGAGAAAGAGTAAAGCAATCTTTATATTTAATGGGGTGGATTCTTGGTGTTGTAGTGGTTGATACTTTGGGAGATGAGTTTCAACCGCAGAGACGCAGGGACGCAGAGGGATGAGGGGTTAGGGATGAGGGGGTGGGGATGTGGGGGCGATCGCACGGTGGATGTAGAAGGCGGTGTGGTCTTGGGTGGTAGTGAGGTGGAAGTGGAATTTTTCGAGGAGTTTGCGGGAGGCGGTGTTTTCGAGGTGGGTGTCGGCGTGGATTTCGGGGATTTGGGGGTGGGTGGTTTTGGCCCAGGTGAGGACGGTGGCGATCGCTTCGCTGGCGAGTCCTTGGTTCCAGAGGGGGCGGGCGATTTCGTAGTGGAGGCTGGCGAGGGTTGGGGATTCTAGGGTTGGAGATTCTAGGTTGAATTGGACTGCGCTGATGACGGTGGGAGAGTTGGTGAGGGTGAGTGCCCAGAGGTTGGTGCCCATTTCTCCGGCTAGGACGAGCTGGAGGAAGGCGATCGCATCTTCTGGGCAGCGGGGCGGGTCGTAGTTGAGGTACTGGGAGAATTCTGGGTCAGAGGCATAGTCGAAGAGTGCGGTGGCATCTTCGAGTTGAAAGGGACGAAGGTTGAGGCGTGGGGTTTGGAGGCGAGGTGGGTTATACATTTTCCAGTTGGGATGATTGAGAAATGTAACAAGGATAGGACTTTCTGTATTTCTTATTAAAAATGTCTGAAAAAGCCCCCTTGGGGCATTGATTTCCCTTATGGTGCATGGCATGAGTTAAAAGAGGTTAGGACTTTGGTATCGGGCAGTACCCCCTTGGGTTTTGGCATTCTGTTGTGTTTTGCAAAGTTGTGTCTGCTATGGCTATAAATGGGTTTGTCCATTTGTAGCCATAGCAGTGTCTGTAACTTGTACACCAGTTGTATCTGTAAGTGTGTCTGCAAATCTGTCTGCAAAATCTAGTTGATGAAACTTGGCCCAGTCGAGGGTTTTGCGTTCTAGCCAGCTGAGTTTGATGGCATCTGATTGCAGGGATCTATCGTAATTCCCTAGGGATCACAAGTTATTTACCCCCAAATGATGGTTGAGGTTATTTAGCAATGACGGAAAGTATTATGTCAACCGCTTTAAGTTGGGTTGGGCGTTCGCCTTTGGCGCTGCATATCCCGGATGGTTTGTTGAGTCCGCCTGTGAGTTTGGCGACCTGGGTTGTGGCGATCGCACTGATTGCAGCGGCAATTGCCCAGGTCAAAGCCAGATATGAGGAGCGTACCGTTCCCCTGTTGGGGGTTTGTGCTGCCTTTATTTTTGCGGCTCAGATGATTAACTTTCCAATTCCTGGAGGGACTTCGGGACACCTGTTGGGAGGCACCTTGGCGGGCGCGTTGCTGGGGCCTTGGGCAGGTTCTCTGGTGATGGTGGTGGTTTTTATTGTGCAGGCTGCTTTGTTTCAGGATGGTGGCTTGACGGTGCTGGGAGCCAATATTTTTAATATGGGATTGATTGGCACCTTTGGCGGTTATTTTCTCTATAAGGCTCTGCGGCAGTTGCTGGGATTTAATTCCTGGCGGGGAACTTCGGTGGCGGTGGCGATCGCGGCCTGGGTGAGTGTTGTGGTTGCAGCGTTGATTTGTGCGGTGCAGCTTGGTCTGTCTGGGACGGTGCCGATGGGGATCGCGCTAGTGGCAATGTTGTCCTGGCATATTGCGATCGGCATTGGCGAGGCGCTGATTAGTGTGATGGCGATCGGCTATATCTGGCGAGTGCGGCCTGATTTGCTTTACGATCCCCCGCAACGAAAGGCGGTTCGCAGAGTTGAACATCCGGCGTTGCCTCGATAGGAGCAGGAGTCCATTGTTGATCCAAGTGAATCAGCGAAAGTTTTATAGATCTTCTCGCTGTTTTCCCTTTCCCCTTTTCCCCTTCCCCTTTTCCCTTACAGAAAGATGCGAAACAAAACTTTCATTCTCTCCGGTCTTGGAATTGCGCTGTTGATTGCTGTTTTTCTGTCGCCTTTTGCGAGTTCTAATCCGGATGGGTTGGATCGGGTGGCGATCGACCATCAATTTGAGGATAAGGCTGTGGCTGAGCCGATTTCCCATAGTCTGCCGTTTCATGATGTTTTTGAAGAGTATGCGGTGCGGGGCGTGCCAGAAGCGATCGCCACTCCTCTCGCCGGACTGGCCGGAACCTTGGTGACCTTTGGGATTGCCTGGGGGGTTGGCAAACTTTTGATTAAGGGACGAACCGCTTAATGGTGCTGCAAATTCTTTTGCATGTTGGTGCGTTCAGTCTTGACCAGGACAGCCAGCATGTAACGCCCTGGCATCGTCTGGTGCCTCGGACTCGGTTGGTTTGTGCGCTGCTGTTTGTGTTTGCGACTGCGTTAACGCCCCACGGCTATTGGATCACCTGGGCACTCTATGGTCTGGGGTTGACGCTGTTGCTGCTGATCAGCCGGGTTACCCTATCTGTGCTTCTGCGACGGGTGGCCGTAGAACTCGTTTTTTTGAGCGTTGTACTGTTGGGCACTCTGTTTCGCGGAGGAGGGCAGGTCTTGTGGCAGTGGGGCAGTTTGCAAATTACCACGGTGGGTCTGACAATTTTGGGCAGTGTCAGCATTAAGGCTCTACTCTGCTTGCTGATGATGAACTTTTTGGTTCTCACCACTTCCATTCCAGCGCTGCTCCATGCCCTGGCTGAGTTGCGGTTGCCCCAGCTTTTGGTGGCGATTCTCGCTTCGATGTATCGCTATATTGCGGTGCTGGTGGGTGAGTTTGAAACGATGCAACGGGCTGCGACTGCTCGTAATCTCATGGGTAAAAAGCGCTGGCAACGTCTAGTGGTTGGTAATATGATCGGCGCTTTGTTTATTCGGACTTATGATCGTAGCGATCGCATTCATCAAGCCATGCTCTCTAGAGGCTACAGTGGTCTGCCGCCGCTTGCCGAAGTGCCTCGTGCGGGAGTGGGAGATGGGTGGGCGATCGCTGCAATGTTGAGCCTGCTTTTAGGTGGTTTTTTGTTGGGTTGGGTTGGGTAAGGACACACAGATGAACACAGATGCAGAGACATACGGATGAACGTAGATGAACAAATAAACCGCAGAGACGCAGAGACGCAGAGGGAGGAAAGGGGGGAAGGGGAAAGGGGAAAGGCGAAAGGGGGATTTTCTGATCATCTCCCCATCTCCCCCCTACTCCCCACTCCCCACTCCCCACTCCCCACTCCCCACTCCCCACTCCCCACTCCCCACTCCCCACCCCATGCATCACAACCCTATTCATATTGAAAATCTCAGCTACGCTTATGCCGATGGAACCCAGGCGTTGAGTCGTCTCAATTTGTCGATTCAGGCGAATGAGCGGGTGGCGATCGTGGGAGCGAATGGGTCTGGGAAATCGACGTTGTTGCAGCATCTCAATGGGATTTTGTTGCCGCAGACGGGGGAAATTATTGTGGGCGAGATGCCTGTGGAGCCTCGTTATTTGACGGCGATTCGGAATTTTGTGGGGTTGGTGTTTCAGAATCCGGATGACCAGATTTTTATGCCGACGGTTTGGGAGGATGTGACGTTTGGGCCGATGAATCAGGGGCTGCGAGGTCATGATCTGATGCATCGATCGCACCATGCCATGCAGGCGGTGGGGTTAACGCCAGAGGTTTATGCCGATCGGTTGGCTAGTAATTTGTCGGGGGGGGAGAAGAAACGGGTGGCGATCGCGGGTGTCCTCGCTATGCAGCCCCAGGTGCTGGTTTTGGATGAACCGACGGCGCAGCTTGATCCCCGCTGTCGTCGTCAATTGATTCGCCTGTTGGAAAATTTGCCCCTGACCCAGATCATTGCAACTCACGATCTGGATTTGGCCGTGGATATCTGTAGCCGTACCGTTGTGTTGAGCCAGGGAAAGATTGTCTATGACGGCAGCACGGCGACCTTGATGAGCGATTCAGCCTTTTTGGAACAACATGCCTTGGAAATGCCGCTTTGTTTTTCTCGTCCCTATTGTCGATTGGAAGACCATCCCTTGGAGCATCCCCATCCTGCGTCATTGCCAAGTTTTTCTGCCTAAACTTTGTCAATTAATTTGTTCTATGAATCCATTCATGAATCCATTCCATGAATTCACTCTATGAAATATCCCGTGAATCTATTGCCTCGGCAATGAAAGAGAATGCGACAAATAAAGTGAATGCTTGATGTGGGGTGCTTCGCACCCCACATCAAGCATTCACTTTATTTGCCAAGGCAATATATAGTGATTCTGTGAATTCATTCTGTGAATGTACATGGGTGAATCTACATGGGTGAGTCAATGGGGATCTATAGGGATAAAATCTATGTTGATGAACCGATTGGAACCCCGGTTAGCGCTTTTGCGCCGTTCGTGGGCATCTCTGTGAACATTTCTGTAAACAGGTGATGGCAAAGGGAACTGTGGGGGAGGACTCGGCGGACTTCATCGACAGTGGTGGTGCCTTGGATGACTTTGGCGATCGCAGCTACTCGAAAGGAGTCGAACTGGATTTGGTGGAGATAGCGTCTGAGTTGGGTGACCGTTCCTTCATAGATAATTTGTCGCACCCGGTCATCGACGTTGAGCAGTTCAATGACGGCTTCGCGTCCCAAGTAGCCTGAGCCAAAGCAGTAGGTGCAGCCTTTGCCCTTGCGCCATTGGGAGGCATTGGCTTCTTCTAGGCGAATGCCCAGCAGCTTCAGGTCGAGGGGGGTGGGGGTGTAGGGTTCGGCACAGTGGGGGCAGACTCGGCGTACCAGGCGCTGTGCCACGATGCCCAGGAGCGCATCGCTGATGAGGCCGGGATCGGGGCCAATGTCCTTGAGGCGGGGAATGGCTCCGATCGCATCATTAGTATGCAGAGTTGTTAGCACGAGATGCCCCGTTAAAGCTGCCCGGACGGCGGTTTCTGCGGTTTCGTGGTCGCGGATTTCGCCGACCATGATGATGTCGGGATCTTGGCGTAGGATGGCGCGTAGTCCGGCAGCAAAGGTCATGCCTGCAGGCTCATGCACCTGGATTTGGGTGATGCCAGGGAGAACATACTCGACCGGATCTTCGACCGTGATGATGTTGACGGATTCGGTGGCGATCTCCTGCAAGCTCGTATACAGCGTACTGGTTTTGCCTGAACCTGTGGGACCGGTGAAGATGATCATGCCCTGCGGTTCTCGAAGCCAGCTTTCGTAGATTTCCAGGGTGTGTTGGGCAAAGCCTAATTCTTGAATGGTGGTGAAGTGATTTTGCTGGCGCAGCAGCCGCACGACCGCTTTTTCGCCCGGTTCTCGGTTGTGCCCACTCATGCAGGGAATGGTGCTGACTCGCATATCCAAGCCCTGCTCTTGTTCATCCTGGTTGTATTTTTCGCTAATTCGACCATCCTGGGGGCGACGGCTTTCTGCGATGTCCATATCGCTCATGACTTTTAGCGAGACGATGACTTTGCGGCTAATTTCGGGCGGCAATGTGGTGACGGTGCGGAGAATGCCATCAATACGAAAGCGGACTTTTAGGCCGTCGATCGCGGGTGCGAGGTGAATATCACTGGCGCGATTGCGGAGAGCGCTGGCGATCAGGGTTTTGATGCGTTCGATTTGGTTGTCGGCCTGGGAGAGGTGGAGTTCGGCAATTTCGGTGAGGTTTTCATCCTGTTCGGCTTCGCCGGTGAGGGGATTGGTTAGGCCGGAGTTGAGCAGGTTGCCGAGGCGAGACTGGAGGTGATGCCAGTAGCGGTAGCTTTTGTCGGAGATGGGGACGATGTGGATGCGGGTGTTGAGGCGATCGCCCAATTGCTGCATTAACTCAGTGGAAATCTCGAAGGGACTGCCCAGGTAGTAGCAGTTTTGCCAGAGGAGCAGAGGAATCACGGGCAAGGTCATCCCTTTGTGGGGAAAATGTCGGGCGAACCGTTGATCTAAGTCTTGATCGAGCAAGGTAAAATTGACCATGCCTCGCTCATCCACTAATTTTTCTAGTGCCTGTTCACAGGTGATGAGTTGCAGCTTTAACTGCTGCCAAACGGAAGAGTTCGTAGACATGTTTTTTGTGATTTAAGTTACCGGAATTGCTGCGATGCGCCCGTGTATTTTGGGATGTTCTCTGTATTGTTTTACAGAATTGAAGAAAGGGGGGGCGATCGCAAAATTAAACTTCAAAACTTAACGGTTAGAAATAATGGTTAGGAATATTGCTTAGAAATAATGAGAATGAGATGAAAGGAACTTTGAATCTTGGATTGGAGCGGATAACGGGTTATTGAAAAGGCTCTTGGGAGATAGGTTGCCCAATGTTGGTCGATATTATGGCCATGATTGACCATTGGCTCTTGGTCTTGGGTTGGATTTGATGATCCAGACATTGAATCGAGCGTTGCGGCTGTGATGTTGGGTTGCGCTATGATCCACCCAACCTACAATCTACCCTGTACAAGTAAGTTTAACGGGCTTCGTTGCCAGGTTTTCGCCCCCCCCGCCCCCAACTTTGGGGGAGCCGAGCCTTCGAGGAGGTTCCATCAGCTTTCACAGGGATCTTCACAAAGTTATTCCAGAAGATTCATCGAATTCAAAGTCCCCCAAAGTTGGGGGATTTAGGGGGCGTAACACCCCGGAGCGAAGCCGATCGGGGACTGGTATGTACAGTAAAAATTGGGAGATCGGATGCAATTCTCCCAGGAGACACTTCGTGAAAGAAGCGTTATCTCTATGACATTGACTTAATGACATTGACTTAATGACATTGACTTAA
>JALOOP010000582.1 GCA_025454315.1 Oculatellaceae cyanobacterium Prado106
CTTGAGCGAGGCGGGATGGATGCGTTTGGGCGATCGCTATCAGCAGGCGTTGGCGCAACCGACTCGTCGAAAATTGGCGTTGCTAGTCGGCATCAATCAGTACGCTGAACAAGTCTGTGACTATTTGCCGCAGCGGGGTTCGGCCTTGAATGGCTGTTTGACCGATGTGGAACTTCAGCGCGAGTTGCTGATCCAGCGCTTTGGTTTCCAGGCCAGTGATATTTTGACTCTGACGGATCAGCAGGCCACCCGTGAGGGCATTGAAACGGCGTTTCTGCATCACTTAACGGCACAGGCGCGTCCGGGGGATGTGGTGGTGTTTCACTTCAGTGGGCTGGGCAGTCGGGTGCAGTGGCATTTGCCCTACGAGTCCGCCTTGGAAGCCTCACAAAAGATCGACGAAGCCAATGCTGATCTTTCGGCTTCAGAACCTTCGACTTCAGAACCCTTGAGCCTTTCAGGGAATAGCTGGGTGCCGTTTGATGGGCTGTTGCCGACCGCTGAGCAGCCCCTGATTCAAGATATTTTGGAAGAAACCTTGGGGTTGTTGGTGCGATCGCTCTCCACCCAACAGGTCACCCTGATTTTAGACAGCAGCCACACCAACCTGGGTCACACCCTGCAAGGCAATCTGCGAATTCGCTCCCGTCCCAGCGAACCCAGTGGGCAGATTCATCCGGCGGAACTGGCCATGCAGGAATCGCTGATGCACCAAACGCGGGTTTCCAGGGAGCAGATTCAGGCACAGTGGCGATCGGGACAACTCCCCGGCATTCGACTAACGGCAGCACAGACGGGACAAATTGCCACCGAAGGACAGTGGAGCAACTGGAGCGCGGGACTGTTTACCTATGCGCTGACCCAACAACTCTGGTGTTCGACTCCGGCGGCTACGCTGCGGGTGAGTTTTAATCAGGCGATCGCTCCCCTCCGACAATCCGTTGGCCTGGAGCAACAGCCCACGCTGACGGGACAAAACCTTAATAACCAGACGGTTCCACCCTATTCCCTGCCGCCCAATTCCATGAATGGCGCAGATGGCGTGATTGAGGCGATCGAGGCGGACGGTAAGCCTACGCTATTGCTCACAGGATTGCCTGCCTTAGCGCTGGATCAAGCTGGGGCTTCTCTGTTTACCGTGCTGTCCTCTGGATCTGCTGAGGGCGATCGCGCTGGCATCCCCCTGCTTCAACTCCGAAGTCGGGAAGGCTTGCTGGCCAAGGCGAAGATCTGTTGTGCGGAGGCTGGAGAACCACCCCAAGTGGGGCAACTGGTGCAGGAGGCGGTGCGAATTTTGCCGCGCAATTTGGGACTGGTGGTGGCGTTGGATAGTAGTCTGGCGCGGATTGAGCGGGTGGATGCGACCAGTGCGCTGGCGGCGATTCCCAAAATTTCTTCGGTGATTGCGGGGGAACAGGCGGCGGATCTGGTCTTTGGCAAGTCACCGTCGGCTGCGGCGTTGACTGCGACGCTGGGTGTTGATGACAGCGCCAAAAAGTCGGGGGATGGCATCGGCAAATCGGGCTACGGTTTATTTGAGCCAGGAATGACCCCAATTCCCAATTCTCTCCGCCTGGAAGAAGAAGCCGTCAAAAAAGCCGTCAGTCGGATCACGCCTCAGTTGCGAACTCAGCTAGCCACCAAACTGCTGCGGCTGACGGAAAACCGAGGTTCTTCGCGGTTGAGCATTCAGGTCACCCTGGAGACGATCGCCCCCCAAGAGCGCATTATTTCCCAGCAGAGTACGGTGCGATCGCCCATCCCTGCCCCTGCCAGTTCTCTTTCCGATCTGCTGGCTGGCGATCGCCCCCTGCCCCTGGCAGTCAAAGATCAAATCCAATATCGCTTGAACAACTATGGCGATCGCCCCCTCTATTTCATGCTGCTGGGTCTGGATCGGAGTGGTAATGCGATCGCCCTCAACCTGCCTGCTGCGGCTCGTCAGATTCCGCCCCATGAAACCATCCTTCTGCCCCAGCCCGGTTCCGGCCAAGATTGGCTGATCCAACCGCCAGCCGGACTTACCGAAATCCATCTGGTGTTTAGCACTGCGCCCCTCACCCAGGCGTACACCGCGCTTGCCAGTGGCTCCCCCGCCGTCCCCGAGAGCAACCGGATTCTCTCGATTCCCAATCGCTTGGAAGTGGTGCAGGCGCTGTTGCAGGATCTCCATCAAAACAGTGCGGAGGGATTGCCCAAAGCAGATATTCCCCCCGATACTTATGCGCTGGATGTGAATGCTTGGGCGACGTTGGGCTTTATTTATCAGGTGGTTGAGGGATGAGGCGTTCGGCAGCAGTTCGCTTTAAGATGAATGGGTTTCAGAGATCGAGATTGTGCAGCCTATGCCTCAACGAGATGCAATTCATAGTTTGATTCGGCAAGCCCTGATCAAAGAAGGTTGGGAAATTACAGATGATCCCTATGTCGTATCATTTGGGGAGCGATTTCTCTTTATCGATCTGGCAGCAAGTGCAGGGATGCCGAGCAGAATAGCAGGGCGTGTTATTGGCGCGAGACGAGGACAGGAGCAAATCGCTGTTGAAATTAAGGAATTTCGGGGTCAATCAGCAATCGCTGATTTAGAGCAAGCGATCGGTCAATACATGCTCTATCAGTTGCTTCTGGAACAAGTCGATCCGATGCGGAAAGTGTATCTTGCCGTTGCTAGTAAAACCTTTGATGAGATTCTTAGTGAACCTATTGGTGAGTTGGTGATTCGAGAACTTCCGCTAAGATTGATAGTGGTAGATGTTGAAACAATCGAGGTCAAGCAATGGATACCGCCACACAAGACCGAGCGCTGGTAAAACAAGTGATTCAACACTATGCCCAATTCAAGCCGTCCCACGGGGATATTCGCTTGGAGGTGGTGTTTGATGAAACGCGCGATCGCTATGCCTTGATGCAGGTGGGCTGGGATCGGGGGCGGCGAGTGCGTGGCAACTTGATCTATGTCACGCTCCACGACGAAAAAGTATGGGTGGAATATGACGGGATGGAACAAGGCATTACCGCAGACTTAATCGCTGCTGGGATTGCCCAAGAAAGAATTGTGCTGGCATTTCAGCTTGACTCAGAAATCGTGGCGATCGCTTAACTCGAATCCTGGGTTAATCCATAGTTTTCACCAGGTCTTGTTGTGCGGCCTGGGTAATTTGCTGAAGTTGCTCCAAGTTTGGCTCTGGGTTATCAGCGTCCATTTTGAGCCAGAGGAGATATTCGAGGTTGCCTGCGGGGCCGACTAAAGGTGACCAGGTGAGGCCACAGTAGCCCCAGCCGATCGCCCTTGCCGCTTCTAGGACTTGAGCGATCGCCCCTGCCTGTGCCTTCAGATCTCG
>JALOOP010000200.1 GCA_025454315.1 Oculatellaceae cyanobacterium Prado106
ATTTTCAAACTTCTAGGAAAACTTCAGAATCTACAACCTCTCCCGCCTATCCACATCTTCCAAAATTCAAATCCCTATCCATCCCGCCACAAAATAATCTAAGATTCAAATCCCTATCCGTCCCACCCCAAAATAATCTAGGACTTAAACCCTATCTGTTCCACCCCAAAATAATCTAGGACTTAAACCCTATCTGTTCCACCACGAAATAATCTAAGATTCAAATTCCTATCCGTCTCGCCACAAAATAATCTAGGACTTAAACCCCTATCCTCCCCCACCGAAACTAATCTAAGATTCAACCTCCTATCTCCCTTACTCTCACATCCCCCAGCCAAAACCTCATCTCCCCGCCAACCCTCCCCCCTTTCGCCTTTCCCCTTTCCCCTTTCCCCTTTCGCCTTCCCCCTCCCTTTCCCCCTTCCCCTCCTATGCCTTCCCCCGAATCCTCCAAACTCCTCCTCATCGACGGTCACTCCCTAGCATTTCGCTCCTACTATGCCTATGCCAAAGGGCGGGACGGGGGCTTGCGGACTTCGACGGGGATTCCGACCAGCGTTTCGTTTGGTTTTTTGAAGGCGCTGTGGGAAACCATTGAGGCCGAGAGGCCGGAGTATGTGGCGATCGCATTCGACCTCGGCGATCCCACCTTCCGCCATGAAGCAGACGACACCTACAAGGCAGGTCGCGCCGAAACCCCCGAGGACTTTATCCCGGATATTGCCAATTTGCAGGAGGTTTTGCGGGCGCTAAACATTTCGGTGTTGATGCAGCCCGGTTATGAGGCGGACGATATTATTGGCACCTTGACGCGGCGGGCGAGTGCGGAAGGGGTGCAAGTGAAGGTGCTGTCGGGCGATCGCGACCTCTTTCAACTGGTCGATCCAGAAGGTCTAGTCAAGGTGCTTTACCTCAGCACCACCTACGGCAAAGGCACGCCGCCGCCCAAGGAATTTGGGGTGGAGCAGGTGGTGGAAAAAATGGGGATTCAGCCCTCGCAGGTCGTGGACTACAAGGCGCTCTGTGGTGACGCTTCCGACAATATTCCGGGGGTTAAGGGCATTGGTGATAAAACCGCAGTGCAGTTGCTCAAAACCTATGGCTCTTTGACCAAAGTCTATGAATCCCTCGACGAAATCAAGGGCGCGACCAAAACCAAGCTCGAACAGGGCAAAGATGCGGCCATGCATTCCCAGTACATGGCGCAAATTCACCTCGATGTGCCCATTGAGGCCAAGCTAGAGGACTGTCGGCTCAAGGGCTTTGACTCAGAGGCGCTCGTGCCGCTGCTGGAAAAATTGGAGCTAAAGCAGTTCCTAGGAAAGGTCAACCAGCTTCAGCAGGTGCTGGGAGGAGAGGCGATCGCCCTCCCCGATTCCCCCACCGATTCCACCCCCCAGAAACGCACTAGCCCCGGCAAAAAGCAAACGGCGATCGCAGAGGAAGGCGGCGATCTTTCCTTTTTCACGGCGGAAGAAACCCGCATGAGTCAGCGGATGCAGATGGCGGCGATCGCACCTCTGATCATCGACACCCCCGCCAAACTCACGGAACTGGTCGAACGGCTCAAAACTCACCAAAACGGAGCCACTCCCGTCTCCTGGGACACCGAAACCACCGCCCTCGAACCCCGCGATGCTGAACTCGTCGGCATTGGCTGCTGCTGGGGAGAAGGACTGTCGGACATGGCCTATATTCCCATGGGACATCGCAGCGGCAAGAATTTGGATCAATCCCTGGTGCTGAATGCGCTGCGTCCCATCCTGGAAAGCCCCAAGTATCCCAAAGCCCTGCAAAATGCCAAGTTCGATCGCCTCGTGCTGCGCTGTCAGGGGGTGGAACTGCAAGGCGTAGTGTTTGACACAATGCTGGCCAGCTATGTGCTGAACCCCGAGGCCAAGCATGGTTTGAGCGAACTGGGACTGCGCTACCTGGAGTTACCTTCCCAAAGCTACGAGGATTTGGTGCCCCGAGGCAAAACCATTGCCGATATGCCCATTCCTGCCGTCGCCGATTACTGCGGCATGGATGTTTATTTTACCTATCACTTAGTCCCGAAATTACTAGCTGAGCTAGAGCAAACACCCGAACTCTATGCCCTGCTGCTCGATATTGAACTTTCGCTCGAACCCGTTTTGGCCGAGATGGAGTATTGCGGCATCCGGATTGACCAGCCCTATCTTCAGCAGTTCTCTAAGAAGCTGGAAACAGATTTACATGAGCTAGAAACAAAAGCCTATGAAGCGGCGGGACAGCCGTTTAACCTGGGATCGCCGAAGCAACTGGGAGAACTGTTGTTTGAAACTTTGGGACTCGATCGCAAAAAATCCCGCAAAACCAAAACGGGCTACTCCACCGATGCTGCCGTCCTGGAAAAACTCCAGGGCGACCATCCCGTGGTGGACTATGTTTTAGAACATCGCACCTTGATCAAGCTGAAATCCACCTACGTCGATGCCTTGCCCGCTCTGGTACGAGCCGACACCGGGCGCGTCCACACCGACTTCAACCAGGCGGTCACCACCACCGGACGACTCTCCTCCTCCAATCCCAACCTGCAAAATATCCCGGTTCGCACCGCCTTTAGTCGGCAGATTCGAGCCGCCTTTTTGCCGGAACCGGACTGGCTGATGGTGGCTGCGGACTATTCCCAGATTGAACTGCGGATTCTGGCGCACCTGAGCCAGGAACCCGTGCTGCTGGAAACCTACCGCAACAACCAGGATGTCCATGCCACAACAGCGAAGCTGCTCTTTGAAAAAGACGAGGTAACCCCGGATGAGCGGCGACTGGGCAAGGTGATTAACTTTGGGGTGATTTACGGCATGGGTGCCCAGCGGTTTGCCCGAGAAGCCAATGTCAGCCGCATCGATGCCAAGACCTTTATCGATCGCTTCAACGAGCGCTACTCTGGGATTTTCCGCTATCTCCAGCGAATGCAACAGGAAGCGATCGCCAATGGTTACGTTACCACCATCAAAGGCCGCAGACGCTACTTCAATTTCACCAGCGACAGCATCAAACGCCTGCGAGGCAGCGATCCCAACAGCATCGACCTCGACAGCCTCAAACTGCGCGACCAATACGAAGCCCAAATGCTCCGACAGGCCGCCAACGCCCCGATCCAGGGTTCCAGCGCCGACATCATTAAAATTGCAATGGTGCAGTTGCACGAAGTTCTCAAAGCTCACCGCGCCAATCTGCTGCTGCAAGTCCATGATGAACTGGTGTTTGAAGTGCATCCCGACGAGTGGGAGTCGCTGCAAACGCAGATTAAATCCACGATGGAATCAGCGGTTGAACTGAGTGTCCCACTGCTAGTTGAAGTCAGGGCAGGACAAAACTGGATGGAGGCGAAGTAGCGATCGCCAATTTCATTTTGAGAGAACGTTTTAGAAGAACGTTTTAGAAGAACGGTTTGGAAGAATATCTTGGGAGAACAGTGCATATGGATGATGCCTTAATTCAGGAAATCAATCGTCTGCGGGAGTTGAAGCTGCCGCCCAAGCAAATTGCCCGACAGTTGGGCTTGCGTCCTGCTGAAGTCACGACCATTATCAAAGCCAAGGCCACCGAAATTTCACAGGAGCGACAGGCCAAAGGGGAACTGCCCCCGATCGCCGAATGCCTCATCAACGAAAACGCAGCCCGGTATTTGCTAGACACCCGGACAGCCCAAGATCGGCGGCAGATGCTCAAAACCCTGGACGCAGATGGAGTAGGCGGACTGGGTCAAGTTGTTGTAACCCGCTTGGATCGCAATCAATATATTGCTTGTAGCTATCTGATTGATTATTGGTGCCTGGGCGTGAAAGATGCCTTGGGACCTCGGAAGTTCGATCGTTTCAAATACGATGCGTTCAGCAAAAAAGTATTTGAGCGATTTACGCAGAGCGTCCGAGAAATCACCCTAGAAGAAGCACAGTCTATTATCTTTGGGGTAATCGACTATGCCGCCAGTCTCGGGTTCCAGCCCCATGCTGATTTTGAGCAGGCGCAGATCAATCTCGGTTCACGTCCTAAAACATTGCTGCCGATCGAATTTGGCAAGGATGGCAAACCCTTTTACATCAGCGGCCCTTACGATAATCCCGATCGAATCATCAGAACCCTGGAAAAGCATGTTGGTCAAGGCAATTTTGATTACCTGCTGCCAATCAACTTGCCCCCAGGCTTCTAACGAGTCTTCAGAAAAGGGATTCGAGGAGAAACCCTGATTCTGGTGGAATGGACAATCCTATCTGTCCTGAAGCATGGACAGGCCAGATACCCATCCCGCAACAGAGAAGTGATCGCATGGGATCGAAATGGTGCTAGTCAAACTCAGATAAGGCTTGCAGAACCGCTTTGGGCAGTAATTTATCCTTGAACCAAATGATCCGAGCAGGCGTATTCTCAATTTTGATGCCCGCTTTGTCTAAATTGAGCCGCTCCGACACCGCCAAAATCAGGTTTTCGCAGCCCGATTGTCTAACCTGAGAGAATTTCTTGCGGAGATATTCCGGTCGCCAATAGCCCACAATCTCCAGCAAAACCGATCGCCCATCCGGATGCACCAACCGAAAATCGGGAATCATCACACTGCCAGGAATGGGAATCAAATCCACCTCTCGCTCCAGTGTCCAGTCCGACTTGAGGGCATCCCAGCGATCGGCAAAGGCCGCTTCCAGCATACTGTCGTAGGGTTTGCCGGGGGGATAGTGGCTGACCAGGCCACAGTTGGAATCCAGGGTAAAGCGGCGGGTTTTCTCGGCTTTGGTGTAGCTGTCTTTGAGTTGCAGTTCAGCGACGAGGCTCCATTTGGTGACATGGAGCAACGCCGGGATGAGTTTGGCAATGTCTAGCCCGTAGCGGGTGCTGGACTTGAAGACACTGGTGGGGCCGTCGATCGTCAGCGTAAACCCATGATCCGCGTCGCCTTCGATGTAGGTCATCAGCCCAAACAGCTTGAGGTAGCGAAACAGCAGCTTATATTCGCCCGGATCATTGCGATGGGCTGTGATTTTGATTTGGCTGGCGCGGTAGAAGATGCCCTGCACCTGGGAGAGGTTGTAGCGATGCAGCAAGGCTTCTGGGGTAGGCGCTTCAAACTGGGTGAGAATGCGATTTTCGGACAAATCGGCATAGAGTCCACTGCGGACTTGCTCCACCCGGACTTCCTGCTGGAGTTCTTCGCTGAGGCGGTGGGCGACGCTGTGCAGGGAAGTGGCGGTGGCGGTGAGGGAGGGGATGGATTGGGCGGCGATCGCAAACACCTTCTGCCGCAACTGCTGGGGGTCAAGCGGACTGACCACCTCAAACTTGCTAAAGGTTTCACTTTTGAGCAAATGGGCTAAGCCTCGTTTTACCCGGTAGTCGGTGGTTTCGCCTTCGAGTTCTTGCAGGTGGCGATCGAGGTCTTTCTGAGGATTGCCCTGGTTTTGCTGAAACAAGCTGATGATTTGACGGGCGATCGCCAGATTCTTTCCCTGTACCGCCAATCGTTTCGGCACATATTCTTCGCCGCTATTCCAGGCGATCAGCAAATCGGTCGGCAGCATGGTTTACCAGTCTCCCTGTGCCCGTTCATGCAGGACTCTGCCGTAAATCGTTTCGGTTTGCTGAGCTAGTTTATTCCAGCTAAAGCGCGCTTCCAAATCACGATAGGCATTCTCGGTCAGGCTTTTGGACAGTTCGGGCTTTTTCAACACTTCCAGAATGCCACGGGCGATCGACTCGACATTGCCCGTCTGGGTGACAATCCCGGTTTTGCCATGGCGCACCACTTCCGGCAGACCCCCCGTATCCGACACCACAACCGGAACACAGGCCGCAAAACTTTCCAGCGCCACAATCCCAAACGGTTCGTACAAGCTGGGGAACACCGCACAGTCAGCCACCGTGCGAAACTGAGCTAGATCTGCCTCAGACATAAACCCGGTAAAGTTGCACTGCTGCCAAATCCCCGCTTCCCAAGCCTGACGCTTCAGGTGATCAATATTGCCACCGCCAATGATGACGAATCTGACCTTGCCCTGCATCTCGACCAGGATGCGCGGCGCGGCAGCCAGGAGCAGATTCACGCCCTTCTCATAGCTCATGCGACCGACATAATAGACAATCTTTTCGTCGTCTTCGGCGAATTTGCGGCGGAGGGCGATCGCATTTTCCTTGAGCGGAGCCAGGGGTTGCCGCCGGATGCCGTTGTACACCACATCGACCTTATCCCAGGGACATTGCAAGACGCGCTCCACTTCTAGACGCATGTAGTTGGTGCAGACAATGACGCGCCATGCCTCATGGGCTAGGTTAGTTTCTTTGTGGTTGATGTAGCGATGCGTGTCGGTGTGCAGTCCGTTGTAGCGGCCATATTCGGTGGCGTGAATTGTGGCCACTAGCGGAACTTTGAACAATTGTTTGAGGGCGATCGCCGAATCTCCCACCAGCCAATCATGGGCATGAATAATGTCGAACGGCTCTTCTTCCTGGAGGAGTTTGCCCCCATGCCGTCCCATGCTCTCATTCATATTGACCACCCAGTGGAAAAAATTATGGCTATCGGCCACAGGCACCCGATGCACATGAATGCCTTCCACCACCTCATAATGCGGAGCCTCACCAAACTCCACGGTCAGCAGATGAATTTGATGACCCAGATTCACAAGTTCAGGATATAGCTCTGCCACATGGCGAGAAATTCCTCCCACGATGCGCGGCGGAAACTCCCAAGCCAGCACCAGAATCTTCATTGCCCTGCCTCTGACCCCTTTGAATAAGTTTCTCAAGTCCGTTTTAATCAATCATTCACCCATAAGTTTCAACAATTTTACATATCCACCCGGCTTTCATGCACGGGCGATTTTATCGATTTGCAGCCGCCGGAAGGGCTTTGGGGGCAAGGTGAGGGTGACGTTTTGAGAAAGATTTGAACAGGCTGAATTCTAGATATGGCCGACCTTTCAAGGTTTTATTTGCAACATTTCCAAGTGGGCTTAGTAGGATTCTAGGATAAGTCGTGGGAAAATCTGTCAAAATAATTAAGAAATTTGATTCCGTTTCAACCTAAAATCTTTTACTGAAAAGATATTTTGGAGGCCAATGATACGCTCTAGCCCTGCTGAACCTTCGTCAACTTGACTCACTCCAACCCTACACTCCAGCAGCCAGCTAAATCTCTCAGCATCCCCCAATCAATCTCGGAACAAATTGCCTTGAATCAAACTGCTTTGAATCGAACTGCCTGACATCAAATTGCCTTGAATTAGATTGTTCTGAATCAAATTGTCTTGAATCAAACTGCCTGAAATCACATCGTTTCTCTCTCACCTGCGTCTACATCGCATCAAACCGATCTCTGCCGTTGCACCTGCTCTTTGAGACTACCGAGATAGATCCACATGGAGGCTCAAATCCCTCAACTTGCCCAATCCGACGCCCCTTTGCAGCTCTTGCTCTTCATCGACAAGCGTCCCAGTTCTAGCGAAAAAATTCGCCAAATTCGCCAATTCCTCAAAGAGTCCGCCTCCCCCGATACCTACGCGCTCCAGGTGGTTGATGTCAGCGAACAGCCTCATTTGGCCGAATATTTCAAGCTGGTTGCTACCCCCTCCCTCATCAAAATTCACCCAGAGCCACGCCAGGTTCTGGCGGGGAGCAATCTGGTGACCGAACTGGCCAACTGGTGGGGACGATGGCAGCGATCGCTCGATGAACCCCTAGCCGTCGCCCGTCAATCCGCCCAATCCACGCAATCTATCCAAACCGCCCAACCTGTCCCAAATACCCAAACCGCCCCAACGGCTCTAACCGCCCCAGAAGGCCGCCTCCCCTCCGGGCAAATTCGCTCCGTCGTCCAATCCGCTGAACTGCTCAAGCTCTCCGACGATATCTTCCGTCTCCAGCGCGAAAAAGAAGACCTCCAGGCGCAACTCCGCTTCAAAGATCACCTGATGGCGATGCTGGCTCATGACCTCCGCAATCCCCTCACCGCCGTCTCGATCGCCCTCGAAACCCTGGAGATGGGCAACAACCCCCGCGAGGAAAACGGCGGCACCCGCCTCAATCCAGCCCTGATGGCACAACTGGTCAAACATGCCCGGACTCAGACCAAGTCGATCGACCGGATGATCACCGACATTCTGCAAGTCGCCCGCGACAAAAGCGCAGAGTTTAGCATTCAGCCAGAAGAACTGGATTTAGCGACCCTGTGCAGCGAGGTGCTAGAACGGCTAGAAGAACAGTTCAAGATTAAATTTCATCAAGTCGTCGTAGACATTCCCTCCGATCTGCCCCATGTCTACGCCGATCCAGAGCGAGTGCAGCAAGTGATTATCAATCTGATGGACAACGCCATCAAATACACTCCTGAGCATGGCAAAATTCATCTCTCGATTTTGCACCGCACCACGCAAAAAATCCAGGTCAGCATCTGTGACGATGGCTTAGGCATCCCCGAAGAAAATCAGCGATTGATCTTTGAGGATCGCTTTCGGCTCAAACGCGATGAAGAAAAGGATGGCTACGGCATTGGCCTGGGTCTATGCAAACGGGTTGTGCAGGCTCACTATGGCCAAATCTGGGTAGACTCCAGCCCCAATCAGGGAAGCTGTTTCCATTTCACTCTGCCCGTCTACCGCTCCACTCCTTCAATGTAGGATTCGATGTAGGAGCGCGTTGCTCAAGTTTGATCAACATTGAAGATTCAATTCGGTGATGCTTGGGGGATAGCTGTCCGGACTGGCCTCAACCCAGTCTGGAACCAGATTGTTCCTGACCCGGACTGACCTCAACGTGCCTTCAACCGTTTCCACCAGATGGGCAGCAAGGACAGCAGTCCCAAGACTCCCAAAGCCAGCACTAGAGAGAGATAGCCTTCTCCATGCAGCGCCTTGGCACCTGAAGCGCCGAGCCAGGTATAAACCGCTGTGCCAGGGACAATGCCGATCAAGGTGCCTGCCGCATAGGATGACAGGCGAATGGGAGTGATGCCTAGCAGAAAATTGACCAGATTAAACGGAGAAATCGGCGTAAAGCGAATCGTCAGAACGCTCTGGAACATATTACCCTGGAGCATCCCGGTCAGTTTTTTGAAGGCCGCATGGTGTCCCCAGCAGCGCTCGACCCAGTCTCGCAGCAGGAACCGAGCCAGGGAAAAAGCAGCGATCGCCCCCAAAGTCGCCCCCATCACCGACCAAACCGTTCCCCAAAGAATGCCAAATACCGCTCCCCCCGCCACCACCAGCACCGTTCCCGGCAATCCAACCGTGGTCGCCACCACATGCGCCCCAATGAAAAGGCAAACGCCCCATCCGCCCGACATCCGCAGTTTCATCACAATAAATTGCTGATCCAGAAGGAGCCTCACTGGGGAACACCAAAGGATCAGGCAAAAGGTCGCGATCGCCAACCAAGGAAAAAGCCGCTGGAATCGCTGATGCCGCAAGGTTCGCCGAGCCGATCGCCTCCAGGAAATTCTGAGCTTGCGGCACATTAAAATAAGGTTTGAATCAAGGTTTGAATCAAGGTTTGAATCAAGGTTTGAATCAAGGTGAGGAGCAGGTTGGGGAGCAGGTTGGGGAGCAGGTTGGGGAGCCGATTGGAGCGAAGACGCTGAAGTACTTCCTTGCCTTGTCTCAATGGGTTTGCTCTGGAGGACTCGACAGACCCGATGATATGCGCCTCGTAAAGG
Organism: Oculatellaceae cyanobacterium Prado106; assembly: GCA_025454315.1. Taxonomy (GTDB): domain Bacteria; phylum Cyanobacteriota; class Cyanobacteriia; order Elainellales; family Elainellaceae; genus Prado106. The sequence continues at coordinate 9,668 of JALOOP010000200.1, forward strand.
AGCCATTCTGGATCGAGCAGGCAAAGACTTGGAGGATTTTGGCCGCATATCAAAAGAAGCATCCTGGAATGGGGGATTCGGCTGATGGAGTCAAGACGAGGGCAGAATTCTCGCTCAGATGGGTTGAGCTTCGTCAAGCTCCTTCATTAAACTAACGGTAGATGAGTTTTCCCTGAGTCCAATCTGAACGCAACCGATCGGAGTTCCCTTGAAGTTCCCTTGGAGTCCCCTTGGGGTTCCCTTGAAGTTCCCTCAGATCAGCGCTAGCCCGGTCAGCGTTCAGCCGAATTCGCGTTCAACCGAACTTTCACTGGGGCGGGTTCTGGGATTGACGGATATCCTCACCATGAGCATTACGGATGGCCAGTCGGTGGCAAGATAGAATAAACTCAGCAATTATTCTGAGTGCTAATTCTGAGGACTCATTTTTGAGGATTAATTTCTGAGGATTAATTTCTGAGTACGAATCAGAGGTAGATCAGAGGTAGATCAGAGGTAGATCGCGGATAGGTTCAGTGGACAGGTTCATCAGCATTTGGATCGAGCAGGCGAGGAGCAACGCAGGGCATGGGAAAAGTAGTTGGCATTGACTTGGGGACAACGAATTCAGTCGTTGCCGTGATGGAAGGCGGCAAGCCGATCGTCATCGCCAATTCTGAAGGAATGCGAACCACGCCTTCGGTTGTTGCCTTCACCAAAGAAGAAGAGCGCTTGGTGGGGCAAATGGCGCGGCGACAGGCCGTCCTGAATCCTCAAAATACCTTTTATGGCGTTAAGCGCTATCTGGGGCGACTCTACGAAGAACTCAGCCCTGAGTCCAAGCGCGTGCCGTACACCATTCGGATGGACGAGTACGGCAATGTCAAAATCAAATGTCCCCGCCTCCGCAAAGAGTTTGCCCCAGAGGAAATTTCGGCGATCGTCCTCCGCAAACTCGCAGACGAAGCCACTCGCTATCTAGGCGAACCCGTCACGGGCGCGGTCATCACCGTCCCCGCCTACTTCAACGATGCTCAGCGTCAGGCCACCCGTGATGCAGGCCGCATCGCAGGTCTAGAAGTGCTGCGGATTCTCAACGAACCCACCGCCGCTTCCCTGGCCTATGGACTCGACCGGGAAGATAACCAAACCATTCTCGTCTATGACCTAGGCGGCGGCACCTTTGACGTGTCCATCCTCGACATTGGCGACGGTGTGTTTGAAGTGCGCGCCACCAGCGGCGACAGTCAGTTGGGCGGTGTGGACTTTGACAAACGCATTGTGGACTGGCTAGCTGACCAGTTCCAGGACAAAGAAGGCATTGATCTACGGCGCGATCGCCAATCCCTCCAGCGCCTCATGGAAGCCGCCGAAAAAGCCAAAATCGAACTTTCCGGCGTTAACGTTACTGAAATCAACCTGCCCTTCATTGCCGCCAGCGAAGACGGCCCCAAACACCTGGAAACCCGCCTCACCCGCGCCCAGTTTGAAGGACTCTGTGGCGATCTGGTCAGCCGTTTACGTCGTCCGGTCAAGCAAGCCCTAGATGATGCTGGGGTGAGTCCCGCCCAAATCGATGAAGTCGTCCTGGTGGGCGGTTCCACCCGGATGCCGATGATTAAACAGTTGGTGCGATCGCTCATTGACCGCGAACCCAACGAAAACGTCAACCCCGATGAAGTCGTGGCGATCGGCGCAGCCATCCAAGCTGGCATCCTCAACCAGGAAGTCAAAGACATTCTGCTGCTGGATGTCACGCCCCTGTCGCTGGGGCTAGAAACCATCGGCGGCGTTATGAAGAAGCTGATTCCCCGCAACACCACCATCCCCGTGCGTCGGTCAGACATCTTCTCCACCTCCGAAAACAACCAGACCATGGTGGAAGTCCATGTCGTCCAGGGCGAACGGGAAATGGCCAGCGACAACAAATCCCTGGGACGCTTCAAACTCATGGGCATTCCCCCCGCGCCCCGAGGCATTCCCCAAGTCCAAGTCTCGCTCGATATTGATGCCAACGGCATCCTCCAGGTTACTGCCCTCGATCGCACCACAGGCCGAGAGCAAGGCATCACCATCCAAGGTGCTTCCACCCTGGGCGAATCCGAAGTGCAGCGAATGATCCAGGAAGCCGAACTCTATGCCGACCAGGATCGCCAAAAGCGCGATCGCATCGAAAAACGCACCCAGGCCGAAGCCCTCACCTTCGAGGCGGAACGCCAACTGCGGGAAGTAGCGCTCGACTTTGGGATGCAGTTTGCTAGCTCCTACCGTCGCCGCATCGAAAATCTGGTGCAAGAACTGCGATCGTTCCTCTCCCAAAACGACGATCGCGGCATTGACATCGCCCAAGCAGACCTGCGCGATGCCCTGTATGACCTACAGCAAGAAGTCTACAGCCTCACCAAAGAAGACGAAGAAGAAGGCGACTTTTTCGGCTCGATTCGGCGCACCCTGACCAGCATTGGCGAAGACTTCTTCTCCGATGACGACGACGATCGCGACTTCTACGACAATCGCCGCGATACCTTTGGCCGTGACAGCTATGGCCG
>JALOOP010000201.1 GCA_025454315.1 Oculatellaceae cyanobacterium Prado106
CTATTAGACCAAAGTCCATTGAAATGGACTGCGGAGGCTGGAAAGCTATCTGGACATGCCTTTCAACCCATTTTAATGGGTTTTGCCGATTAGTCCGCAATTCATTCGCGGGCGAGTCCGGAGCGAAGCCATTTCAGGGTCTTGAGAGATGAAATAGGCATCAGCAAAGCTTTTGGAATTCGCCATCGGTATCATTCATTCGCGGGCGAGTCTGGAGCGCAGCCATTTCAGGTTCTTGAAGGATGAAACAGGCATCAGCAAAGCTTTTAGAATTCGCCAGCAGTATCAAATTCGGGGGACTTTGAATTCAATGAAGTCTTCGATGAATTCAATGATTGTTCTGGGATTGCTCCTAGAGATTCAACCTTGGAGAACTCTAACGTTCAATGATTATTCTGGGATTCCTCCTTAAAGACACCGATGAAGCCTCATTGAAGGTTCGGCTCCCCCAAAGTTGGGGGCTGGGGGGCGCGACATCTCAAGGGGAATATAGGGACTTGTGTGGACAAGGTAGACGCAGAGAAGGGGAAAGGCACAAGGCAAAAGGGTGAATCTTGGAGTGTTCCATAGAATTGATTGAGGAAATTGATCTAGGAGCGTGAAACTGAAAGTCTTCTATGACTGCTTCAAAGATTCATTCCATGCATCCCCTTTCCCCCTTCCCCTTCCAAAAGCTCGACAGAAAATCCCAGCAAGCTATCATATGAAGAACGTGATAATTCTTAATACATCAACCTGAATGGTTATTACTTTCCCAGGTTCCAGTAAGTTCAAAGCCCTGTTGACTGAAAAGCTGCTCTTTGGCAACGAACCTAGCCCAGAGCTGGTGGCCATCCTGACGGTTTATTTCGTTCAGGGAATCCTAGGGCTGGCAAGGCTAGCGGTGAGCTTTTTCCTCAAGGATGAGTTGCATCTGGGGCCGGCTGAGGTGTCTGCCCTGATGGGGGTCGTGGCTTTGCCCTGGATGGTGAAGCCGCTGTTTGGCTTTATCTCCGATGGGTTGCCCCTGTTTGGCTATCGTCGTCGCCCTTACCTGATTCTCTCGGGTCTTTTGGGGGCGGGTGCCTGGGTGATGCTGGCGACCGTGGTGCATACCGCTTGGGCTGCGACTTTGGCGATCGCCCTCTGTTCCCTCTCGGTTGCCGTCAGCGATGTCATCGTCGATTCCCTCGTGGTCGAACGCGCCCGCTCCGAATCGGTGAAAGATGCTGGGTCACTCCAGTCGCTCACCTGGGGCGCTTCAGCCGTCGGCGGACTGATCACCGCCTACTTCAGCGGTGTCCTGCTCGAACATTTCAGCAATCGCACCATGTTCGGCATTACGGCCTGTTTTCCGCTGATTGTCTCGCTGGTCGCCTGGATGATCGCCGAATCCCAGGTGAAGGAACCCACGGACTGGTCAGTGGTTTGGCAGCAAGTCAAGCAGTTAAAGGGAGCCGTCAGCCAAAAGTCAATCTGGATGCCCACCGCATTCCTGTTCCTCTGGCAAGCCACCCCCACCGCTGAATCCGCCTTCTTTTTCTTTACCACCAACGAGCTAGGGTTCCAGCCAGAATTTTTGGGACGGGTCAGGCTGGTTACCAGTATTGCGTCTTTATTCGGCATCTGGCTCTTTCAACGCTTCCTCAAAACCATTCCGTTCCGCATCATCTTTGGCTGGAGCATGGTGATCTCGACGGCGCTGGGCATGACGATGCTGATTCTGGTGACCCACGCGAATCGGGCTTTGGGCATTAGCGATCAGTGGTTTAGCCTGGGTGACAGTTTGGTGCTGACCGTCATGGGTCAGATCGCCTTCATGCCTGTCCTGATTTTGGCTGCGAGACTCTGCCCACCTGGCATTGAGGCGACATTCTTTGCGCTGCTGATGTCGGTCTACAACCTGGCTGGATTTATCTCCTACGAACTGGGCGCTGGTTTAATGCATTGGCTGGGTGTCAATGAAACCAACTTTGAGCAACTTGGGCTACTTGTGGTGATTACCAACTTGACTACCTTGCTGCCGCTGCCGCTGATCCGCTGGTTGCCCAATCAGGATGATTCATCCACGGGTGAGGGTGGCGATTCAGGCCGACTGCCTGCGACGAATCTGCCGACGATCGACCCTGAATTGACGGTGACTCAGCCTGATTTAGTGACGGAAGTTTAGCAGTTAATCCACGACTGCAATTCAGTAAGTAAAAGTAAATGAAAGAGAGGGGTTGGGGGCGATCGCACTCCAGCCCCTCTCTTTTTGCTACTCAGCAGAATAGAAGATAAGTGGTTTTACGGCTGATTTTCCGGAATAATCATATTATTCCTTATCTAATTTCATCATTATTGCGGAGGCAAGAGCTTTGATGCTTCTCTAATCGAAGAAGTTTCTTCATTGGCCTCTTTCTTTGCTATCACCCGCGCATTTACCCATGGTTTCAGCAAACGAACCGCCGAGGTTTCGACCCGGTGGTCATTACGCAGGTTTAGATTTAAGGGGATATGATTTCAGCGGACTGGATCTCCAGGAAGCCGACTTTAGTGGAGCGAATCTCAGTGAGGCCAACTTTAGCGGAGCCGATTTACGAGCCACCAACTTCCGAGGAGCCTGTCTTTCCACGGCCAACCTCACCCATGCCGACCTGCAAGATGCCTCTCTCCGACGCGCCAATCTAGGAGAAGCCAATCTGAGTGATGCCGATCTGACGGCTGCCGATTTAGGCAGCACCGCCCTTAGAAAAGCTTGTCTGACCAGGGCTACTTTAACCCGAGCCTGGGCAAGGGGCAGCAATTTCTGGCAGGCAGATCTCAGCCAAGCTCAATGTAACCAGGCCGACTTTAAGGGAGCCAAGCTGAGTCAGGCGGTTCTCTTGAGGGCGACCTTTGAGCAAGCGATCCTGGAACGCACCAATTTTGAACAGGCGATACTGACCCAAACCAATCTCCGCTCTGCCAACCTGAACCACGCCATTTTAGATCGAGCCAATCTGGAGCGTGCCAACCTGCACTCAGCCAGCCTGGAAGGCGCTAGTCTACAAAACACCAGACTGAATCAGGCTTGTTTAGAAAATGCGAATCTCCAAACAGCCAACCTCCATCAAGCCAACCTCGAAGGCGCAAATCTCAGCGAAGCCATCCTCAACGGTGTCACCCTGAGCGAAGCTTGTCTCAATGTTGCACAACTCTGCCGCAGTTCATTTAAAGGAGCCTACCTCAAAGGCGCACAATTCATTGAGGCAGATCTGCAAAATGCCAAGTTACCCCGAGTCCAAGCCTGGACTGCTGACTTTAGCAATGCCTGCTTGCGGGATGCAGACCTCAGTGGAGCTAACCTGGGACGCGCCACGCTCAGCGGGGCAAACCTGTCCTTTGCCAATCTCCGAGGAACGGACTTCAACGGCGCAGATCTCAGAAGCGCTATCCTCCTGGGAGCCAACTTGCGAGCCGCTTATCTGAGCGGAGCCAATCTCAGCCGTGCAACGCTCAATCATGCCAAGCTTCAGCATGGACAACTGCGACAGGCCAACTTGAGCGATGCCCAGGTTCAGAAAGCCGATCTGCGGGGTGCGGATTGCAGTCGAGCCAATTTGGCGGGCGCTGATTTCTCTGAGAGCGTTTTGGACAGTGCTGATTTCCAAGGTGCTTTTTTGGGACAGGTGAATTTGAGTCATGCCAGTTTAGTCCGCGCCAATCTAAGCATGGCCACCCTCACAGAAGCTAATCTCATCCATGCAATCCTGGTCAATGCCGACTTGAGCAGTGCCTATCTGCAAGACGCAAACCTCAGCAGAGCAAATTTACGAGGCGCGAAGTTGGTCATGGCCTGTTTGGAGAGTGCCAATCTCAGCCATGCCATTTTGCCCCGCATCAATCTGGCCAACGCTAACTTAAACGATGCCAATCTAGAAAACGCAGACTTGAGACGCGCCTATCTCAACGGTGTCAATTTTCAATTTGCCCAACTTTCAGGCACCCAATTTGGCGCGGCAAATCTCATTTGTGTTTGTTTCCGAGAGGCCGATCTGACCCTTGCGCGTCTGGGACAAGCCAACTTGAGCCTTGCTGACCTGCAACAGACTTGTTTATCAGATGCGGATTTACAAGCCGCCAACCTGCGCGGTGCAATTCTGCATGGCACCGATTTAACCCAAACGGTGCTGACCGATGCCACGGTCGAGAATGCTTTATTCACAGAAAATCTTGGGCTAGAAGCCGCCCAGCCGTTTGACCTGGCAACTCGGGGTGCAGTCTTTGAAGCCGATCCCCATGGGGTACAAGTCAACATGACGGACTTTCGCAGTGATTTGGACTGTCGGCTGTCGGATTTGGAAGAAGTCTTGCAGCGCTGTGGACAAATGTTTGAGCTATTGCGATCGAGTGTGGACGCTTTGGTGGCGATCGGCTTTCCGCTGCACAATCTCGACGATCTGCTGCGGTTTATTCTGATCTTTGAGGAGACTTACGATCGCCAACATCAAACGCTCCAGGATTTTGTAGAGGAACTAGCAGCGATCGCCCCCGATGAACCTCTCACCCTGGCCGAAATGCTGCTCTGGCACCAGGACTTGCATCACGGCATGGCCACCATTAACGAAACCATGCTGCGAATGAAAGATATTTGGATTGGGCTGCCCTGTATTGATATTTTGGGCTATTGATTTTTGGGGAATTGCTATTCTGAGTAATTAATATTTTGGGCAGAAGATTAGTGGGACGAATGGCCTTTGCCGAAGAGATAACCAACGGCGGCAGTGGCGATCGCAGCCATGGTAGCCTGGGCTGAGGCTTGGATCTCTTTCGAGGCATTTTGATTGAACAGGGCAATGGTGTTGGTGATTAATAACATCATCACCAGCATCATCCCAAATCCATATCCCATCATCTCTTTCCGGTGTTTGTGATTCAGTTCCAATTCCTCACGTTTTAGGCGTGCCTGTCTCTCTTCTGGGTCTTCATACTGATGATCGGTCGTGAGTTTAATCGAAGAAGGGGCATAGCCCTGCTTTTGAAAATAATCATCGGGAGATTCGGTGGACTGAATCGCAGAGGGTTCGAGGGGCGGCAGCACGGCAGTAGGCAGAACAGGGGTGGATGGGTCTAAGTCTGGTGGCATTGAAATCCCCTCCATTTTGGTGCGCTAGAGTCAAAGATTTTTGCTGAGCGGTGCTGAGTGCTGAGAATTGCCAATTTTCATCGCCGACTCCCAGCACTCAGCACCTGATACCGACCGCCGCATCTGCCACACCCCGTTAATTTTTTTGGACTCAAGTTTTCTAACTCAGGTCGTTACGATCCTGGTGACGACCTGGTTGGTTTGTGTATCCACAATGGCTAAACTATGTCCCTTGTCCTTTTCTTCCTGAGCAATGCCGTAAAGCGCTAAGCCTGTTCTCAAAACTTCTGCCATGTTCTTTCCCGACTCGTCTGAAAGCTTTTGCAGTAGATCGTAGGCTTCTGGCGTGAGATCCAGGTTCAGCCGCTTCTTGGGTTTAGGATTTTGTGAAGACATATCACTCCTTATGAGATGGTTTGAGAGAGTAGCTAATCACGAACTAGTCACTAGCTTCATTAGCCGTTAGCACAACCTGAAAATAAGATCAGGCGACTGAGGCTTTTATTAAACTACTCATAGATTCACCCTGCATCCGACAGATTACTGTAAATCTCGTAGCAAATGGTATCGATTCACGTTTAATTTATATGATTAAAAGCATGAAGAATAATGATGCTTTCCTCATATTAAACATTGAAGTTTCCTCATTCTAACCCTTTATTTCAGGGTTGGGTAGTTCTAAAACCAGGTTTCACGCCTAATTCATGACCTCTTTATCGAAGGATCAGACCCATCCTCTAACCGCATGACTTGCCGTCCAACTTGAGGAAGAGTTTGGGAGATTCGCTGGAGACAAACCTCCCAAATCTTGAGGCCAAAGCTGGAGATTTTACCGCTTCAAACCTCTGCAAAAACCCTCAACCTTGAAGCTCTCAACTTCGATCCACTGGGTCTTCGTCATCCGGCATCCATTCTCCAAGGGGCAGGAGGCCGCTGTAATCCAAAATCCGCTGAATCATTGCGGCAGGCAGACCGACGGGAGGCGATCGCCGCACCCCCCGCACTTGCCAACGCGCCAACCGATGCCCCGAAGCCAGACGCACCCGAGGTGATCCGTTGCGAAACGCTAGCGAACGACGCGATTGAACCGGGCGATTGGGGCTAGGCTTAGGCATGGGCGATCGCTCCACCCCATCGTCAATCCAAACAGCAGAGAAGGCATGAACCAGACCAAACTCAAGTAAAATCATCATTTCCTCCTGGTTAGGGTGAGTAAACGGAACTGAAACGATAAAAAAGGGGAATTTTGATTGACCGCAGAGACGCAGAGACGCAGAGACGCAGAGAGAAAAAGGGAAAAGGAAAGGGGGAAAGGCGAAAGGGGGAGGGGGAAGGTTTACACTCATCCACCCATCCACCCATCCACCCATCTACCCATCCACTCATCCACCCATCCACCCATCTACCCATCCACCCATCCACTCCCTAACGAACAACGGGATAGGCGATCGGCTCCACCAACAAAGTCAACCCCCGCCGATCGAGGACTCGCACCACGGTTCCGGGCAGTAGGGGAACGTTTTGCTTGCACAGGGCGCGCCACAAACTTCCCTTAAATTTTATGTATCCGGTACACCGAGGCATGATCAGATCGAGGACGATCGCCTGAACCGCGTAGGGGTCTTGTTCTGTGCCGAGAGGAAGCAGTGGAAACAGTCTGCTGGAGATCCGATGAAAAGCTCTGGAACGCATCGCAGTGTCCTCCTGTGCAAGGTGGTATTTTTGAATTTAAGATAAGGCATAAATCCGTCTCTTGATATTCAAGATATACATATTTTTTGTGTATGTCAACCTCATAATTTTTTGCTTTCGGGAGAAGATCTGAATGATGGAGGTGCAAGTCAAGGGATTAGAAGGGAGGATGCGATCGCCCTATCGAGAAAGGTTTTTTCTGAATTCGCCTAGACAGCCAATAAAAAAGTCTATATATTATGAGTTAATTATGGGCTTATTGAACTGAATTTCAGCTTTATCTGTCCCAGCTTCAAGCTTTCTGGTTTAGGCTTATCCTGATTTTGGGCATAGCGGATTTTAAGGAGGACTTGAGGCATTTTCTTCACCACCCTCTGTTCTTGTCGCGATCGCAGCCATTCACCCAACCCTATTTCTGGTTCAGATTCTGGCTCAGAGGATGAAGCAGGTCAGCAATCTGCTTCTTGCCCAGATCCAAACATTGAATTACTAATTATGGTCAAGTTGTCGGATGCTGCTGAGTCCGATGGATGGATCATTGCGATTCTTGTATCACGGTTTGGGCATTGAAAGTTCCTAGAAGTCGCTTGCCGGAACCCGATTCCCAGAGTCCTTTCGTGTCGATATCTGCTCAGTCTCTGGCTTAATCCTTCTCTCAACACTGATTTAGACACGCGAGTTGACACCTTTTTGGACACCAAAGGTACATCCTGCAAAATCAACGCTGACATGGATTCTGCACATTTACGTTCTATTCCAATTTTTCTACACTCTAAAACAGCGGGCACCTAAAACCGGACAAGTCTATGTATGAAGAAACCCAGCGCTTTTTAAATTTGGTATCCAGGTTAGCGAATCGTTTTCCAGAAATGATTATTGCGACGGGTCTGAATCCAGCCGAAGATTTTACTGACGCTGATCTAAGCGGCCAAAATTTAATGGGGCTGGATTTGAGTGGCTATAACTTGAGCGGCGCAAACTTGAGCGGTGCCAATCTGCGGGGCGCGTTTCTGAATCGAGCCAATCTACAGGGTGCCAATCTCAATGAGGCCAACCTCGATCGCACCAATCTCAGCGGAGCCGACCTAAGCCGCGCCAGCCTCAGACGAACCCGGCTCACAGGTGCCAATCTGCGCGTGGCCAAACTGATCAATACCCGGCTAGAAAAAGCATTTTTGGATGGAGCCGATTTGCGGGGAGCCGATTTGACTGGGGCGGTGTGTGTGCGATCGCATCTAGGCCGCGTAGACTTTCGAGCCGCCCGCTTTGGCAACGCCACCTTCACCGAAAACATTCTCCGCAACGCCGACCTCCGCAATGCTTACTTAGAAAACGCCAACTTCTCCCATTGCCGGCTCGAAGGCGCAAACCTGAGCAATGCCAATCTGAAGAACAGCAAGCTCAAGGGCATCTTGCTCCAGAGAACCAATCTCAACGGCACCAACTTCAGAGGCGCAAACTTACAGGATGCCGACCTCAGCTACAGCAACCTCCGCAGCGCCGACCTCCGTCAAACTTGCCTCCTGCGCGTGACGATCGCCCATGCCCTGGTCAAAGGCGCAAGATTTGCCGGAAGTTATGACCTGGATGCAGACCTCAAACAATGGCTGCGGCAAAACGAAGCCCTACTCGTAGAACTTTTGGAACTCCCCGAGGGTGAAACCTTGGATATCTTATTTACTCAAACCGAACTAACCGACCGACTCCAGGACTTAGAAGCCTCCATTGCCAAACTGGAGGAATTCGCCCATGATTTAATCACTTCATTGGGCAAAACCCGATCGCCCAAAAAACTCAATGCACTCTCCCACCTGATGTTGAGGGTCTTGGGATGGCGATCGCTCCCCCTCCTCCGGCGCACCCGCCCAGCCACCCCCAGCGGCAAACAAATCCTAGAACAATTCGCCGAAGAACTGTTCACCACCTGCGACCATTCCCAACAGCAGGTAGACGAATATCGCAGCAGCCTCGATACCTCCGAATGGACCCACCGTGAACTCCTCGAAGGCTACGACAACATCAACGAACAACTGATTCGCTACGGCAATTTCATCCGCATTGTGCAACTCATTTTGGCCGACATTCCAGGGTTTATTGAGCGGGGGAGTGGGGAGTGGGGAATGGGGAGTGGGGGAAAGGGGAAGGGCGAAAGGGGAAGGGCGAAAGGGGAAAGGGATTACATTGAATGACTCTTTGAAGGAGCCTTGGAGAATTCTCATGTTCGCCTTCATGGATCAATTCCACGCAGCCCTCCCAGATCCCCCTTGGAGAATTCTCATGTTCGCCTTCATGGATCAATTCCACGCAGCCCTCCCAGATCCCCCCTTTCCCCTTTCCCCTTTCCCCTGCCTCCTCCGCGTCTCCGCGTCTCTGCGCTCCAAATGGCTCGAAAGCGTAACTGAATTTTGCTTGTAATAATGAAGTTTTGTACGAGACGTGATCCAAGCGACTTTTACAAAACTTCATTTTTTGTTTACGCTGATCAGTATTTGCGACCTGGGTTCCAAACCTTCTATTGTCGCCCAACCCCCCATCCTTCAATTCAATAAGGTGCGATCGCTCCCTATGCAAAACTTTCAACTGGACGAACGCTCCACGGCTTCCTCGACCACCCCGTCCTACACCCTGCAAGACTGGCAAAAAGGCTACCGTTCCCTCACCCAGGAATATGACTACTGGATTGAAGACATTGAGGGCACCCTTCCCCCTGAGCTACAGGGCACCCTCTACCGCAACGGCCCTGGCCTACTCGACCTGAACGGCCAATCGGTGCATCATCCCTTTGATGGCGATGGCATGGTCTGTGCGATCGCCTTCCAAAACGGACGCGCCCACTTTCGCAACCGCTATGTCCGCACCCAGCCCTACCAGGAAGAACAGGCCGCAGGCCAATTCCTCTACCGGGGCGTGTTTGGCACCCAGAAACCGGGCGGCTGGCTGGCCAACGCCTTCGACCTGCGCCTGAAAAACATTGCCAACACCAACATCCTCCCTTGGGGCGGCAAACTCCTTGCCCTCTGGGAAGCAGCATCCCCGCACCGCCTCGACCCCGCCACCCTGGAAACCCTCGGCCTCGACGACCTCGACGGACTCCTCCCCGACGGTGCCCCCTTTGCAGCCCATCCCCGCATCGACCCTGCCTGTGCCCTGGATGACGGTGCCCCTTGCCTGGTCAATTTCTCCGTCAAAACTGGGTTATCCAGCACCATCACCATTTATGAGTTCAATCCTGCAGGCACCCTGCTCCGGCAAAAGACCCACTCCATTCCCGGCTTTGCCTTCATCCACGACTTTGCCATCACCCCCAACTACTGCATCTTCTTCCAAAACCCGATGCTCTTTAACCCGCTGCCCTTCCTGATGGGCTTCCGGGGAGCCGCTCAGTGCCTCAAGTTCCAACCCAATCAACCCACCCAGATTATCCTCATCCCCCGAGGCTCATCTGGCACTGTCCAAACCCTGTCGATCAAGTCCGGCTTCATCTTCCACCATGCCAACGCCTTTGAGCAGGATGGCCAACTCTACGTCGATTCCGTCTGCTACCCCGACTTCCCCAACGTAGACCCCAACGAAGACTACCGCGAAATCCGCTTCAGCGAACTGCCCCCTGGTCAACTCTGGCGCTTCCGCCTCGATCTGGCCAACCAAACCGTCGATCGCCAACTCCTCGAAAGCCGCTGCTGTGAGTTCCCCGTCGTCCATCCTCAGAACGTCGGTCGCCCCTACCGCTATGTCTACCTGGGAGCCGCCGAAGCCCCGGAAGGCAACGCCCCCCTGCAAGCGGTCATCAAACTCGACCTGGAATCCGGCGATCGCCACACCTGGAGCGCCGCCCCCCGAGGCTTCACCGGAGAACCCATCTTCGTCCCCCGCCCCGGCGGCACCGAAGATGGAGGCTGGGTCTTGATTTTGATGTTCAATGCTGCCCTAGAGCGATCGCAACTCGTCATCCTCAACGCCCCCGATCTGCAAGCGATCGCCACCCTCACCCTCCAGCACCATGTCCCTTATGGGCTGCATGGGCAGTTTACGACGGAGTGTTTTCTGCCTTAGAGGGGGAAAGGGGAAAGGGGAAGGGGGAAAGGGGCGATCGCGGAATGGTATTAATGAACTGCATCGCGGACTGAAATCATGGGATGAAATCATAGGGGGAAAGGGGCGATCGCGGAATAGCATCAATGAACTGAATTGCAGAGTCGGATCATGGGATTAACTGATGGGATGAAATCATAGGATGAAATCACGGAGTTAAATCCCAGGATTAAATCGCGGAATGGATACCAGGAATTAATACTGGCAAAGTCAACAAACCCCCTTTCCCCTTTCCCCTTTCCCCTTTCGCCCCTCCCCTCCCCTCCCCTATGACATCCCCCCAAATCGTCTCCCTCATCCCCAGCGCTCCCGAAATCGTCGCGTTCCTTGGCCTGGAACATTGCCTGGTGGGGCGATCGCACGAATGTGACTACCCTGAGAATGTGCGATCGCTGCCCATCTGTACCGAACCTAAATTCAACCCCGAGGGCAGCAGCGCCGAAATCCACGATCGCGTCACCACCCTGCTGCAATCTGCCCTCAGCGTCTACCGCGTCAAAACCGAAGTCCTGGAACCATTGCAGCCCACCCATATCCTCACCCAGGCGCAATGCGAAGTCTGTGCCGTCAGCCTATCGGATGTTGAACAGGCCGTTGGCACCCTCACGGGCATCCAGCCTCAGATTATTTCGCTCCAGCCCAATGTGCTGGCGGATATTTGGGTGGATATTGAGCGGGTAGGCAAGAGTTTGGGGGTGGACTCGGAAGGTGCGATCGCCACTCTCAAAGACAGAGTTGCAGCCTGCGCGAAAATGACCCAGCGTTTTGCCGATGAAGATCGCCCCACCGTTGCCTGCATTGAATGGAGCGATCCGCTGATGGCCGCAGGCAACTGGATTCCCGAACTCGTCACCCTGGCTGGCGGAAAGTCTTTATTTGGCGTTGTGGGAGAGCATTCACCCTGGCTCCAGTGGGATGCCCTGGTGGAAGCCAATCCCGATCGCCTGATCTTCATGCCCTGCGGCTATGACCTCGATCGCACTCGCCAAGACGTGGAACAACTCCAGCCCCATCCTCAATGGTCGAGCCTCAAGGCTGTTCAACAGGGAGAAGTCTACGTCACCGACGGCAACCAATACTTCAACCGCCCCGGCCCCCGCCTCGTCGATTCCCTAGAAATCCTGGCAGAAATCCTCCACCCGGAGCATTTTCAGTTTGGTTATCAGGGGGTAGGTTGGCAGCGGATTGGGAGTGGGGAGTAGGGAGTCAGCAATTCTCATTATGACTTTTGCCTATTCAGGGGGGTGAGAACAGGGTAAGGTAAGAGAGTCAAAAGCTCATCCCGTGGAAGACGTTGACCCCTAC
>JALOOP010000202.1 GCA_025454315.1 Oculatellaceae cyanobacterium Prado106
GCTTTGCCAATCTATTCACAAATCACGTCACAAATCACGAATTTACAAATCACGAATTTGACCAGGAATTCACCCATGATTATCTTGTCAAGTGGTATCGGCACCCTAAACCTCAAATCCCTTCTCTCCATAATAATACGTAGAACTCGATTCAATAATGTTAAATTCTTTACCAATAGCCTCAGTATGGCAACCATTGTAAAGAAATCTTCATAAAAATCTCACAAAAATTTCACAAATCGACTTCCATGAAACATGGGGGTGAGCGTCGGACTGTTCAGGGGAGCCGAATTCACAACCCATTAAATGAGTCGGACATGATTTGAGTAAAGCCTTGATAAATTTTGCCGGAAATTCCCGAAGACCTAGACTACCAGAGGAGTTATGGACTGTGGCCGGAGTAGGGTATTGTGTCACATCGGACAACAGGTCTTTGAGAATTCTGTCAATGACCATAGTCCAATGTTGGCTACCCATTTCTTCCTGCCAAGGGACAAACATCATTCGGCTAGCGAGAGGACTGAGGTTAGGTCATGGGGTTCAAAACTCGTTTTCAGGCGGCAACAGTTGGGTTGCTGGCGATCGCGATCGCCTTTGGGGTGTTCTTTCGCTTTACCCACTTGGATGTCCGACTTCCAACCCACGATGAAGTCTTTACGGCACTGAGAGTATCAGGCTACACCGAGATAAGTTTAGTTAAAGATTTAACGAGTCCAATTCGTCCGGTTAATGTTGCCTACTTAAAAAAGTATCAGACCGCTAACGATCACAAAACATTGCAGGATAGCCTTCGGGGGCTGGCTCAAGAAGAACCTCAGCTCACGCCGTTTTACTATGCCACGGTCAAATTATGGGCACACATGGCGGGTAGTTCTATGGCCAGTCTTCGTCATTGGTCTGCAATCTTAAGTTTGCTGGCCTTTCCAGCCATGTATTGGCTATGCCTAGAATTATTTGAGTCCCATCTGACTGCAAGTATTGCCTCTGCGCTGTTGGCACTCTCGCCCTTCTATTTTGTCTATTCTCAGGATGCACGGCATTACAGTCTATGGACAGTCTGCCTCTTGCTAACGAGTGCTATTTTTGTTCGGGCTTCTCGATCGAACAATTCGACTTGGTGGCTGCTGTACGCTGTGGGATTGGCCACGAGTCTCTATGCCGGATTGCTCTCGGGTTTAGTTGCGGCTGGGCATCTGGTCTACACCCTCGTCATGTTCTCTAGGCATTCGAGGCAGAGACTGGTGAATCATGGGACGGCGATCGCCCTCTCTCTGTTAGCCTTCACGCCCTGGATTATGACGCTGTTGATGAACTATTCCAAGATTGAAAAAATGGCGGGTCAATTTGGCGAAAACAATACCAGTGTTTTCGCCTTAGCGCGAAGCTGGTTACGCCTTCCAGGTAGATTTCTATATCAGTTCACGCTTCCAGATAGCGCTAGTTTTTCTGAAAGGCTGCTTCAGTACGGTGCGACAGGCTTTGGGCTGGTCATAGCAATCTATACAATCTTTGTCTTGTCTAGAACAACGCTAAAAGAAGTTTGGCTCTTTGTGGTGACGCTGATCGGGGTCACCTTTCTCGGGCTAATTCTACAAGACCTGACCCTGGGAGGTCATACTGCAACCGGGGGCATGTCCAACACTTCTAGATATTTAATCCCTTGTTTTCTAGGGCTGATTTTGGCGATCGCCCATGTCCTGTCCTACCAGATCCTCTACAGTCCCCCCTGGAAGCAGCGAACCTGGTCTGTGATGATGGTGGTTTTGATGTCTACCCTGCTGTTCAATAGCCTAGTGCGGTGGCAGTCTCCCATGGGCGTCATCGGCAAGTTTGAAATCAATGAAATCAATGCGGCGGCCTTTGAAGCCATCAACCAGGCCAAAAATCCCCTCATTGTCAGCGATACCAGTTCCTGGGATGTTCTGTACTTTAGCCAAAATCTCAAACCCGAGGTTGAAATTCTCACCCGCCCGTTTTGTGTAATTTGCAACTTGAATATTCCAAAACAGGGGTTCGTCCCGGATGCCAAACAGAATCTTGCCCCATATCGGCATATTTTCCTATACCCCAATCCCTCTCCAGCGTTGATAGATTGGGCCAAACAACAGAAGGATTTTAAGCTCAACGAAACCATGCTCCTGCCCAATCAAGACGTTAAGATCCTGAGTCTCGATCGCCTCTAACGCCCACGCCTAGCGATGAAGCAGATCCGACTCCGTTAACAGAATGCTGGTTTCACTACCAATTCTTCCCGTCTCGGGCGCTTGTCCCATTTCCATCTCAACCACATAAGTCCAGATCCCGGCCTCGGGCTTGCAGCGCTTAATCACCCCCGATCCTCCCAAAAACTGCACCTCTTAATTCTCTGTGAACCTCGGTTTCATTGCGGAAAGAGCCATACAATCTAACCTCCTAATTATCAAATTAAAGATCTAACCCGCCCAGTTTTACGGCTTAAAGGTGGGCGATCGCACAAAGTTCTGCATTCCGGAAAAAACAATGGGTCACCAGCCAATCGCAAGTGCTGATAGCAGATGACCCAATAATTCCATGACAAATCTCAACGATTCATCCTGAAAGCTCTTACTCAGGACGAACCACATACTCTGCCGCTGCGACCGTTTGGGGAAGCGGTTGGAGTTGCCCCCGGTTGACCAATGCCTGATGGACAAAGGCTGCGGCATCCCCGCGTGTGGTGGGTTGCTGGGGTTCTAGCAGACGAATGTTGGGATGATTGACCACAATGCCGGACTGAGTGGCAACCCGAGTCGCTTGGGCGACGGTTTCAGGAATGCGATCGGCGTCGTCATAATAGGTGGCTAGAGAAGTCACCGCAGGGGAAGCCTGGGCTGTGGCTTCTGGTGAGGCGGCTGGAGAAGGCTGTGCCACAGGAGCGACACTGGCAGCAACCTGTGCCGGCAGTGCTGTCGCGGCTTGAGCCACCCGAGGTGTGATGAAGGGCTGCAACAAGGCTCCAAAGGCCAGCGGCATGGCTTGCTGTCTGCGTTGCCGGGGGGCTGATGCTGTTTGGGCTGGCGCGGCCTGAGCCGTAGTGCTGGCGGCTGGACTGGGTGAAGCCTGGGGTTGGGTTGCCTGAGCCGTTTGACCGCTGACGGGTTCCACTACAGTGGCGAGAGTGGCGATCGCATCCACCCGCGCGATCGGCTCTCTAGGACGAAATTGACCGTTCGGATCAGCATTAACAAACCCTTGCTCATAGGCTTCTTGGATCGCCCGCTCTGCCCAATAATCTTCAGGCACATCGGTAAAGGTGCTACCGCTAGCGATCTGGCGCTCCCGCTCTCGATCAAACGCTTGCCGCACCAGCGCCGAAAACTCATCGCGCGTCATGGCTTGATTAGGTCTGTAGGTACCATCTGGGTAACCCCGAACAATATCCGCTTGAGCCAGGGACTCAATAAAGGGTCTAGCCCAATGTTCTTGAATATCAGGAAAGGTTTGGGGGTTCGAGGTTGCCTGAGTAGCGGTTGCCTGAGTAGCGGTTGGCTGAGTAGCGATTTGCTGGGCATCTCCCTGACTCGAATTTTGTTGAGCAAAAACAGAAGAGGGCAGTAACCAGGGCGCGATCGCCCCAGCCGCCAACCCAACCGTCAACAGCGTCACCTGTAGCGTTGATCCTCGAAAAAACCTCGATCCAGTTAATCTTGATCCAGTGGATCCAAAAAATTTTTGAGACACAGTCCCATCCTCCAGAAACTCATGCTGCTAATCGCTTTTAAACTATCCTGTTGACTCGCAGCATCCTTCCCTCCAGTGGAAGAAGTTTGCTCCATCCACCTCTATGCCCCATAGCGGACACGGGAGCAGTAATCTCGACAGGCGATCGCCTCTTCCGTCAGCGCCTCACTGGGATGAACCGTGCATTTCAAAAAGTAATCCCCCGTAAAAAACATGCAGGACGAACAAGGAATTCGATGCATCTGTCGCGTCATCCGCACTCCCAGTTGCACCATGCTCCAGCACTCCCAAGATGCCAAAATTAGAAATATCCAGGCTGCTAAAAAATAAAGTAATACCATGTTTAGATCTCCAAAGATGTGAACCCAAAGGTTTGAACAATCGGGATATAAACATAAGTTAAGGATTGCGATTGCCCCTGACCTCTATCGCATCGGAGATTGTGAGGGAGTAGGGAGTGGGGAGTGGGGAGTAGGGGATGGGCGCTGGAGAGGTAGGGGATGGGGAGTAAAGGGGAAAGGGGAGAGAGAGGGAGGGAGGGGGAGATGGGGAATGGGTAGTGGAGTAAAGAACTTCCCCTTTCCCCTTTCCCCTTTCCCCTTTCCCCTTTCCCCTTTCCCCTTTCCCCTTTCCCCTTTACTCCCCACTCCCCACTCCCTCCCCCAAAAATGACGCATCTCCTATTTCCTGTGGAATAATAGGGATCGCACTATCTCTAAAATTACAGTGAGTACCGTTCGCACCGTCTCTGACACAAAAAAAGCCTTCTACACCCATCACACTCGCCCCATCAACTCGATTTATCGGCGAGTGGTGGAAGAGTTAATGGTGGAAATGCATTTGCTCTCGGTCAACGTGGACTACCGCTATGACCCCATCTATGGGTTGGGCGTCGTCACGGCCTACGAGCGCTTCATGCAGGGGTATCGTCCTGAACAGGATCGAACCTCCATTTTCAACGCCATTTGCCAGTCGATCGGCGATGAACCCCAAAAATATCAGCAAGATGCGGAACAACTCAAGGCTGAAGCCAGTTCATTGCCGCTGCCGAGCTTTTTGGAGCAGGTGAAGCAACTGGGCACCAGTCAGGCTGGGGGCGTTTTGGGCATGATGCGCGGTATCGCGGACAATCCCACCTTCAAGTACAGCCGTCTCTTTGCCATTGGCCTCTATAGCCTGGTCGAAACCATGGACGCTGAGGCTGCTAAAGACGAAACCAAACGCAACGAAGCCCTGCAAACCCTGAGCGAGTCTCTCCATCTGCCGTTTGATAAGATGCAGAAAGACCTGGAGCTATACCGCAGCAACCTGGAGAAGATCACCCAGGCTCAGATTGTCATGGAAGATATTTTGAAGGCCGATCGCAAAAAGAAAGAAGAACGCGCCAAAGCCAAAGAGGACGCTTTTACCGTTTGCGTCTAACGCTTGGTGACTTATTTTCTGCGTCTCATTCTTTGCGCCGAACTCACTGGCTATCACAAAAAGCCCTGCTTGCTCTAGGATGACTGTGCCGAAACGCAGAACTCCCGATCTAAGCAGGGCTTTTTGTGATAGCCAGTAACGCGCGTTGGAGTAATAGCTGCTTCAACACGCATTTTAGATTTCAAGTTGTGTTTGAAGTTGCAACTTGAAATTACAACTTCAAATTAGAGTTTCCGATCGCAGTCCGGTATGAATTGTGAAAGTGGGGCAGGCATCTTACTTGCGTGGGCAAGATACATGCCCCACAAACGTTTCACAATTTATTGGGGCGTGCTGTTGATTGGGGCTTAGCGTAGATAGAAATGATGTAGATAGCAATGATTCGGTATTCCCTCAGTCAGGCATGGACTCAGTCATGGAACTGGGTTGACAGGGGAACTTTCCCTTGGATATTGGGGATTGTTCTGTCTCAGCGCGCCTGACTTCAGAGTGTTATCGGTGATACTTCAATCTGTGATTTTCAAAACCGTAATATTTCAAGATGGAATATTTCAGGCTGGAATCCTTCAAGTTAGAATCTTTCAGGTCGGGATCTTTCAAGTCGTATTTTTTCCCTAAACGGATGCACCATCGATCAAGAACAGAAGATGTATCAGAAGATGCACTGTCGCTCAACAATCGATCCGCTCAACGATCGCTCCGCTCAACGATCACTCAACAATAAAGGTCAATGATAGATGCGTTATGCGGTTCGCTCGGTTGAAAAATGGCGTTGACGGGTGGATAGACCCATTTGTTTGAGCAATCGATTGACATGGCGATCGCTCACTTCCATTCCCATTTCGCGGGCGAGGTGGCGCTTGAGCCATTGGGCGGTCCAGCGTTGGAAGGGGTAACCATAGTCGCGAGGGCTATGGGTGACTAGTTCTTTCAAGCGATCGAGATACTGATCATTGATCGTCTTGGGGCGACCAATGGGCTGGTCATTCCAGGTGGGCTTCACCAAGCACTGAGCCTGTCGTTCCACAAAGATACTCCTTCGTTATCTGAGGTTTGCTTCAGGTGCCTAACAAGACTTGCTGGCAGAATGCACGAGATACCCTCTAGGAAAGGAAATGGCGATCGGGCAAAGACTTTAAAGAACAAAGGTCTCAAAAATTGCCGATCTGAAATCACCCATTTCTGATGGAACTTAGGCTTTTACAGGTCGGAAACCGAAAAATAAAAAGCCTAAAGTGAGCGAATCTGTTAGGACTCAAAATCAACAAATCAAAGATCTGAGATTGAGAGACTTTTACAAATTCACCTGGCAGATGCCTCGTTGCATGTCAAACGCAATTAGGGAACAACTTGAATCCAAACTTCCTAGCTCAGACCGTTCTCATTCAAAGAATATTGAGGGAGGGACGGTGGGAGGAGAGATTTGAAAGCCTGTTTTTTAGAGTTCTGACGTTGCGTTGGCAAAGCAGGGCAAGAGTTGTTAGCAAGATTCCATGCATAAAATGCAAAAAACAAAAATGCAAAAAACGAAACTAGAGGAGTCTAGAAATCTCTAGGCCGTACTTACACTTCGTTTACAATTTCCTCTCAGTACATTAACTGAGTTCATGTAAAAAAGTTTACACCAACTTCAAGTGGTTTTTCAAACATTTAATAATCGATATGATCAAAATCCCCTTCAATAAGGCTTTGATCCGCGCTGAAACCCGCTTGGTGAATCGGTTCTGGCGGCAAGATTAGCATCGATAAAAATTTTCAATCAAACGATCGCGCAGAGGTGTAGAGGTGTGCGATCGCCATTAACCCTGATTATTACGGAGAAAACACGTATAAACCATGACACTTTTAAAGAAAGTTGCGATCGCATGGCAAATCGTGATGATACCCGTATCCTTAATTAGCTTTACTTATTTGCAAGGTTTCGGGTTTAGGGATGGGCGAAAGGGGAAAGGGGAAAGGGGAGTAGGGAGTGGGGAGTAGGGAAATCTTGGACTCATGGATGGAACAGGTTGGGGAGGGAGAACCTAGAAAATTCTTCGGCTTCTTCAAAACTCATGTCTAAGATTCATTTCAAAGACATCCCTTTCGCCTTTCCCCTTTCCCCCTTCGCCTTTCCCCCTTCGCCGCTCATTTCTAGAATTTATTCCAAAACCTCCCTACTCCCCACTCCCCACTCCCCTTCCACAAAGCCACCCGCCTCCAGGGTTTGAGTTTGATGAGGTTTTGGTTCGGATTGGGCATATTGCTCACATTGAGTCCTACAATCATAGATTCAGACTAGTGGCTTTCGGCCTCTGCTTTCGCCTCAATGGCTCGGATCGGTTCACCTCAAGCTAAATCGGAAACTCTCTCTCCGCTACTCTGAGTTGTCTAGTGAGGCCGTGTCTGGAAAATTCCACAGATTTAGTCGCCTTACTCTCCATCCTTTATCGTCGTGCAATCCCCCTATGGTAAAAGTCTTTGTCCTGGACACAAACGTGCTGCTACACGACCCGACTGCAATGTTGAAGTTCAAGGACAATACGGTAATCTTGCCGATGACCATTATTGAAGAACTCGATCGCTTCAAAAAACAGCCCGATGTCACCGGACGCAATGCCCGCCAAGCTTCCCGCATGTTGGATGAACTGCGGCATCAGGGGCACCTGATTGAAGGGGTTCCGGTGAATGGCGATGGCTTGCTGCGAGTTGCCCTCTGTGAGCGGGAAACCCTGCAAAAACTCCCGGCAGAACTGGAGCGCGATCGCGGTGACAATGCCATTCTGGCCGTCGCTCTAGAACTTAAGCAGGAATGCGACTGCTCGGTAATGCTGATTAGCAAAGACACCAACCTCCGCATCAAGGCGGATGCCCTGGGGCTGTCCGCAGAAGACTACGAAACCGACAAAGTCGATGTCGATGAACTTTACACGGGCATGGCCGAACTGATGATCGGCTCTGAGCAGATCGATCGCCTCTTCCAACTGGGCGGCATCCCCATTGACGAAGTCGATTCCCCGATCCCGCTCTTTCCCAATCAACTTTTAACTCTGGTCAACCTGCTCAACCCGGCTCATAAGGCTTTGGGCATTGTCGAAGGCCAGAGCGGTAAAATCGTGCCCCTGGCCAAACTGCCCCGCATCGGCGTTTCCCGTATCCATCCCCGCAACCGGGAACAAAGCTTTGCCTTTGAACTGCTGCTGCGCGACTCGATTCAGTTGGTGACGCTGGTCGGCAAAGCGGGAACGGGGAAGACTCTGCTGGCGATCGCCGCTGGTCTCCAAAAAGTCGCCGACGAACAAATCTACACCCGTCTCCTGATCTCCCGCCCCGTGGTGCCCATGGGCAAAGACATTGGCTACCTTCCCGGCGATGTCAACGAAAAGCTCACGCCCTGGATGCAACCGCTCTACGATAACTTTGACCTGATCTTTGGCACCCACGAACCCACGGGCAAACCCGCCCACTGGCGACGTGGCCACGAAGAACTCATCGAACGGGGACTGCTGCAAATCGAACCCCTGACCTACATTCGCGGTCGTACCGTGCCCAAACAGTTCCTCATCGTCGATGAAGCCCAAAACCTGACCCCCCACGAGGTCAAGACCATTCTGACCCGCGCCGGGGAAGGCACCAAGGTCGTCCTCACGGGTGACCCAGACCAGATCGACAACCCCTATGTGGACGCGGCCAGCAATGGGCTGACCTATGTCGTGGAAAAGTTCAAGGGTGAAGCTGTGGCGGCTCATATTACTTTAACGAAGGGAGAGCGATCGCAACTCGCCGAAAGAGCCACCATCCTGCTCTAGAATCTGCTCTAGAATCTGCTCCAAAATAGTCAGCCCAAACGAAAAGGGAGATGTCGCACTCTGGCCGCACCTCCCTTTTCTCTAGTACTGGAACATAAATCAAGCCTTCACGGATCAAGCCTTCGCAGTCATCCCCACGATCGCCTGATCCAGCGAGATAATCAGATGCGTGTCGAAGATGGTTTCAAAGCTGCTCTTTTTGTAGTCCAGGCTCCAGAGTTCTAGGGAACAGTCATCCTGGGGGTTCTGGGGTTGCAGATGGAGATGAAACTGTCGCGTCTCAGGGTTATACTCACTGCGAATCTGTTCAATGGCTCCAATTTGGCGGCGATCGAGCGCTACCGCCAGCCTGAGCAAGGGATGCAGTTGGTCAATCATGCGCCGATGCTTCTTGCTGCTGAGGTTGCGGTAATTTTCGTGCTTTTTCTTGGGGTCGCTCTTGCGATGGTAGCGGGCAAGGTTGGCGATCGCTTCTACCTCAATTTCCGTATAGCCCAGCAGGTCACTATTGCGGATTAGATAATAGGAATGCTTGTGGTGTGAGGAATGGCTAATAAAATGGCCGCAGTTGTGCAGAATGGCCGCCGCCCACAATAGCGATCGCTCCTCCATCCCCCAAAAATGAAGCTTGCCCTGGGTTTGGTCAAATAGATCCAGCGCAAACTGAGCCACCCGTTCGGCATGGTCGAGGTTGACCTGATACTTCTGAGCCGTTTTAAGTACACTCCGCTCCCGCACCGAACTCTGGTAGCGCAGCTTGTCTTCAATCAGTCCATGACTCAGCATCCAATCGACCACCACGCCTTCCCGCAGCGATCGCTCACAAATCGTCAGCGACTCGACCCCCAGCAGCGTCATGGTTTCTTGCAAAATTACCGCCCCAGCCAAAATAATCTCAGAGCGCTTCTCCGACATTCCAGGGATCAGCGATCGCTCTGCATAATTTAGCTTTCGCAGCCGATTCACCGTCTCGCGCAGATCCTTGAGGCTAAACTGATAGCCATTCAGCGGCGTGGGAATCATCCCTAGCTTTTCGCGGGCATGGATCATCGCCAAGGTTTCAATAGTGCCGGAGGTGCCCACCATACGCGGCTTTTCATCCGGTTGCAGTTGGGATTTAATTTCTTCGATGGAGCGTTCCAACATGCCACGGACAAAGGCTTGCAGATAGTGGTACTCGCCCTGGCTAATCGGGTCAGTGTGAATCAACTCGGCACTCAGCCGCACTGCGCCGACTTTGGTACTATTGAGCGATCGCGGCTCATGCCCATCCCCCAGAATGAGTTCCGTAGAACCGCCGCCAATGTCAATAATAATGTGGGGCTGATTCTGAAACTCCATCCCCGACAGCACCCCTAAATAGATGCGACGGGCTTCTTCCTGTCCCGCAATCAAGCTGACGACTAGCCCCAGTTCGGCTTCAATGTGAGCCAGGAAGTCCCGCCCATTGGGCGCTTCCCGCACCGCACTGGTAGCCACGGCTACGGTTTCTTCGGCATTCATGCTCTTGGCAATTTCCTGGCAGCGACGCAGTGCCACCAGCGCCCGATTCATTGCCGCTTCCGTCAAGTTTCCGGTGGTTTTGTCGCGATCGCCCAACCGCACCGTCGCCTTTTCCTTGGCAATAATCGTAAAAGCGGGAATCGTGGGCTGGATTTTCACCACCACCATATGAATCGAGTTGGTGCCAACATCAATGGCCGCTAGAAATCGGTCTTGCTCCAGCCGAGGAAGGAATGTGCTATTCATGGTCGCATCGAGCAAGGGATTGGGGGAGTCATAAATCCAATTCACCATCCAGGAACTCGGGGGGTAAGGGTATGGGGTCGGACTAGGGGCAGACAACCGAAAAAGGCAAGGCGATGAAGCTTAGCCGTGACCAGACTAAACGCTCAAGGCTTGCTCCTCGGGGTTCACTTGGGACAAAGCCATTCAGTTTTTAGAAGACTCCAACAGACAAAGGTTCCCGTTCGGGAACTTCCACCTTTCCAAATGACAATCCAAGATTCGCATCAATCGTACCGTAGCTGAGTCCCCCATGAGGATGAAGATTCAATCGAATTTTCTTAACTATAGAAACAGGGGTTAGATGCGCGACATGCACCTAACCCCTGTTTCTTCCATCTCTCAAGTTAACTATCCAATTAACTGTCCAATTAACTGTCCAATTAACTGTCCAATTAATTGGATCGTTAAACCATTCAGGTGAACCGATTGGATTGAACCTAGTTGAAGAAAATGCGACCTTCCCGATCGACATTCAGGGTGGTTCGATCTTGGCCAAAATCGGTTGTAGCTGAGACATTCACCACGATCGTCCCAGAAGGGTCATCTGCCCGGAATTTGACCTTGAGCAGACCCGCATCCTGACGACGGAAGGTCAGGGTTGTGGCCACGGGAATGTTCTGCAAGGTCATTTCGGCCTCACCGCCCAGGATACGAAACTCGGTGTCGCCGATAATCTGGTATTCAATCACCGCGCCCGTTTCATTGACAAAACGGATATTGATTTTGCCATCTACTGGAGTCATGGCCGAATCCGGAGTCGGCGTAACTTGAGCCAGGAGCGCGGGTTGAACTGGAACCGGAACCGCATTCGCCGTCAGGGCAAGACCGGGCAGCACCAGCAGCAGTCCGGCAGCGTTGGCTTGGGCGATCGCCCGTATCACTCGCCCCCATCGCCCAGAAGGTTGAGAGGCAGAAGTTCTAGAACCAAAAGCTTGAAGTGCAAAACGTTGAAAATTCATGCTGTCACTCGTTACAGTAAAAGTAGGTACAAAACACAGGTCGCCAAACATCGATTGTCCAACGCAGAACGGTTGTGGGGTTTTCTCAGCGAAGCCATTTAAGCCCATCAGACCCAAAGCGCTCCGCTCAGAAAACCCAACAACCCTTTTGGATCGTTGGCAGATAACATCCATTTACGACTGAATCATTCAACTGAATCATTCAGAGGATTCACTCGCAAAACTGGATAACTAGTAAATTACCCCGCAAACCGTTTTTGTATCCAACTAGCAATGCCACTTAAAATTGCGCCTGCCATCAAAATCCCGATCGCTGGCGTAAACACGGGCTCCCAAAGGCGGTACCACAGGTCAAGCCCCAGCGGAATGCCAAACGCATGGCCACCGACAGCGATCGCCAACCAAAAAAAACTAAATAGAACCAAAAACAAATTCACCATCAAAGCGAGGTTGAGCCAGTCGAGTAGTTTGTCTTTCATAGCAAGAAGG
>JALOOP010000583.1 GCA_025454315.1 Oculatellaceae cyanobacterium Prado106
CGACAATTCTGGCAGTTGAGCATCCACCCGAATCTCATCCAGCGTATTCTGCAAAAAAGTATCCAGCCGTAAAGCCGTTTGGCTAGCTGCCGCCCACAAAGTCTGATTCGCCGACTGCGTCAGAACTTGAGCCGTGATATTTTTAGTGATCACGGTGGTCAGAAACAGGGGCACCAGCGCAATCACCAGAAAGGTCAACACTAGCTTGGTTCGCAGAGAAGCCCACCAAATTTTAGGCATGGACAATCGTTTCATGAACCCTTGAATCTTCCCTTGAACCTTTTGCCCTTGAATCTTCACAGATGCTCATCCTTTCACAAGTCAACTTCAAAATCTAAAATCTGAAATCTGAAATCTAAAATCTGAAAAATAAAAATCTGCTTACTCAGACGGCATCTGATTGGCCAAAGCCTTCACAAATCTGGGTTCCAAAAACTTATCGAGTTGAATCGGTCGTTTCAAACTACCCATCTGGGCAAAGGCATTCATGTAAAGTTGAGCTGTATACACAATGGATTGGGAATCGGCACCGGGTTGAAAAGTCGTGAGATTCTCGGCCATTCCCAAAAGCTGGATGCCCTCTAGAGAAACAGTTTTGGGATCAAGGTTTAAGGTTTTTGCAATCACGGCACTCCCTTCATCTGGATTGGCTTTCCACCGCTCCACCGCTTCAAACCAGGTTTGCAAAAAAGCTTGAATTTCTTGAGGGCGATCGCGCACCACCGATTCCGAAAACACAATCACATCCGGAATCAATCCCGGAGTTTCTCGACTGGTAAACAAAACCTTGGCCTGACTCGGCACCACTTGAGACAGATAAGGCTCCCAGGTATGTCCGGCTTGAATGCTGCCATCCAGGATGCGATCGGGCACTTCCCCCGCAGGCACCCGCACCAACATCACATCATTGGGAGTCAACCCATGCATCCGCAGCATTTCATTCGCAAACAGTTCGCTGAAGCCCCCCAACTTCACCCCCAGTTTCTTCCCCTTCAAATCTTCAATCTTGCCAATCGCCGACTGAGCAACAATCGTATCCCCACCATCCGATCGATCCACCACCGCCACAATTCGCACATTCGGATTCGAGTTGGTAACGTTGAATGCCTCTCCCAAACTCATGAATGCCCCATCGAGTTTGCCCGCCGCCAAATCAGACACCAATTTCTCTGGAGCCGTATCACTGCCGTCAAAGACAACCTCTACCGCCACTCCCCGCTTCACAAACAAGCCTTCTTTCTGGGCGATCGCCATCGGAAAATACCCCGGCCACACACTATAGGCCACCCGCAGCGGTGCCGAATCATTCCCCGTTGCCGATCCCTGAAGGACAGAACAAGCCGTTAGCCAACAGAGACTTGACAAACAAAACCCCAACACCAGGAGAACCGAGAAGCGAATAGGCAGAAATTTCATGAAAGAGCACGGATTTGAGTTCAATTTGGAGCGCTACAATGCCCTCCCTTGGTCATGCTCAGAATGCCCGTTTCCTCCCGGAATCTACCCGGTCAAATCGTCGTTTTTTGCCCCATGTCAAGGATTCCTAAGCGTTCATCCATAAAAAGCCCCCAGAGCAGTCATCTTGCTCCAGGGACTTTAATTCATAAACTCAACCCTTCAACTCAACCCATCAAAAACCGAGCCTTCGCGCCCAATGGAGAGTAGGAGATTCGAACTCCTGGCCTTTGCGGTGCGATCGCAACGCGCTACCAACTGCGCTAACTCCCCCAGAAGCTTAGTATTCTAGCACTGAAGCCCAAAGTAGGAAACGGGAAGTGGATGAGTAGATGGGTGGATAGGTAGATGGGTGGATGAGTGAATGCGTAAAGAATCTCCACTTTTCCCTTCTTTTCGTCCAAATCCTTCCCACTTCTCCCAAAGCCCCCTCTTCCCTCTGCGTCTCCGCGTCTCTGCGGTTAAAAAAGGATTGAAATCGAGAATAAGACGAGTTGATCAGTTTAAACTCCAATACTGACACTAAATAATACTCAGTACTAAACATTCAATGCTCAACACTTCAAACAGAGCGCTAAACAAACCAACGACAGAACTCGGACATTACTCAGGAGAACCCAGCGACACAACCCACAACTCAGAAATAGAGATGACTATAACTCTTTGTCTTCACCATCACGCAATTTAGATAGTCGCTGTCGAGCTTCAGGGTCAATCGCATTAAACAGAAACCGCTGAGCCGATCGCCCATTTTTCTTTTGCTCCTGCTGCCGCCTCCGACTCACCCGCAACTCAGCCATCTCCACCTCAACCTGGAGCTTGTGCGCCGACATCCACTCCGCGCCATACCCAACCACCGTAAGCTGCTGTGCCCGATCCGAAGTCGCAACAATCAGCCGCTGTTCAAATTTGCGAAGATCTTGCCGAAACAGGGCACAGGCTTTTTCAATGTAGCTATCTGCCGTTTGCTTAAAGTCCGTATAACAAATCATCACGCTGCTATTGATGATCTCCCGACTTCCCGGCGTGTCCTGATACTGAGCATCAAAGACCACCTGGGTGTGATATCCCTGAAAACTGCTATATCCCATCAAGGCATGAACCAATTCTCGCCGCGCTTCCTCTAGCCCGAGGCGATCGCGCGTCTGCTTCAAGCTGTTCCAGGCTCCAATAATGTTGTAGCCATCAACCAATAAAATTGCCTGGGGAGTAGAGCGAGCCATGATTCAACAGCATCAATGAAGAAATAGATGAAGAAGGAATAGCAGTTCATGCATTTGTTCTTCTTATATGATGCCGTTTTTTGCTGCATGGGGGAAGGGAGTAGGGGAAGGGAGTGGGGAGTAGGGAATGGGGAGTGGGGGAAGAACTTCAGGGCGAATCTTGAATAAGGTTCGTGAATAAACCGTTGAAGAACTCTAATGAATCATCCAAGTCCTATTCCATAAATCCCCTACTCCCTACTCCCCACTCCCTACTCCCCCTCAAGCAACTTGCTGCTGCATAAATCGCTGTTTCAACCGGATTGGGTCACCCTGATCGACCACTCGTCCCTTTTCCAGCAAAAATGCGCCATCAGCATAGTCCAGTTCTTCCAGACGATGAGTGACCCAGAGAGCCGTCATGCCTCGGGTTTTGACCAGTTGTTGGACTTGGGCGACCAGATCAAGCTGGCTATCGGGGTCAAGCAGGGCAGTCGGCTCATCGAGCAGGAGAACCTCGCAGTGACGGGCGATCGCACCCGCAATGGCAATCCGCTGTTTCTGTCCGCCGCTCAAGGCATAGATGGGGCGACGCTGCAAATGCCAAAGGTTCACCGCTGATAGGGCTTCCTGCACCCGCTGATGAATCTGGGCATAGGACAATTTTTCTTCCACTAAGCCAAACGCCACATCTGCGCCCACCGTGGGCATCACCAACTGGTGATCCGGATTCTGAAAAACAAACCCGATCGGCGGCTCCACCTGGATCTCACCGGAATTGGGCCGCATCAGCCCCACGAGCAGCCGCAGGAGCGTAGACTTGCCGCTGCCGTTGGTACCCAGAAGCATCCAGAATTGCCCCTTGGGAACTTCCAGGGTGCAATCTTCCAGGACAGATTGGAAACAGACTTGATGGGTGGCGATCGCAGGTTGGCTCATACACAGAACAAAATCCAGAGAACAAATTCAAAGAGGGGACTTGATTTTTATGAGAGCGCCAATTCCACTACACTCTCATAAAAACCCATAGCAGGCATCAAGGGCGATCGCCACAACTCACCATTAGAGCGCTTAGCATGGGCAATTAGCCCTAACTGTCGTTTTCACCCAGCATGGCAAAAAATCCAG
>JALOOP010000203.1 GCA_025454315.1 Oculatellaceae cyanobacterium Prado106
TCGGAAGTTTAGTTCTCGGAAGTTCAACCCAGGACAAAATCAAGAGCAAAATTCACTCAGATGAATGGAATGAGCAAAAGACCCAATCCTCACCCACCCATCCACCCATCTACCCATCTACCCTATTGGGCAGGCGCAACCCCACTCTCCGGCAGGCGAGCCGCACTCTGTTCAGGCGCAAAAACCTTCTCCTCCACTGCCCCCGGTTCTCCTAGAGGCTGAGCTTGTTTGCCGTTGTAGGCCACCATCACGCCACCCGCATTGCCAGCGCGTACTCGGATCTGGCTCTTGGCAGTCCAGGTTCGCTCCGTGCCCTCTGTTAACACTCCCTCATACTCAGTTTCGCCATCACTCTCAATCTGCAACCAGGACTGAGCCGTGAGCTTGACATCAATTCTGACAGGTTGACCGGGAGCAGGACGGGCGGCGGGACTCGTGGTGCTGGTATTTGGAGATGCGATCGCCCCTCCAGTCTCCGTGGTTTTTTGGGCTGCTCCGACTAGCGGACTAGAACTCACACTAGAGCGATTCACAGTACTGGCCAGTGGAGTCGAACGACTGACCACCAGAGACAACAGACTGACCGACAGCATAATCAGGCCAATGTAGGCCACATAAAGATGCACAGGCCGCAGTTGAGCCGGGGAAACATCTCGCCAAGAGGGTGGCTTTGCCGGACGAACTTGCCCTGTCACGGGAAACGCATCGGCAAACTCAGATCCATCTAGCCCCAATGCCTCAGCATATCGGCGAATAAATCCTTGAATATAGACCGGCTCAGGTAATTGTTGGAGTTTGCCCGTCTCGATCGCCTGAAGTAAGCGAGGTTGGATCAAAGTACGGGTAGAAACCTCTTCCAAAGACAAAAAGCTCTCTTCCCGCACTTGGCGCAGATAATCTCCGATCTGCTCAAGCCGTTCTCCTTGTTGTTCTTGCTGTTGTAGAAGGGAGGTTTCTCTAGTCATAACGGGTAGCCTTTGATATCACTCTCTCACCAATTTTCGGATTCAGCAATGACTGCTGGATGCATTCAACCTGAGTTTGCAAAAACTTTAACTCAATCTTCGTCAAGTGACGATACTTCCCCATAGAAAGATTGCCCAGCCGAATCTCGCCAATGGCGACCCGATGCAGATGGCGCACCGGATGCCCCAGTTGTTCAGCCACTCGGCGAATCTGGCGGTTTCTGCCTTCCTTCAGCACGACCTCCAACAAAGTTTGACGACCCGCACTAACCTTCAGAATGTTCACCTCAGCCGGACGGGTCATTCGCCCCGCCAACATCACGCCCGATCGCCACTCTGCCAGCACTCGCTCCGAGGGCACGCCCTCTACCCAGACTTCGTAGGTTTTGGCCACCGAATGGCGAGGGTGGGTCAGGGCAAAGGTCACCGCTCCATCATTGGTAAGGATCAGCGCTCCTGTAGAAGCCGTATCCAAACGCCCCACTGGATGAATTCCGGACTCATGCTGCAACGACGGAGGAATGAGATCTAACACCGTCGATCGCCGCTGGGGATCATCACAGGTGGACACCACACCCTGTGGTTTGTTAAGGAGCAAGTAGACGGTTTGGGGACGATTCTGGGGATGAATCAGTTGACCATCTACTTCAATCCAATCTTGTTCAGGATTGGCTTTCTGTCCAGGTTGAACTACTGCCCCATTCAACCGCACCCTGCCATCCAAAATCATTTGCTCAGCCTGACGGCGAGAGGCGACTCCCCATTGGGAAAGAATTTTTTGTACTCTTTCAGCCATAACCTAGGAAGCCATCCAGGGATGTGCAATAGATGTGCAATCTGATGTGGAATCTGAGATGGAATCTTCTGATGTGGAATCTACAGTGGGAGTGAAACCTGAGTCAAGAGTCGCCTCCATCCCTAGACAATAGTCAGCAGCACTGTCCATCCAAAATCTACGGAGTCTATCGACATGAACGTCCATCCGATCGCCAATTGCGCCATTGAGATTTTGCAATCTAAGCCGCGCAATCCATGAGGCAAAAACCAGGTATGTTCGGTGGGGCAACCGAAACAACAGGGACGATGAAATAAAAGTGAGACAGAAGGATAACGATGAGGGACGTTAAAGAAATCAAACTGTATCGCTACGATACCGCCATGTACAAATATTACAGGAAGACTTGACCTTTTAGATGCTACCAAATCTTACCTAACTCCTGGGTTAAGGATTTAGAAGGTGGGTTGAACCGTACAAAAAGTGGGTTAAGGGAGAGATGAGCCAGAACGCGTCGGCAGCTTAACTTGCAGCCATGCGCCCCCTGTCTCAGGATGATTACTGGCTCGCACGCTACCGTGATGAGCCTCCACAATCTGACGAACGATCGCCAACCCCAATCCACTTCCCCCCGGAGGCACCAGTTCAGGAACACCAGATTTGCGTCCCTCCCCTTCTCCCTCCCATCCCATCCCTGCCCGTTGTCCTTGCAGTTCAAGATTAGCAAAACCGTTGCTAACCGCTGGCGATAAATCTAGATCATCTGACGATAAATCTAGATCAGAGGTTGGAATTCGAGCAGAATGCAGATGAGTGGATAGATCGGGTTCGAGGGTAGCGGGGCGCGATCGCGAGGGATCAGCCCGATAGAACCGCTCAAACACATGGGGCAAAGCCACTTCTGGAAAACCAGAACCAAAATCAATCACATCCAAACTCACTTGAGCATCCACACCCATGCCTTCATCTCGAATAGAGCCATCTTGGATAGTCCCATCTCGGGTCATCTCCTCGACCTGCACCCGCACCCAGATCTTTTCGTTGGTCGGACTATATTTAATCGCATTATCCAACAAGTTCACCAACAAGCGATGTATCCGAGGTGCCTCTAATTGCAGCCAAAGTTGGTCTGGCCCCTGATAGTCCAACTGCAAATTCTTTTTCCGCGCCAACGGATCAAGACTGCTCCACACCGAATGAATCAACTCGACCAAATTGGTTGATTGCAGTTGTAACCCTTGCCGCGCATTGCGATCGACCTGGCTTAAATCCAACAAATCCTGAACCAGGGTCGTGAGGCGAATCGTTTCTTTGAGCAAGCGATCGATCCAGGTTCTAATGCTGGGATCAACCCGCATCTGCAAAGTCTCAGCCACCAATCGAATCGAAGTTAATGGCGTTCTCAGTTCATGTGCCAGATCCGAAGCCCAGCGATCGCGCTGCTGGGTCAATAGCACCGTCTCCTGACGATTCTCCAAGAAAATTCCCACCTGATGCTGCGCCAGGGGAAACGCATAACCCCGCAAAGCACAACTCTGCTGGCTCGAAAGATGCGTCGGATCATCACTCGCCGCGTGAAACACCCATTCCGTTTCGCACAACTGATCTGCATTTCGCGCCTGATCAATCAGTTCATCCAACTCATAGGAGCGCACAAGTTCCAACAATAACCGGGGTTTACCTGTTGAGTAAGTTTCTACCTCGATCCCCAGTAGTTTGCGTGCCGGAGCATTCAGCCAAATCAGACGGTTCTCATCATCCACCTGCAAATAGCCCAGCGGCGACACTTGCAGAATCTGCTGATAGACTTCAATTTTTTCCTCCAGAGCCGCCTGATATTCTTGGTGATGCGAAATCGCCAACCCCAACTGCGATGCTGAAGACAAGGAAGACCCCAGCGAATCGGACGATCGCAATCCGCGCATCAAAGACTTGAGTCTTGCATCAAAACGCGATCGCTGCCAAACCAACAGCAAGACTCCAATCCCTAACCCGCTTAAAAATCCTAGAAATATCTGCATTCCACTCAAACTGAAGGTGCGGCTCAGCCATCGTCTCGATTGGGATCGCCCAATCTCTCCTACACCTTAACCGAATCGATAGCCAAACCCTCGCACCGTCAGCAAATATTCGGGCCGACTCGGGTCAGCCTCCAACTTTTCCCGCAACCAGCGGATATGCACATCCACCGTCTTGCTATCGCCCATAAAATCTGGCCCCCAAATTCGCTCAATCAACTGCTCTCTTGACCAAACCCGCTTCGGGTGGCTCATAAACAGTTCCAAAATCCGAAACTCTTTTGGGGAAAGATTAATATCCTCATTCCGCACCGTTACCCGACACTCCTGGGGATACAGCACAATATCATGAAACTTCAGCGCTGTCTCCTGCGCCTGCAACTGGGCATGACGATGCCGCCGCAACAGCGCCCGACAGCGCGCCACCAGTTCCCGCATCCCAAACGGCTTGGTCAAATAATCATCAGCACCAACTTCTAGTCCAACAACGCGATCGGTTTCGCTCCCCTTCGCGCTCAAGATCAGAATGGGAACACTATTGCCTTCCCGACGAATCAGGCGGCAAAGGTCTAGACCATTTACATAAGGCAACATCAAATCCAAAATAATCAAATCAAACGCCAGCCCTTCGGGATAGCTTGTTTCACCCGAACGACAGGCCAGATCCAATCCCTTCCGTCCATCTTCTGCGGTCAGAACCTCGTAGCCTTCCTCGGTCAGCGCCAGCGCGATCGTCTCTCGAATCAATTCCTCATCTTCAACAAGAAGAACCCGCCCGAGCTTGATTTCTTGCTGAAGTCTCGTTCCTTCTGCGGTGAGAGTCAATGGCATATTGATGTACTTGTGTCAGGATGCTTCAAGCACATACTATCAGAACCCCGTTAATTCATTTGATGAAGAAATGCCTTAATGGCACAGTATTGTAGTCCACAACACCACAATTCATAATTTTCCGAGATGCTATGTTTTTCGAGATGGTACGTTTTTCGAGATGCTAAGCTTACTGACCGCAGCAGCGATCGATCCCCAAACTTGCCAACAGCAGATCACTCACCGCATTCGCCACTGCAAACTCGCTATAGAAGCTCTTAGAAAAGTCAAACGCCTGCATTTCTGTCACAATAGCAATCACCAATGACCCAACATCATTTTCCCCCTCCATCCGCTGCCGCACAAAAACTTGAGCCGCCCGACGGGCAATCTCCTGATTCACCGCTTCTGGAATAAACTCCTCATCCAGCCAGCGATGCAACGCCTCCTGTAACCAGGTTCCCTCTTGTTCAGCATTTTGGGCAGGCGGTAAGGTAATTGGTGAAATGGGTTCAGCCATAAGCTTGCTCCAAGAAACACAGCCAAAACTAGACGGCTAGCAAACCGGAAAACAAAACTATTTTACCTTGATGCAGTTCAACGTTCCCACCATTATCGAAGGCTACGCCCAGGGTTATTTCCTTATGGCCGACGAATCCGGCAAGGAATTAGGCTGGTATTCCAGTCGAGAACGCGCACTCATCCCCCTCGACGATCGCTTTCGTTATCCGCGATCGCTCCAGCGCATCCTCAACCAAGACCGCTTCACCACCGCCATCAACCAAGACTTTGCCGCCGTCCTCGAAGGCTGCGCCAATCGCACCACCACCTGGATCTCCCCCGAACTCAAAGAAATCTACTGGGCCTTATACCGCGCCGGAGTCGCCCACAGTTTTGAAACCTGGGACGGTGACCAACTCGCCGGAGGTATCCTCGGCATCACCATCGGCGGCGCATTCATCGGCGAATCCATGTTCTACCGCATCCCCGAAAGCTCCAAGGTCGCCATGGTCAAACTGGTAGAAAGACTGCGATCGCGCCACTTCCTCCTCTTCGATGCCCAAATCATGAACCCCCACCTCGAACGCTTCGGCGCATATATCCTCCCTAACCCGGAGTACAAGACGCTGCTTAAGAGGGCGGTCAATTGTCGTTGCTCTTTGGTTTAGGGAGTGGGGAGTAGGGAGTGGGGAGTAGGGAGTAGGGAGTAGGGAGTAGGGAGATGGAGAGGTGGGGAGATGGGGAGGAAACCTAGCGCTAGTTCCACTGTTTCCTTCTGTGTTCATTGTCCATTGCTGTCCCCTCGAAAGTCTGCGACCACATCTGTGGAACCCCCTTCCCCTTTCCCCTTTCCCCCTCTTTCCCTCCCCCCTCCGCGTCTCTGCGTCTCTGTGCTTAATTCCCTCTTCGCGCCTCTTCTCCTACCGCAAAGCAAACCGCCGCACCGCAAACAAACTCCCCAACAACCCCACCGAACAGCCCAGCCCCAATAACGCCAAGGGCAAAATCCAGGTTTCCCGCACCGTCAAATCCATCCCTTCCGTCAAAAACCGGATAAACTCCGGCTGCTGCACCAACAACCGCGCCACAAATCCCTGTACCCCCGCAATCATCCCCCAAGCCAACAGCGCCCCAATTCCCCCCAGCACCAATCCCTGCAACACAAACGGCAAATAAATCCAGGTCGTGGTCGCTCCCACCAACTGCATCACCTCAATCTCTCGCCGTCTTGCCAACACAATCAGCCGAATCGTGGTGTTGATGACTGCGATCGCCGTCAAAGTCAGCATCAGGGTAATTCCCAGCGACACCCAGTTCAGCCCCTGATTCAACTGAGCCAGCCGTTGCACCGCCTCATCCACATACTTCACCTCATCCACCCCCTGCACCGCCTTCAGCTTTGCCGCCAGCACAGGCACATCCGCAGAACTCTTCGCCTTCACCTTGATCTCATCGACAAGGGGATTGCCATTCAACTGATCAGTCGCGCCCTGAATTTCTGAAATTCCCAGATCCTCCACCAAATTTGCCCAGGCTTGCTCTTTTGTAATGGCTTTCACCGTCGTTGCCTCTGGCATCGCCTGAATAAATGGCTGCAAATCGATCGCCTGCACCCCTGTATCCAAATAAACCGACACCTCCAACTGACTGCCAAACTGATTGACCAACCCATCCAACTGCCAAGATGCCTGCAAACTCAAGCCAAACAAAAACAGCAGCACCGTCACGGTACTGACCGCCGCCCAGTTCATCCAGCCACTTCGCTTCAGGCCAAGAAACGTTTCTCTCAGCAAATAGTCCGATTTTGTCAACAGTTTCAGCACGCGCCCATCTCTCCAGATCCAAGGGGGAATGGAGCCATGATAATGCGCTCTGTAGAAATCCTAAAAAGCTTTAAGAATCTGAGATGAATCACCGCATTTCAGTCCGCATTTTCAACGACAATCCCTTCATTCAATCTGCATATTTCCGTACATTTACTCCCGCATTTTGAAGTCTAAAAGGCCGTTCAAGTTCCTATTTTTTGGCACCCGTGTTTTAACGGAAATTAAGCTATAAAAAGTCACATTTTCAGCCCCATAACTTGATTTGCGCTTCTCACAAATCACGGTCTTCAAAGCAATTCCCTTCACACTTTCAAGGCCAGAATACAGACAACCTGATGCAAGAGATTTCTCCTAATTTCTCTAATTCTCTCCTAATCGCTTGGGTTTTCCAGATGCATCGGTTTTAACCCTGGAAACTGACGATCGCCCTCAACCGCGATCGCCCCCCAAGAACCTCTCTCAAGCAAGACAAAGGAACTTATCACCTGTATGAAATTACAAACTCTAAAAGCTGTTTTAGGTGCCGCTGTTATGGTCAGCGCCCTAGCCCTCACCGGCCAACAAGCACAAGCTGGCACCATGTTCAAAGGCTGGAATTACTCCATCGACTCCTTCAAAGACGGCACCGAAGGTTCCACCATCGGCTCAAAGAGCAAATTCGAGTTCTACGGCATGGCCTTCAAAGAAACCGCCGACAAAGTCATTTTCGCCTTCAACTCCAACCTGTCCAAGCAAGGCTACAACTATAGAAGCGCCCTCGGCGGCAAAATCAGCTACGGCGACCTGATGCTAGATTTCACAGGCAAAGGCAGCATCAACCAGGCCAACGGCAGCCTCTACGGCGTTCGCTTTGATGCCACCAACGACACCAAAGGTAAACTCGGCCTCTACAACAACGTCACCACAAGCAGCGTCACCACCCAAAACGCAGGCTACACCAGCCACAACCACCACACCGGCACCGTCAACAACAACCTCAAAGGCCATGCTTCCTTCGGAGACATGGACACCAACACCACCTACTTCAAGGGCACAGACGCCGCCCAAACCACGATCGCCAAAGGGAATTACGCTGGGGGCATCACCGAAATTAACGACTTCTCCGCTTACGGGCTAAACTTTGGCCACTTCAACGCAATCGGTGCCCACACATTTGGCTTCAGCATCGACAAGTCTTTGCTGCCCAAGGGCAACTTCGTCGCCAGTCTGTTCGCTGAGTGCGGCAATGACGGCATGGTACTCGTGGGTCGCGTTCCCGAACCTTCGGTGATCATCGGCTTAAGCGCAGTCGGCCTCATGGCGAGCGCATCCCAACTACGGAAACGGCGCGGCCAAGCATCCGCGACCGCTGAAGCATAGCCACAAGGCCACAACCCGGCTCACGAAAAATCTACCAGGATTCGCCACAACTCCCGAATCCTTCGTCAGCCCCATCCATGAGCTAACCTGTTTTTTCAAAAAATTCAGGGTGCATTTGAGAGCCAAATAAGGGGAGACAAGAGCAACCCGTCCCAGGAAACTCCCTAAGAGCAGAAGCTGATCCCTTCAACTGTGAAGTCTGCTCATTCCGGATCATCCCCACCACAGGTTCCGCTTAAGTCACGTTATCAGGGTAAGTTAGGGCAAAGAAGCCTAGGCAAGATTGTCTCGGCTTCTTTGTGTGTTCACATTTATGTCTTATTCTCTGTGCGAAAATTCACACTCTCCTATTTCTTTCCCAAGAGAACCGCTATAGGATCAACAAAACTAGGCTTGACCCGGTTTCTAGGTTTCTGGAATTGTTGGAGAAAGTCTAGCAAGCGTCCATCTCTGCGATCGGTTATGCGATCGCTTAGAGGTTCGATTACTCAAAGGTTACGGGTTGAGTTTCGTCCTTCAGGTTGAGCTTTCTAAAAAAGTCCTTCATCATACAAATTAAGTTCATTTTCATCCGTTCATTATCTTCAGCATTTCAGGGGGCTGGTCGTTTATCAGACAGGAGGCTGGATATTGTGAATATTGCTGCCTATTTCAACCGCATCGGCTATCAAGGCTCGATTCAAAAAAACTATCAAACCCTACGCGACATTCAGAAAAACCATTTACTTAACGTCCCTTTTGAAAACCTAGATGTCCACCAGGGAAAGGCGATCGCCCTCTCCCCCGACGCGCTCTTTAACAAAATTGTCGAACAACGACGCGGAGGCTTCTGCTACGAGGTTAACGGCCTCCTAGCGGAAGTTCTAAAGAACCTGGGATTCCGGGTTTCCTTGCTGTCCGCGCAGGTCGCGCGCAAACAGGGAGAGTTTGGCCCCGACTACGACCACCTTTTACTACTGGTTCACCTCGATGAACCCTGGTTGGTCGATGTCGGCTTCGGTGAATCATTCCCAGAGCCGCTGCGGCTCCGTCCCCAGGCCAGCGCAGAAACCTCCCAGGATTATCAACTGATGCATGACGGCAGCTATTGGCTGGTTCAGTCGCGCAAACGGGGCACCTGGCAAACCCAGTTCCGCTTCAAACCCGATGCCCATCCCTTCCCAGCCTTCCGGGAGATGTGCCACTACCACCAAACCTCACCCGAGTCA
This sequence comes from Oculatellaceae cyanobacterium Prado106, assembly GCA_025454315.1. Lineage (GTDB taxonomy): Bacteria > Cyanobacteriota > Cyanobacteriia > Elainellales > Elainellaceae > Prado106. The sequence goes on from JALOOP010000203.1 coordinate 9,463, forward strand.
AAATTCACTCGACATCGGCTATGCAGTCGCGCCACTCCCGAAGGGCGCATCACGCTCGTCGATCAGCGATTGATTATTACCCAACGAGGCGATCGCCAAGAAACCCGCCTCAAGAGCGAAACCGAATATCACCAAGCCCTCGCCGATCACTTCCAAATCTCCATGCTGCAAGCCTGCGGGTAGTCTGCCATTCCACCACCAAAGAACCAAGTTATCCATCAAGATCCTATTGCGCCAATGGATGATCATCCTGTCCATAGGAATGATCACCTTGGATAATCATCGATCTTCAGGACATGACTTACGGCTCACACGAAAGCGCACTTTCGTTGAAGACTCGCGTTAAGATAGGTGTACTGATTGATAATTTGCGGACTACGGGGTTATGACGGCTCAAATTCTAGTTGAAAAAAAGAAATTAAAGAATCCGCCCTTGACCATGCATTACCTGGGCGATCGCACCCTACGCCAACCCGCCAAGCGTGTCGCCAAGGTAGACGATGAAATTCGCCTGTTGGTCAAGCAAATGCTTCAGACCATGTATAGCGAAGACGGCATTGGGTTAGCGGCTCCCCAGGTGGGCGTTCACAAACAGGTCATTGTCATCGACACTGAACTCGACAAGCCAGAAATCCCGCCCTATGTGCTGATTAACCCAGTTATCCTGAGCACCAGCAAAGAAACCTGTGTGATTCAAGAAGGCTGTCTTAGCATTCCCAAGGTGTTCCTGGATGTGACCCGCCCCGAGGTGATCGAAGTCTCCTACAAGGACGAGCAGGGTAGACCCCAGAAAATGGTCGCCAAGGATCTCCTCGCGCGTGTGATTCAGCATGAAATGGATCATCTTAACGGCGTTCTGTTCGTCGATCGCGTGGATAATGCTTTGGCCATGAACCAGGAACTCGTGAAGAACGGGTTTGCGGTGAACGCTGTGAAGCCCGTTGCTTAATTGGCCATCGAAAACAGGATTCTAAACAGACTAAACAGAGAGCTAAGACTGGCAATCCGCATCCACAAAAGCCATTCTATTTGCAGCGAGCTTGAGATTGACTCAAGCTCGCCCATAAAAAGTAATTTCCTTTTTTTGAAGTATTCCTAAAATTGTGAAGCTAGGAGAGACAGCGTGACCCCCAAAAGTGGTGTATTGTTGGCAGGTTCCTGTGTCGCGGCGATCGCGGCAGTCGGCTCTATCTTTGAGTTGTCATCAGGAAACCCCGAATTGGGCGGACTCATCACGGGAGTTATTCTGGCACTCAGCGTTCCATTGACGGGCATTTTCTTTTATGCGGCTGTCCTGGATGCCAGAGCCAATCAGCGTTAATTCATGGCGATAGGTGTGAATGACCGGACTATCCTCCTCCCCCGCAGTGCTCCGGCAAATCTCCCAGCAAGGTATTGCTGAATCGGTTCTATCCTCCTACCCTCTGGTGCCGCCCGAGGGTTTGCTGATTGGTCGAGATCCTCGCTGCCAAATTATTCTTGATTCTGAAAACTACGGCGGTGTGTCTCGCAAACATGCCGAAGTTTGTGCTTCGCCCACCTCCCCCACAGGTTGGCAGGTCTGCGATTTGGGCAGTGTCAATGGCACCTATGTCAATGGCCGACGGTTGAAGGGCTGCTGTAGCTTGCATCAGGGCGATCGCATCCAGTTAGCACAGGATGGCCCTTTATTTTTGTTTGAACTCCAGTCGCGGGATGAATTGGAGGGGCTACCGACCGATCGCACCCTCAACTTCCCCATCACCCCTTCCAAACCCAGCTTTCTACCCATTCCCTCCGATGTCACCTTCAGCCAACTCTTCCCCATCCTCTCCACGGGGCGCGATCTAACCCACAAGGCTTATCTCATTCCTGGCATCATCACCGTTGCCTTTGTCATCTTGATGTTCATCTCGATCGGCAACTCTGACTTCTTTAATTTGCTGCTAGGTGCCTACATCTCGGGCGTAGCCTACTATTTTGTCTACCAGCTTTGTGGCAAACGCAAACCCTGGTGGCTGTTGGCTAGTTCCGTTTTAATCACCGTGGCGTTGCTGCTCAGTCCCGTGTTGGATGGCTTTATCTACGTCTTTCGCGAGATTCTGCCGGGTTCCGTCGCCCAACCAACCACCTCCACTAATTTCCTGACGCTGCTGATGCAAATGTTTTTTGGCGCAGGCTTAATGGAGGAACTGCTCAAGGCAATCCCTATTCTTCTGGCATTTGGCATTGGCAGAAAGCTAAAGTCACCCTGGCGGGAGAGCGTGGGGGTGTGGGAACCCCTGGATGGCATTTTGATTGGAACCGCGTCAGCAGTGGGCTTTACCCTGCTTGAAACGCTGGGGCAGTATGTGCCAACTGTGGTGAATGATTTCTCGCTGCAAAGTGGACAAGGAGAGTTAGTGGGGCTGCAACTACTCATCGCCCGCATTCTGGGATCGATTTCAGGACATATGGCCTATAGCGGCTACTTGGGCTATTTCATTGGCCTGAGCGTCCTGAAACCGGCAAAACGCTGGCAGATCCTGGGTGTTGGCTACCTCACGTCTTCTGCACTCCATGCTCTCTGGAATGCAACCGGGAGCCTCAACCTGCTCGTTTTGGCACTGGTGGGCGTTGTTTCCTATGCGTTTTTGGCGGCGGCTATCCTAAAAGCCTAAAAGCCAGAGCCCTATCGCCAACGCGATCGCAAAACTTCGCCACCCGCTTCTCCAATCCCCCCTACCCTCCCGATTGACCTGAGATAGAACTCCTGTCAAAGCACAAGGAAATAGAGTATTGCCTGCATATTCTGGCATCTCTGGGGTTCATCTGGAATCTCAGCGTTTACGGCAAGAGCAACTTACAGTTGAACCGGGGGATAAAGTTTAGGCAAGGTCTGATTGGGAGGTTTGGGCGATCGCATATCGAGCCACAGCCAAACTAATCTTGGCCTGTTCGATGCTGGAAAGGGCTTCCCATTCCGAATTTTGAATCGAGTTCAGTGCGGATTCTAGGCTTTCGGCCTCGCTGCTGCGCATGGCATAGGCGTAGGGACGGGCGAGAACTTGCAGGTCATCGCTATCCCAGTGGGGCAGACTGTCTTGGACACATTGCACCAACTGGTCGGCCAGAGACAGATTGGTGGCAACCACTTGCTGTGCCCGTTGGACAATGCTGGTAAGCAGGTGTTGGGGAACTTGAGCTTTGAAGCGCTGGACGAAATCGGCGACTAGGCTTTGGGAGGCGGGGCTGGCGGTCACGGCAACGGTGGCCCAGACCTGCTCCAAATTGGCGGCAAAGATTTGGCCCTGTTCGGTCAAGTCTTCGGTAGACCACCCGGTGTTTAGGACTTCTTGCTCTAGCTCAGCAAAGTAAGCTTCTGCTTCAGGACAAGCCGGGTTCCAGGGGTAGGATTCGGTGTCCTGCAAGATTTGCCGCAGAAGTTCCATTTCAGCCTGCGATTGGAAAGCTGAGATGAGAGGTCGCTGAGGGTCGTGGGTCATCATGTACTCCTGAGTGTGCTGGCGGCTCGTGCAGTTTGACATCCATAACTACAAGCGCCGTTGAGCCAGTTCCGCAATTGTCTACAGATTTTTGGGTGGGGCTGCTATTCAATCCACATCTGCCGCGAGAATTAACCTTTCTAAGGGTAACAATCAATGCTCGAAGGAGAACAGGCAATTCGCCTACTCGATAATAAACTCTAGCGCCTGACTACGAGGATTGCCAAATTTCAACTGGGTCTGGGACGACAGCAGCACCTCTTGATGATGCACCTTATGCCAGCCCTCCTGGGTGGAAATCCAGGTACCGTACCGAGAGCGATCGCGCAGCAAATAAGTCACCCCATCCTCCGCCTGCCCCGAGTCCCGGTAGAAAATCTCGGCATGTTCTCGCGACACCCCAGGATGCTGCAACACCACATCATTCCCCTCCCGACTGCCCACGCGCATCATCCCGCCTCGCACTGACCAGACCTCCGCAGGAGTCTCCAAGGAGCGCAGATAGGCCGAGGGCGTTCGCTGCTGCCCTAGCCAGGTCACTGAATATTCGGGAATCTCGGTCACCCCAGCCGTCAGCGGACGGATCAGTTCGCCGTTAAACTCGGGGTGCATGTACAGGACAGGCAGCGTCCAAGCGGGCTGATTGAATTTATATAGCGTTAAGAGATGTTGACGGGCGATCGCCACAGCCTCATCAATAGGCGATCGCTCAGCCAATGCCTGGGTAAAGACCTGAATAAAACTGAGGGCTTCCTGATCAGCGATCGAATCTCGCATCCCCAGCACCGCTGGCACCCCATGATGAATCAACACCTCTGATAGACTACTGCGGGGAATCGCCTGGTGGTCTTGTTGATCGGGCTGCGCGCCCCAGCAGGCATTGAAGACAGCTAGTTTCACCTGACAGCGCACGAGTACCTGGGCTAATTCGGTGCCATTCATCGCCGCATCCGGTCGCAGAAAGAGCAACCCGCCATCCGGTGCAGGTGCCCCATGTCCCGCATAGAAGAGAACATTGTAAGACCCGGTTTCTAAGCAGTTGATGAGTTCGGCGGGAGTGGGTTGTACCAGCGTGGTGACATCACAGGCCGCAGGGCTACTCATGCGGCTGCGGGGGGCTGCGGCTACCCCTTCTAGAATTTTGGCCAGGGAGAGGGCTTCTCGCTCCAAATTGAGGTTGGGCGACTGGCCATCGGAGGCTTGCCCCAGAACCAGCAGAATTTTGAGAAAGAACTCGGAGCGGAGGGGTGGTAATGGGTCAACATCAGTGGTGGTGCGGCTAAAGAGCAACTGCTGACTCAGGGAAATGGCTTGTTTCCCAGCCTGAACCTGCATAATTTCCCAAGGCAGGGCAATTAGGTCGGGGTCACGGATTTCTAGGCGGAATCGGAGCGATCGCCCCTGCCCGATTGCAATTCCCTGACTTTGGTTAAAACTACTCTGAATCGACCCATCAAACAGCCACTGCCAGAGGCTCGTTCCCAAATGCTGCATCAACCGCCCCGAATAGCTCGTGGGCTGCCCTTCGGCTTTGGCATCGGGCACCAGGGGCGGCAATGTCGCTGGGAATCGGGGCACATCGGGCAGGTCGCGCAGCGACAGCAGGCTTTGCCAGGAGTGCCAAGCGTCGCTTAGGGGGGCAGGCCAAAGGCGGTCATGGTGAACGTAGCCCCCTGGATAGGGGGACTGTAACACCCAAACGGCGTAATGATGCGGCGCAACAGCCGTTAAGCGGAGCGGGCGATCGCCAAACTTAAGCAGGGATTATCAGGCGAAGACATGAAAAAGGGTGGATGTTACTCCAGTGAGTCAGGGTGAAGATGCGAGTGGGGGGCTGCCGAACGCGCAATTTACTAGGAGGAGTTAACCCTTCTAACGGATCACTCTTCTAACGGATTACTTCTAACCTATTAATAGTAATCAAGATAGGAGGAGTTAACGCAGTTCCATTCTGACCCAAGATGGTTTACAAAAATCATCCTTCACCAGGCAAACGACTTTGCCTGGGGTTTTGACAAGCCGCCCGTTGCTCCGGAGTCAGTGCTGTCGCAGGCACAACCTGGGTTTGCAGAGTTGATTCCTGAATCCAGCCTACTTGTCCAACGGTCTGAGGCACAACAGAAGGCGCATTAAAAGGAGTCGCTGCTGCATCTGGAGTTACATCTGGAGTCAGTGGTGATGTAACAACTGGGTTTTGGGTTAGGTCTTGAGGTATTGAGCGCGTTTCAGGCAGTGGCTGACAGACTTGCAACTGCACCCAGCGGATGCGATCGCGCTCTTGATGCGTCATAACTCTTAATAAAGTGCCGTTGGCAACCGCGATCGCATCGTCCTCGGGGGAAGGCACAACCAGACTGGGAGACGGGGTAGCGGTGGGGAGCGATCGCTGCAATCGCAAGGTGGGTGCAACGATTGTTGAATTTACCGTTGAATCGATGGTTGAATTCACGTTGGGAGATTGAGTCGGGGATGGATTCACCGAAGGCGTTACTGGAGCAGACTGCGGCACAACCTGCACGATTGACCCGATCGCTAGCAGGGCAGGTGGGGAACTAGAATCGGTGCCGGGACTAACCCCTACTGGACTTGGAGAGAGGGAAGGCGTTGCTTCAGGAGCGCCCAAACGAGGAGAGAGCAGGAAATAGGCCAGTAGGCCAATAACCCCACCCAACAGCGCAATCAAACCAAATAAAATGAAGCGAGCGCGGGAAGTATCCTGCTTGGGCTGCATCAACTCGGTTCTTTCAGAAAGGGTCGTTGCAGCAGCGTTCGAGATTTGGGTTGGGAATGCAGTGGCGCTGGCGGGGGTTGAGGCGGTTGTTCCTGGAGCGGCTGGGCTAAGGCGGACTGCGGCTGTGGGCTGCTGGGTTGCCAAGGAAGGCAAGGTTGAGAGATTGGCAGCCGAAGCTGGGGCAGACTCCATCTGCACATAGATTAGACCCACAGTGACATTGTCATGGCCGTTCTGGGTATTGGCAATTTCTACGAGCCGCTTGCTGAGTGATTCAATATCGGTTTTTCCTTCTAGTAGGGGCAGAATCTCGGCTTCCCAGTTTTCCTCGACGCGATCGCCATCACTCAACCCATCCGAACACAGCAGAAAAACGCTATCTTCGGCCAAAATAAAGCGTTGCACCGCTGGATACAGCATACTGGACTCGCCCATTCCCAACGCCTGCACCAACGAACCTGACCCCGGATGCTGGAGCGCTTGCTGATAGGTGCAATAGCCAAGACGCACCTCCCGAGAAGCCACATCGTCATCTAGCGTCACCTGATGACAGCCCTGCCGGGTAATCCAATAGGCACGGCTATCTCCAACATGGGTAATGTATAGCTCATGCCCTCGCAGCAGCCCCATCACCAGCGTCGTGCCCATGCGTTGCCGCTCATAACGCTGCTCACTGTCATTGCGGCGGCTGATCTGGTCGTTGGCCAGACAAATCGCTTTTTCCAGTTCGACCATCAGTGTGGTCGCGTCGGGACTGGTTAAATCGAGGGATTTAATTTGTTGCTCCACGGCCTGAATCGCTAAACCAGAGGCGACATCACCGCCCTGATGTCCACCAATACCGTCACAGACCACCACCAGGGGGTCTTGAGCCGGGAGCAGCGTCTGCACGGTACCGCTGGGGGGATAGCAGGAATCTTCGTTGCGTTGGCGAGTAGGGCCTTGATCGGTCAGGGTGGCGGTTTGGATATGGTAGGTCTGGGTTTGGCCAAGGCGGGCGATCGCTCGATCCAGGTAGTCAATCAATATTTCAGCGTTATAAATTTCGCCGTCGATTAACTGCTGACAAAGTTGCTGCAAAAAATTAGCAATCTCAGGCTTAGCGGTTGCAATCCAGGTTTGCCAGAAGCGACCCAGATCTGCAAGGGTGAGGGAGGCGCGATCGCCCTGCAACTGCAACACCTTGAGCAGCGAACCCTCAACCCTCAGAAAATCGGCAGAGAGCAGGGTAGAAGCCACCTTCTCACTGCTAAGGGGCTGCCAGAGCATGGCCTGCTGCCAGAGCAATTGGAGTTGGGAGAACGCGGTCGCCTGCGGCCACACTTGAGAGAGCACAGGCAAAAGGTCAACATGCGTCGAAGAATGAGCCGCGTCCTGTCCTGGAACAGCAATCTTGAGCGGAGCTTGATCCAGGAGGAGAATCATTGCATTGGACTGGGCGACCTCTAGCCAGTCATACACCTGGGGAACATGCAGTTGCCAGGGAGAGAGTCGCAGATAGGGCAGAAATGCTTGGGGAACTTCAGCCTGGTTGGTGGCATATAAACCGGGCTGCGTATCTAGAAAAATTTGGCTGGTTTTGCAGAGATAGCGATCGGCCAGCATATCCCCCGGCTGAAACGGGAGAGAGGAGTCGCTGATCGCCCAAAGATAACGGCGAATCAAAGGGGTACCGCAGTTATGACAGAACTGGGTACTTTCGGAGTTGGGGGCTTGGCAGGCGGGATTATGGCAGTAGAGCATTGCCGTGGCGTTTTGGAAAGAGCCAGCGATACAACAGTCCTCCCAGGATATCTCAGTCTCTTGGTGGTTTTAAGCCCGAGGGCTAGATTTTATGAAAAGTGGTGCATCCAGCCTCTTGCGGTTGAGCGGGAGATATCGGTGAAAGGGTCGCGCTAGCCCTATCCCGATCGCTGAATTCTGGGTTTAAGCAGGCGCTACTAAAGTGCGAGGTGATTGGATAACCCTTCATCGTCGGTCATGCGTGGCATCCCCAGGCTGTAGTTGAGGGCGCGGCTGTTGAGATTGTAGGAGATGCGTCCGCCTTGCAGGAGCGATCGCACAAAATGTTCCAAATCTGAGCCAATCCGGCGCAGATTATAGTCATTCAGGTCTGCCCCTTCATAGGCCGCCACCAGCTCGTCAAACTTGCGATAGACCTGCTGCAAGGCTTCATCGTTCCAGAGCAATTCGTTATCTGGGTCTACATCCAGCGTCAGGGTGTCCGTGCTGGGAACCAAAGCATTATTTTGAAGTTCAGCCGCAAAAATGCGAATATGACGGGTCGTAGACTTAAGCAGCATAAGCGTTGGGTCGGGCTTGATAATAGGGACGATATGCCCACTGTAAAACAACCTGTCCCCAAAGATCGAATAATTTGGCTTCAGGTTTTCTTTCTGACAAAATCATAATTTCAAATCCATCTCAAGCGCTATGCTTGGGGGTGGTTCTGGTATCGTTTTTCTTTACAGGGTGTTTCTCAGCATCAGAGCAGCATGTTGCATCCAGACAGGGCAGACAAAAGTCACTCTAAGCCTGTCCTTGAGAGTCGCGTCAGAACTCCCGATTCAATAAAAATTTGGTTGATATATATAAGGATGCGATCGCATGAGAAGTTCCCGCACTCAGGATCAGCAGGGGCATAATCCTCAGTCCATCAGTTCCCCTCGCCAGCCGCGTCGCTGGGGGCACTCGATTGGCACTCTATTTCGGACTTTGTCCCTGATGACCACGGGTGGAACGGTGGCGATCGCCCTGATCCTCTTCATTGGCGTCTGGAAAACCGGAAACGACTTCTTCGGCAAAGTCGCCGAATTATGGACTGCCCCCCAACCCGAACCCCAGGTCGATCTGCGATCGATGGTCGTCCAACAAGTCCGCAATGCCAGCGAACTGACCACCGCCGTCTACTCCATGGAAACCGTCGTTCCAGCCAGTCGCGATCGCACCGTCGGCGGCTATGTCATCGGCAAAACCACCCTCCTCTACATTGCCTACGGCGAAATCCGAGCAGGCGTTGACCTGGCCGAACTCACCCCCGCCAATGTGCAAACCAACGGCAACACCCTGACCCTCCGGCTCCCCCCGGCCAAAATCCTGGACAGCAAAATCGACGTCAACCGCTCCCAAGTCTACGACTACGACCGAGGCTTTCTAGGGCTAGGCCCCGATGCCGCCCCCGAACTGCAAGAACTCGCCCAACGCCAAACCCTAGAAAAAATGGTGGCCTCCGCCTGCGCCAACGGTGTCCTCCAATCCGCCAACGATCGCGCCAAACTGACCGTCAGCCAACTTCTCAACGTCGCCGGCTACACCCAAGTCTTCGTCGAAACCCAACCCCCCAACGCCAGCGACTGTTCTCTCACCCCACCTACCCCCGCCCCCATCCCCTCCGTAATTCCCCTGCCACCGCCGCCCTTGGTTCAGCCCTAGCCCTATAAGAAGGGGAAAGGGAAAAGGGAAAAGGCGAAAGGGGGGATTTTCGTCCCATCTCCCCATCTCCCCAACCCCCACTCCCTACTCCCCACTCCCCACTCCCCACTCCCTTCCCAGAAAACGCGGAGAAACGGGCGATCGCATCAAATCACCGTAAACTTCCGATACTCAGTGCTAGCCAAACTCTGGCAGCGGGAAAACTACCCTTGTCACAACCTCAACTAGGGTAGAAAGCTATGTCCAAGCGCGATAATCGGCTGAGCGGAGCAATATCCGTTGGCTTACCAAGAACTCTCAACGGTAGGGTTGACCGGAGAGATCTCGACGACCTGTATCAGTTTAGTCCTAGTGGACGAAGCAGCTTCGATCTCAAACTAGCGCTCAGACTGCCTAGAAAAGTCGATCGCAAGACCGCCAGAACCACCAATGTTGGGGTTGAACTCTACAAACTCACCCGTCCCCTCAGTGAAGTAGTGGCCAGCGTGGGAAGTGTCGATTTTCGATCGCTCCAAGGCAGTGCATTAACCGATAACTTTCAACTGATCAGCACCTCCAGAAGCCGCAGCAACCGCACGGGCAGCATTGCCTCCAGCGATTTAGAGGCAGGCGACTATGTCATTCGCGTCAGACAGCGCAAAGGCGACACCCGCTATCGCTTAGCCTTGTTAGGCACCCCTTTAGATACTCCAACCCCAACTCCAGAACCCATTCCAGAACCCATTCCTGATCCTGTCCCACCCCCAGATCCCACCCCCATTCCTGAAGCTGGCAATTCTTTGGAAACGGCTTTGGCGATCGACCTTCCCCTCAACAATCGGCCAGGGTTTATCAGCGACAGCGATGGCCAAGACTACTACAAATTCAGTTCTGCTGCCCCTGGCGACTTCAAGCTCGATCTATTTGGCTTGAACGCAGATGTCAATGTAGCCGTTCTGGATGGTGCAGGTAATGTAGTCAAGGCCGCAACCACCATCGGATCAAACGATGAAACGATGATTGTACCCTTGGATGCAGGCGAACACTTCGTCCGTGTATTCCAGGCCACACCCGGTGTCACCAGTAACTATGCGCTACAGATTCGACAACTCCAGGATGGGTTTGCGGGCAGATATGCCGATGGTCCAGCCAGCGCGGCAACTCTGTCGCTGACCGGCAATCCTCAAACCTTCACCAACTATGTCGTCGAGGGTGGTAAGAATTCCCCAGAAGACTTCTTCAAGATTGACATCACCCAACGGAGCTTCCTCACCCTAGAATTGAAGGGGCAGTTGGGCAGTCCCCTAGACGGCAACTTGGATGTTCAACTCTTTAACAGTAACAACTTTGCCAACCCTGCTCTAGGCATCATCTCAAACCGACCTGGAACTAGCGCCGAACTGCTGGGTGGTACTTTGAAACCTGGACAGTACTTTATCCGAGTTCTCCCTAGCGGGACAGGCGAAGGCTCAGTCTACAACCTCACGATGTCCTTAAAGCCCAAGCAAGACATCCCCACCATTACCCGAGATATTCGCTTTGGCTCAAGTGGTTCTTCGGCCTCACAATTAACGGAAGTAGGTGGTCTGGCCTACTTCTCGGCTCAAGATGAAAACGAAACAGCGCTCTGGGTCAGTGACGGAACCCTGGATGGCACCAAGAAGCTCAAAGCCTTTAATTTCCTGGGCAGCTTTACCAAAGCCAATGGACTTCTCTACTTTGTGGGTGAGGAGAAGAACAGTACCACGGGCACAGAGCTATGGCGTACAGATGGGACGGCATCTGGTACACAGTTGGTGAAAGATATCTTCCCAGGCACAGGAGGATCGAGTCCAACAGAATTGACGGTTGTGGGCGATCGCCTCTACTTCAAGGCAAGCCCCACGGGCGGAACAGATAATCGCTTGTTTAGAACCAATACCACAGGCAACGATGCAACCGAGATTGTACTCCCCAACCAGGCTCAAATCCTTGGTAGTGCAGGATTCTCAGTTGTTGATTCAACCCTCTTCTTTGCAGCCTCCGATAGCTTTGGAAATGAACTATGGCGAATTGAAAATGCGGGTACGGCTACACCAGGCACCCCAACCCGCAGTGATTTGAATGCAGGGCCTAACCCACTTAGCTCTACTCCCAGTCAAGTTTTCGGCGTTAATGGCAAACTCTATGGTTCCTTAGTCACAGGCTTCAATACAACCGTTCGCTTCATGCAGATTAATCTTGGGAATTCAACAGCCACCGAGATTCGGGATGCTTCTAACAATGCTCTGCTCGATCCAAGGGATTTCGTCACGGTTGGCGATACCGTTTACTTCACGGCTGGCACCAGCACAACAGGTCGAGAACTCTGGAAATTTGACACCAATGGCACAACAGCCTCTGTCGTGGATGTGAGTCCTGGAGTGGGTAGCTCTAACCCCAGCAACCTGGTCGCAGTCGGCAACACCGTCTACTTCTTTGCTGACAATGGTCAAACTGGAACCAACGCGCAGGGCAGAGAGATTTGGCGAACAACAGACACAGGCGCAGAGCGGATTCCCAATGGAGATATCCGACCAGGTG
>JALOOP010000204.1 GCA_025454315.1 Oculatellaceae cyanobacterium Prado106
GAGGATGTCCATTGAATTCGCAGGCTTATCAGAAGCGATGCATAAAGAATCGTCTTCCAAAATACCAGATTGGTACAATTATTGCCAGAAATCACCTTACTCCCACAAGTCGCTTGAAATGGTGCGTCCAATGACTGTGGCTACTAAACCCACAAGCTTGGGCAATATCGGCGATCGTCATGTTTCGCTGTTTGAGCAACCGTTTGGCTCGTTCAATCCGCTGCTGAATGACATATTGATGCAGGGAGATGCCCATGTGCTGTTTGAAGATTTTGCACAGGTAGTATTCGCTCAGGTTCACCAAATTTGCTAAATCTGCCAGACGGATTTCCTGGTCAAGCGAATCGTGAATATAGTCTAGAACCAACTGCAAGCGCTGGTTGGATAGGCTGCTGGAAACGGGTTGCGGCTGGATGCGACAGACCGAGTGATGGGTGATGAGCCGAGTGATAAAGGCAATGGAGATCGACTCTCGATAGAGCCGACCGGAAAATTAACCTTCCTGGAGATCGGTTTTGAGGAGCAATCCGAGTTGAGACAGGGCTGGGTCTTGGGTGGCGTGCTTGGGGATGAGTTCCAGGCGATCGCCCTTGACCAGTTCGGAAGCGACTTGACGGACAAATTGGGGATGCAAAAACAAGAGGCTGAGTGAAATCGGGCGATCCCAGACTGCCCAATGGTTCATCCCTGCCGGAATGATTCCTGCTTCGCCCCTACCAAACAGACCCTGCCAGCGATAGTCGTCGTCAAACTGGGCTTCAAGCTGTGCCTGACTTTGCTGCCCCCAGATGGCCACAACATGATGCAAAGACTGATATTCAGGCACCTCATGCGCCGGAAGCTGGTCGTAGTGCATCAACAGAATCCCTGGGTTATCGGTGGGGGAACTGGCTAATGTGGCGATCGGTGGCAGGACTTGGTCAACCTGACCCAGCCTGGTGGGATCAATCAAGATGGGCGGTTGGCTAGCCATAGGACGGATTGTTGAAGAAAGGGTGGAATTGGAGACTGAAAGAGAATGGAGGCTGAAATAGGATAGCTACTGAGATGAAATAGCGACCGAGATAAGATAGCTAACAGGTGAAAATTGGACTTGGGAGAAGACAGAAAAGGGTTTTGCCCTCATAGCACAGCTTCTCAGAACAAAGCACAGCTTCTTAGAACAGAAGAGCATCATTCTAGATTCAAAGCAAAGCAGCGAGTTGAATCTTAAGTCCGACTATTCAATTAATCTAAACAGTTTTGATTAGGGCTTTCCAATAAACACTTTGCCCTGGTTTTGTACAGGGTATAGCAGATTCTTCAAAGTTAATCATTCGATCAGGAAAATTTCATATTCCAGCACCTAATGAAGGCAAAATAGGGTTGTTCAGGGAATTTGCATTGAAAAACTCATAGATTTGAAGTGATGGAAACCATCTCCAATTCTTTCAGCAAATCAGGTTGTTTAGATCGTAGAAGGTTTGACGTATTGCTTATCCATACCTCGGCTATGGGTTTGTGGAGATGCTCATTGATGAGGGATATACAAAAAATAGATCAGAAACCTTTGCTGGAAAGGACTCTGATCTATTTCTTTGATCTAGCGAGTGAATTCAAAATCCAGGAGAACTAGATAGTCTCTTACACGGTTTGGGCAATGCGATAGGGACTGGTGAGTTTACCTAGCTGTTGCACTAAGAGACTGAGGAACAAACCGACATCGGTGACGACACCGACAGATTCAACGGAACCGCGATCGCTCAACTTAGTTACGACAGCGGGATTGATATCGACACAGACCATTTTGACTCCGGCGGGTGTCATATTGCCGACTCCAATCGAGTGCAGCATGGAGGACAGCATGAGAATCATGTCGGCTCCCTGAATTAATCGGGAGTAGTCGGACTGTGCTTCGATCAGATCCATTTTGGTGTCGGGCAGTGGGCCGTCATCACGGATGGAACCCGCGAGGGAGAAGGGAACACCCTTTTGGACGCATTCGTAGAAGATGCCGTTGGTCAGGACACCCTGTTCTACGGCTTTGTGGATATTGCCACAGCGGCGGATAATGTTGATCGCCTTCAGGTGGTGGCGATGGCCGCCCCGAACCGAAACGCCACGCTTCATGTCCATGCCTAGGGAGGTGCCCATGAGGGCTTGTTCGATGTCGTGGACGGCGATCGCATTGCCACCCAGCAGCGCCTGAACATAGCCTTCGCGAATCAGCTTGGCCAGATGTTCGCCGCCGCCCGTGTGGATGGCCACCGGCCCCGACACGACGACGACTTTGCCGGACTGGTCGCGAATCCGGCGCAGATCCCAGGCGATTTGTTCCACCACCAGTTCCACGCGCCGTTCGCTGGATACGCCCGAACCCATGAAGCTGAATTCCTGGGCGTTGCGCTGTTCGCGAGATTCGGTTTTGCGGACGGTGCGGATGCCTTCGACCCCGACGACAACCTGATCGTTGAGTTGCAGGTCGCGCAGGAGCTTGCATTGGGCGATCGCACCCTCGGGCGTTGGGGAAACGACGATCGCCCCATCCATCCGTTGATGTTCAACCCGCACCCATTGGTCATTGACCCGGATTTCAGTGGGGTAAATGGTCGTCACATAGAAATCATCGGGGGCAACGCCGGGAAGCGTAGTGGTTTCAAGCTGACAGTCACAGACCTCTTGAGGGAGTCCCATTGCACCCATGTCAATCAACTGAGACATGATGCTTTCCATCACCTCATGGGAGGGAGCCGTGACCCTGACTTCTGCGGAGGAAGTGCTTTGCCGCTGTTCACCCAGGCTAAAGTTCAACACCTGGAAGCTGCCGCCGCCTTCCACAATGAAGTCTAGCGCCCGGTTGATCAGACCCGAATCGAGCAGGTGGCCTTCCAGGCGGATGGTGCGGCTTTCGACGGTGGCGATCGCATGGGGCACGGGCAGAATCGGCTCGGTGACGCGCAGGGTGAGACACTTGGCCGCACCGCCTGCCTTGAGGAATTCGGTGAGTGGGGTTTCTCTGACCCGGAAGCCCACTTCGGCCAGACGCTCCTTGAGATCATCGGTGGCTTTGTTCATGACCACAAGGCGATCGATGTTGACCGCATTGCAGGCAAAATTGACCGCATCCGATTCGCCCACCGCAATCCGCTTAGAGGGCGGCACACGCATTTCAATCAGCCGATTCGAGTAGGCATCAAACGCCGGGGGATAGTAGAGCAAATAGCCATCGGTCAACGGACAAAAGCAGGTATCCAGGTGATAAAACCGCTCGTCCATCAGACGCAGCGACAGAACTTCAATATCCAGCCACTTGGCTAAATAGGGATGGGAGTCGAGTTCTGAGCGAAAGCCGTAGCCCGCCCATAGCCAGCGGCCTTCGCGGTCGAGCAGGGCATCGCCAGCTCCCTCAAAGGGCAGATCCTTGGGCAGCACATGCACCCGGAAGCCGTTTTCCTCAAACCATTGCTGGAAGAAGGGTTCTTCCCCTTGTCGCTCTTTGTGGTAGAAGCGACTCAGCACGGCGGTCTTGCCCAGCACCAGCCCTGCATTGGCCGTAAAGACCATATCTGGCACCCCCATTTGGGGCTTGACCAGATCCACCGTGGCCTCCTCTGAGAGAACGCAGAATAGCTGCTGCCATTGCTCAACGGCGCGATCGCGCGAGGACTTGTGGATATTTCCCTCCATCCAGGGGTTAATCACATAGTCCACGTCATAATGATCGGGCGCGCACATTAAAAACCGAATCGAAGAAGCACTCATAGAAATCCTGTCGCGAATTGTGTGGAGTTAGGAGCGCATAGGCTCAGGGTCATGCGATCGTATTCAGGGAGCCAAGAAGCCATTCTCTGGCCAAATTTCTGGCCAAATTTCTGGCCAAATCCTTGGCCAAACAGCCCTTTCTAGACCCAACATTTTCAAGCCGAAATCGAGTCAACCAGGCAGAATCAAGTCAACTCTTAATTTTATGATGAGAAGGGACGTAATCCAATTTATCTTCACTATCAACAGCGTTCAGCCTTTTTGCAATCCAAAGCTTGATGACGGCTTGAGGCTGAATTCCCAGACGCTGAGCTTCCCGATCGACTGCATCCATCATCCACTGTGGCAAATCCAGCGCAACTTGCTTCATGGCTAATCCGGGACGCTTCATCATGGTCAGGTCGAAGTATTCGAGAACTTCTTCGCCGTCATCAAACATTTGATCAAGTTCTTCAGCTTGCATTGCGATTCACTCCCATTCCATTTTGGATTGCCAGATTAGTTTGCCAGATTGGATTGCCCGATTGGATTACCAGTTTGGTTTGCAGCAGGGATGGTGTTTTGCGATCGCCACCCCTGAGATAATTCTAGTAACCCTATCCCCTACCGGAATGAAGATTTGGCAAGTTGATTTTTATCGTCGCCCCCTCCAGGATGCAGCAGGCAGTCCGCTCTGGGAGCTAGTGATCTGCACCCCTGAACAAACCATGGTTGCCTTCTGTCCCCAATCCCAGGTCAACGCAGCATGGCTCACCCAGCAGTTTCAGCAAGCGATCGCCCCCGAAAAACCCGACTCAATTCAAGTCTTTCGTCCCCAGTCCGTCAGCCTGATTCAAGCCGCCTGCCAACCCTTGGGTCTGGCCGTTGACCCCACTCGCCGCACGCCTGACCTCAAAGCCTGGCTGCAACATCGCGCCACCCAATATCCCCAGATGGAAGGCTACACCCGCCAACCCTACGATCCCCTGGAACTCGATCGTCCTGCCCCAGTGCCGCTTCCGGAGAATCTATGGGGCGATCGCTGGCGGTTTGCCTCGATTTCTGCCCAGGATCTGGTCGCCATCTTCCGCAACCGTCCCATCCCCATTTCGGACTGCCCCGATGCCTTTCTGCCGCTGCAACTGAATCTGCCCTCCACCCAACCGATCCCCGGCGTGATCATCGATGGCGGACGGCAGTCGATGCAACTGGCGCAATGGTTACGGCGATCGCGCCCCTATGCTCTCCAGGCGATTCCCGGTGATCCCGATGGATTAATCCTGGAAGCGGGACTGGTGGAGCGCTGGATTTTGACAACGTTTGCAGACCCGGATGTGGTCGCGGCTGCGGCAAGTTTTCGCGATCGCCAACAATCCGCCAAAGGCTTACACTTCCTCCTCGTCCAACCCGATGATTCGGGCATGACTTATACGGGGTTTTGGCTGTTAAAAGGGGAGGGAGTAGGGAGTAGGGAGTAGGGAGTGGGGAGATGGGGAGAAGGGGAGGTGGGGAGGTAGGGGATTGATTGATCAATGGCTGTCCCCCTACTCCCTACTCCCTATTCCCCACTCCCCTTCTAAAAAGTTTTTCACTGCAAATCGCCTTTCAGCCAATCCAAGGCCACCAAAAAGCGATTCGGCATCTCACTCTGAGGCCGACTTTCTTGAGCTGGAACCGTGACCAGCAGTGCCAAGACTGCCAGACAAGCAGTCCCAAAAGCCGAAACCTGACGGGGCGAAAAGGGGTGGGGCGACGGATTCATGGGGCGGTAGACAACGGGTAGAGAGCAAGTGGTAGTTGCACCCGTTTTTTGGGGGGAGTAGGGAGTGGGGAGTAGGGAGTGGGGAGTAGGGAGTGGGGAGTAGGGAGTAGGGAGTGGGGAGTAGGGAGTGGGGAGTAGGGAGTGGGGGGAGATCTCAGGCTCCGATTCGTTGGACTCTCTATGGGTTCAGCCCTCAACCTAATCTTTTTAGAAACGATCTTTTCAATCTGATGCTATGGAGCCATGCTGTCACACGCTTTTTAGAAGTCGCCACAGCGTCAAGGGCATCTTCACGGAGGACTCAAATTCCAGCGGGGCAAATAAGGGAGAAGTGAAGGAGAGGGGAAAGGGGAAAGGGGGAAGGGTAAAGGGAAAAGGGGAAAGGGGAAAGGCGAAAGGGGAAAGGCGAAAGGGTAATCAATGAATTTCAATCTATGAAGGGCAATCCATGAGTTGCAATCTATGAATTTCAATCCCTGACGTTCACCCATATTGCTTCCAGGCTTCCCCTACTATTATTTCCGGGACTCCCCTTTTCCCTTTCCCCTTTCCCCTTTCGCCCCCCACTCCACTCCCCACTCCCCACTCCCCACGCCCACTTACCCCCCAGTTCGGAAACCCGTACAACAAAAATCCGCCCGACTGGTTGCAGTTGTACCCGCACTTCGCTAAATTAGCACTCAGGAGTCGAGAGTGCTAATTCAAAACTCTGACTCAAGGATTTTAGACAGTTTGAAGAATCTGTACCAGTTCCAAGATGGGGCTGGATTTCTGCTGCTGTCTGTTGGGTGATGCGTTGAATCCCCTGTGGATTCGAGTCGTTGGCAATCACCGGATTATCCATCAACCTATTGTTTTTGTTCTGGAGAAATTTGATATGGCAGCCGTATCTCTGAGCGTTTCGACCGTCAAACCCCTGGGCGATCGCGTCTTTGTCAAGGTAAGCGCCGCTGAAGAAAAGACCGCTGGTGGGATCTTCCTCCCCGACAACGCCAAGGAAAAACCCCAAGTTGGTGAAATTGCTGCCATTGGTGCAGGCAAGCGTGGCGATGATGGCTCACGTCAAGAGATGGAAGTAAAAGTCGGCGACAAGGTGCTCTACTCCAAGTACGCCGGAACCGACATCAAGCTGGGTAACGAAGAATATGTCCTGTTGTCTGAAAAGGATATTTTGGCGATCGTCTCCTAGGTTTTGGATTTTGGATTTTGGGTTTTGGATGGCTCTGGAAGGAACCTCTAAGATCCAAAATCGCTAGTCCGGGGAAGGGTTCTCAGTCATCCTTTCCATGAATTCTCTGCAATTAAACCGCTAAACTCGCACATCTAAAATCCAAACATCGAACTATGGCTAAGCGCATCATTTACAACGAAAATGCTCGTCGTGCCCTGGAAAAGGGAATTGACATTCTGGCAGAAGCTGTTGCTGTCACCCTCGGCCCCAAAGGTCGCAACGTCGTGCTAGAGAAGAAGTTTGGCGCTCCCCAAATCGTCAACGACGGTGTCACGATCGCCAAGGAAATTGAACTCGAAGACCATATCGAAAACACCGGCGTTGCTCTGATTCGTCAGGCCGCTTCCAAGACCAACGATGCGGCTGGAGACGGCACCACCACTGCAACCGTGCTGGCTCACGCCATGGTCAAAGAAGGTCTGCGGAACGTAGCCGCAGGAGCCAACGCCATCTCCCTAAAGCGTGGGGTCGATCGGGCAACCGCATTCCTGGTGGACAAAATCGCTGAACATGCGCGTCAGGTGGAAGATTCCAAGGCGATCGCCCAAGTTGGTTCCATCTCCGCCGGTAACGACGAAGAAGTCGGTGCCATGATTGCCGAAGCAATGGAAAAAGTCGGTCGGGAAGGCGTGATTTCCCTGGAAGAAGGCAAATCCATGACCACCGAACTGGAAGTCACCGAAGGGATGCGCTTTGACAAAGGCTACATCTCTCCCTACTTCGCCACCGACACCGAGCGCATGGAAGCCGTCCTTGACGAGCCTTTCATCCTGATTACCGACAAGAAAATCACCCTGGTGCAAGACCTGGTGCCCGTTCTGGAGCAAGTGGCGCGTTCCGGTCGTCCCCTGCTGATCCTGGCGGAAGACATTGAGAAGGAAGCTCTAGCAACCCTGGTGGTCAACCGCCTGCGGGGTGTGCTGAATGTGGCTGCGGTCAAGGCTCCTGGCTTTGGCGATCGCCGTAAAGCGATGCTGGAAGACATCGCCGTGCTGACCGGTGGCCAACTGATCACCGAAGATGCCGGACTGAAGCTCGATAGCGTCAAGCTAGAGATGCTGGGCAAGGCGCGCCGCATCACGATCACCAAGGACACCACCACCATCGTCGCCGAAGGCAACGAAGCCGAAGTCAAAGCCCGCTGCGAACAAATCCGCCGTCAAATGGAAGAAACCGAGTCTTCCTACGACAAGGAAAAGCTGCAAGAGCGTCTGGCTAAGCTTTCCGGTGGGGTCGCTGTGGTGAAAGTTGGTGCCGCCACCGAAACCGAAATGAAAGACCGCAAGCTGCGCCTGGAAGATGCCATCAACGCCACCAAAGCGGCAGTTGAGGAAGGCATCGTCCCCGGCGGTGGTACCACCCTGGCACACCTCTCCCCCGAACTGGAAACCTGGGCGAAGTCCAACCTTTCCGGCGAAGAGCTGATCGGTGCCATGATTGTGGCTCGCTCCCTCTCCGCTCCCCTGAAGCGCATCGCTGAAAACTCTGGCCAAAACGGAGCCGTCATCGCTGAGCGCGTCAAGGAAAAGGAATTCAACGTGGGCTACAACGCAGCCACCGATGAATTTGTCGATATGTTTGCCGCAGGGATTGTTGACCCCGCGAAGGTCACCCGCTCTGCGCTGCAAAACGCCGCTTCGATCGCCGGTATGGTGCTGACCACCGAGTGTATCGTGGTTGACAAGCCCGAACCCAAGGATGGCGCTCCTGCTGCGGGTGCTGGTATGGGTGACGACTACGGTTACTAAGTCTCGGATGCTGGAGGTTGGGTGGAGCATTGCGACACCCAGTTTCCTTCAATCGCTTTCCTCGTTCGGATTGGAGGAGATTTATCGTTAATTCTTCTTCAGCCGAGTGGGAAATGGCTTCAAAAAACAGGTAGGGGATGCCGTGTGATATGCGGCATCCCCTATTTGCTTTTTATGGAATTGGAAGGTTGGAACAGGACTTCAGGATTAGGGGAAGAGAGGTGAACCGCAGAGACGCAGAGACGCAGAGTTTTTTCTCGCTAGGGATCTGAATGAGAGGCTATCCAGTTGTTCGAGCCTTTGTTTGCGATCGCGGTTTCACCATCCAAAATCTGAAGTCTAGAACGAAGAAGGGGTTACTGGACGGCGATCGCCTGATCGCCCACGCGCATCCCTGTGCCGTTGACAATGCGGCCTACGCTGGAACCGGCATCGACCTCGGTTAGCTCAATGCGGCCAATGGGCGAAGTCACGGTGCGAATCACCTGACCTGTGGCGGGGTCTTTGATTTCGCGGCTGATGCGCTCAATGGAGAGGGTCATTCCGGTGCGGAAGCCATCCTGGGTGCCTTTGTTGATAATTACGGTGTTGCCTGAGACATCGGCGACGAGGGCGCTGACGGTGGGCAGTGAGGGCGGCAGGGCTTCTAGGGCGGAGGCTCTAGCGTTCAGTTCGGTGGAAAGCTGATTGACCGCTTCCTGGGCGGCATTGCTGAGCAGTTCATCGACGTTGTTGCTGTCGCCGCCCACTGAAACCAGGCCGCCGATCGAGACACCGCCGCCGCCTTCGCGGGATTCGCCTGTGCCTTGGGCGGTGGCAATGATTTCAGCCGTTGTGGTATTGACTAAACGAGCCGTCAACTGCACTTCTGCTTTGCGTCGGTTGCTTCGACCCCCGATGCCCAAAACACTGACACCACCGCCACTCTCGCCTAAGTTGTAGCGCGTCACTGAGCCAATGACGACGGCATCTGCGCCCAGGATGCGCCCGACTTCAGCCGCTGTGCTAGCGTCGATTCGTCCGGATGCACCCAAATTCTGTTCGGCCAGAATGGCCTGAATGCGGCTGCGTTCGATGAGGGTGTAGGCTCCGCCATCGACCAGTTTGTTGGTCAGCAGATCGCTAACCCCCTGAGACGGGGCAATGCCGCCCCACCACCACCATTCCTGGCCAGTGCTGGCAAATTCAAAGTCTAAGACTGCGATCCGCAGGCGCTGTTGGGCTTGGGCGATCTGGACTGGGGCGATGGACTGGGAGTCGTTGGCGATCGCAGGTTGGAGCAGGAGGGGCGTTAGGAGACTGCCGAGCAGGCAGGAAGTCAGGGACAGGCGAGTGAACAGGTGCGTTTGGGTCAGTTTCATAGCTTGAAGAAATCCTTTGAACTGAAAAATAATTGGAAAAAACAGGGAAGGGAAAAGTCTCTGAATCACAGGGCTGTTACCGAACCTGTCCCGTTATTCATCCATTGGTTGGGATGGGGGAATTTATTCAGGTGGGCTAGCCCCGGTTACTCCATGCTCGGCTTCGTTATACGGGTAATTCAGTATTCCAAAGGAAAACCTATAAATCGGGATTATTTGTCGCAAAAGCTTGTTCTAGCCCTTCTGAAATCGCGATCGCATTCCCCGCAATCCATCCAGCTTAACCGTGTTAATACTTACAGATTCAAAATTTTAAGGTATCTTTAATTACTACAAGAAGAGGTGATCGCCCCTAGTTCGCTGACATTAGGACATTTCCATGAAAAAAGTCCCAGGTTATTTGTGGTGTGGCGAAGCCATACCACAAATAACCTGGGACTTTTTTCATGGAACTCTCTGCTGAACACAGGTTCGTCAGCGCATCCTCAGCTTCTGCAAGTTTGACCGAGAACAGGGAAACCTAGGATGTTGTTGATTTTGATGCTTCTGCAAACCGAACTTGCAGACAGGAGCCGTGAGTCAATGCCCGGTTCATGACCGGGACGGGCAGCCTCTACCCGATCGCCCGATCGCGGAAAACCTTGAGTGGAGAACTTGTGATGCGCTGGTTTAAGGATTTTTGGAAACCCTTCTATTATCTCAGCGCAACGCTGATTGGCTTTTTGCTGGTGACCTGTTTCTATCCCGGCATTGCTCAGTCGGGGTTGCAATCAGATCCGTTCGATAGAGCCGCAGATGTATCGGCGATACGTGCTAATGCACAAGCTAGCGCTAACGCCCCTTCCTCCACCCTGCTAGCTGCCCTCGATCCTGCCGTCGATCGCCTCGCCGAAGGCAAAAAGCTCTACGAAGCCGGACGCTTCCGAGAAGCCGCAGAACAATGGCAGCAAGCAGAAACCCAGGCTCAACAGCGGGGCGATCGCCTCAATCAAGCCATGAGCCTCAGTTTTCTATCCTTAGCGCAGCAACAACTAGGCAACTGGCCAGCCGCAGAACAGGCGATCGCCACCAGTCTCACCCTCCTGCAACCCGCCACCGATGCCCAATCCGCCTCCTTCCTGGCGCAGGCATTGAACACTCAGGGCAGCCTCCAACTGGCGATGGGCAAGACCCAAGAAGCCCTAGAAACCTGGCAAACCGCCACCCAGCTTTATCAACAGGCAGATGATGCTCAGGGCATTTTGGGTAGTCAAGTCAATCAGGCGCAGGCATTCCAGATGCTAGGCTTATTCCGCCGTGCCCAGACGCTGCTAGAAGAAACCAACCAGACCTTGCAAACCCAGCCCGACTCGGCCTTGAAAGTGGCTAGTCTACGAAGCTTAGGGGAATTGTGGCTGGCGATCGGCAACTTAGACCAGGCCAAAACCATCCTGGAAATGGGGCTAGCCAGCGCCCAAAGATTGCAGATCCCGGCAGAAATCTCAGCCACAGCCTTGAGTTTGGGCAATACGCGACGAGCCATGCAAGAGCCTGCAGCCGCCCTCCAGTCCTATCAACAGGCGATCGATTCAGCCGTCAGCCCGCTCGCCCGCTTAGAAGCCGCCGTTAACCAATTCAGCCTGCAAGTCGAATCGAAACAATTTGCCCCAGCTAGCGCCCAGTTACCCCAGATTCAATCAGAATTTTCAGCGCTAACGCCAAGCCGCGCCGGGGTCTATGTCCAGGTCAATCTGGCGATGCAACTGATGCAAATCCTAGAGACAGACCCGACGATCGCCACCCAATATTTCCTCGACAGATCTGCGATCGCCCCCCTCCTCGCCAAAGCCCTGCAACAGGCCGAAACCCTTCAAGATACTCGCGCCCAATCCTACGCCTTGGGTCAGTTAGGCCATCTCTACGAACAAACCCGCCAGTGGCAAACCGCTCAGCAACTCACCCAGCAGGCTCTCCTGATTTCCCAATCCAGCAACGCCGCCGACTTGGGCTATCGCTGGCAGTGGCAAATGGGACGCATTCGCAAAGCTGTTCAGGATCGTCCGGGTGCGATCGCTGCCTACACCGAATCCGTCAATCTCCTCAAGTCCCTGCGTGGTGATTTAATTGCGGTGCGATCGGATGTGCAGTTCTCTTTCCGGGAAAAGGTTGAGCCTGTTTACCGGGAATTGGTCAATCTCTGTAGTTTGGACTAACTGACCTGCTACCTCGTAGAACGGCATGGCAAAGGGATTCAACTACCCATAAGGAGTTGAACGAAAGACCAACCGACCAATAG
>JALOOP010000205.1 GCA_025454315.1 Oculatellaceae cyanobacterium Prado106
GCTTTCGATAGCCTCGGTGGTCTGTCCTGGAAGATTGGCGATGGCTCCGGTGATGATGTGACACTGAGCAAGTTGTACTACACCTTCCCCCTCGGCGACAGCGTTGATGTCACCATTGCGGCTGATGGCTTCTCTGACTCTGACTGGGTTGCTAGCAGCATCAGCCCCCTCGACAGTGATGCAGGTGGTGCGCTGAGCAGCTTTGGCGCTCCCACCCCCTACAACTTCGTCCCTGGTAGCGCTGGTGCAGGTGCCATCATCCAGTTGACCGACAACCTCAGCTTTGACTTTGGTTACTCTGCGGTTGAAGCGGAACGCTCTGCTTCTGGTGCAGGTCTGTTCAACGGTGACTACGGGATCATTGCTCAGTTGACCTACCTCAGCGATTTCCTGGATGCTGCTCTGGTTTACGCTAACGCCTATAGCTCCGGTGGTTTCACCAATGCCTTCTCTGGCGCTTCTGTCGCCAACACCTACGGTGCCCTGTTTAACTTCAAGTTCGGCGGCATTGAGGTCGGTGGTAACGCAGCTTACACCCCCATCATTGCGATCGGCAACGACAGCTACAATGTTTGGAGCTACCAAGCAACCCTGGCGTTCCCTGACCTGGGTGGTCGTGGCAACATGCTGGGTGTTCTGGCTGGTGTTGCTCCCTACGACTCTGACCTGGGTGGTCTGGGCGTTCTGGATGATGACAACGCTTTTGTGGGTGAACTGTTCTACAGACTCCGCATCAACGACAACATCTCCGTTACCCCTGGTGTAATCTACATCAGCAACCCCGGTAACGACAGCGCTGTCGATTCTACCTTTGTTGGTGCAGTGAGAACTTCGTTCTCGTTCTAATGGCTTCTGCTTGAGAGACGGGGCAACTCGTTCTCTTAGGCATCATCTTCAATTTCAGCAGGGGGAGTTGTGTACAGCTCTCCCTGCTGTTTATTTTGGGCAGTTTAGCGATGGTCTCAATGGCCTATTTTCAACAGATTGCTTTTAACGGTTGGCTTTCAGCGGCTTACTTTCGATGGTTGGGAGTGAGAATGGGAAGAGAATGACTCGTGAAATCTTTTTTCGGAATCCATTAATCCAACTAATCCCGAGTGGAGAACCGGGGTATACTGGAAGGGCAGTCCATCCTGGATTTTGTTTGTGGAACTTTCCTGTAAAAGTGAGTATGCTCTATTGGCGCTATTAGCCCTTGCGGTAGAGTATGAAAGCCGAGAACCCCTACAAATTCGGCAAATTGCGGCAGATCAGCAAATTCCCGATCGCTACCTGGAACAACTGCTGGCCACTTTACGGCGATCGGGACTTCTTCGCAGTCAGCGGGGTGCCAAAGGCGGCTATCTCCTCGCCCGAGAACCTTGGAAAATTACGGTGCTAGATGTGGTCAAATGTATTGAAGGGTCGGATGCTCAACTGAGTCAGACTGATCCAGCGGCAACCTCGATTGAAAATGCTGTGATTCGAGAAATTTGGCAAGAAGCAGGGCAAGCCGCAGACGCAGTTTTGCAAAACTATACGCTCCAGGATTTAGCTGAGAAACGCAGCGCTCAGCAACAGACCAACCCCATGTACTACATTTGACCGCCCTCACCCCTATGCGTATTGCCGATAACATCACAGAACTGATTGGACGGACTCCCCTAGTGCGTCTCAATCGTATTCCCCAAGCCGAAGGATGCGTGGCTCAAATCGTCGCCAAGCTGGAAGGCATGAATCCCTCAGCCTCGGTGAAAGACCGCATTGGGATCAGCATGATCACTACGGCTGAGCAGCAAGGATTGATTACCCCTGGCAAAACTGTCCTGGTCGAACCCACTTCAGGCAACACGGGCATCGCTCTGGCCATGGCCGCCGCCGCCAAAGGCTACGACCTGATCCTGACCATGCCCGAAACCATGAGTTCTGAGCGCCGCGCCATGCTCAGAGCCTTTGGTGCAAAGCTGGAGCTGACCCCCGGCATTGAAGGCATGGGCGGCTGCATCCAACGCGCCCAACAAATTGTCAATACGCTGCCCAATGCTTACATGCTGCAACAGTTCAGCAATGCCGCTAACCCTAAAATCCACCGAGAAACCACCGCGAATGAGATTTGGGTTGACACCGATGGCCAGGTTGACATCCTGATCTCTGGCGTTGGTACAGGCGGCACCATCACAGGCGTTGCAGAAGTTTTGAAGCAGCGCAAGCCTGGGTTTCAGGCGATCGCCGTTGAACCCGCCAACAGCCCCATTCTCTCCGGCGGCAGACCCGGCCCCCACAAGATCCAGGGCATTGGCGCAGGATTCATCCCCGAGGTGCTGAAGGTGGATCTGATTAATGAGGTGATTGCCGTTTCTGACGATGAAGCGATCGCCTATGGTCGCCGCCTCGCCCGCGAAGAAGGCTTACTCTCCGGCATCTCCAGTGGAGCCGCCCTCGCCGCTGCCATCCAGGTGGGTCGTCGCCCCGAGAATGCAGGCAAACTCATCGTCATGATTCAGCCCAGCTTCGGCGAACGCTACCTCAGCACGCCCCTGTTTCAAGATCCGGAGTTGGTGGCTCCGTCGAATTGAGCGGAAGGGGAAGGGGAAAAGGGGAAAGGGGAAAGGGGAGCAACCGCGAATCAACAAAGTGTGGCTTCTCCGCGACAAAATTCCTGCGAGAAATTATAGAATGCGCCACCAATCTCCCTTTCGCCTTTCGCCTTTCCCCTTTCGCCCCTCTCTCTGATCCCTTCCAAAAATCACCCAATCGCACGACATCTACGACACCTAACCGGGGAGATTCCTCGGTAAAATGGGTTCTATTATGTCGAATCCTAACCACTACGAAACGCTGGAAGTGAGCCATTCTGCGAGTCAGGCTGAGATTAAGTCTGCCTATCGGCGGTTGGCCAAAAAATTCCATCCCGATGTTAACCAGACCGCTTCTAGCCATGAGCAGATTGCTCAGATTAATGCTGCCTACGAAGTCCTCAGCGACCCGTTTCAGCGGCAGTCTTACGATCGCCAAATTACCTACTATGGTCGTGTCACCGAAGACTTTGACCCGATCGCCCGTCGCACCGCCCGTCAGCAAAGAACCGCAGAAGCTCAGAAACAGTACCAGGCTCGTAAAACCGGACGGGATAGCGATGAGCAGCTAAGAATTTGGACCACCAAAGTCTATCAACCCGTCAATCGGCTGCTCAATCAAGTGTTGAAGCCCCTCAAATCTCAAATTAATGCTTTGGCGGCTGATCCGTTTGACGATGAGTTGCTAGGGGAATTTCAGATGTATTTGGAAGACTGCCGAGAATCTGTGCAAAAAGCACAGCGGCTCTTTCAATCGGTGCCCAATCCGCCGGATGTGGCGGGAATTGCGGCGCACCTCTATTACTGCATCAACCAGGTTTCGGATGGGGTGGACGAGCTAGAAAGATTTACCACCAGCTACGACGATTACTATCTGCATACGGGGCAGGAATTGTTTCGGATTGCAACAGGTTTACGGCGAGAAGCCCAGGCTGCCATGAAAGATCTCAGCTAGGTATTGCATTTTTAAGCCACAATAGTCAAGGGCTTATTCAATTTATCCAGTCCCCCTCTTTCCCATGCCTCTCCCTGTTGTTGCCGTAATTGGTCGTCCAAATGTTGGTAAGTCTACCCTGGTGAACCGTTTGACCGGGATGACCGATGCGATCGTCCATGATGAGCCGGGGGTGACGCGCGATCGCACCTACCGGGAAGCCTTTTGGCAGGATCGAGATTTCCTGGTGGTGGATACGGGGGGTCTGGTGTTTGATGATGACACTGAATTTTTGCCGCTGATTCGTGAGCAGGCGCAGTTGGCGCTGGCGGAGGCAAGTGCAGCCATTCTGGTGGTGGACGGACAATCCGGCCCCAATGGGGCAGATGAGACGATCGCCACTTGGCTAAGGCAGCAATCGGTTCCTGTATTACTAGCGGTCAATAAGTGTGAATCCCCGGATCAAGGCTTAATCCAAGCCGCTGAATTTTGGCGGTTGGGACTGGGAGAACCCTATCCTGTGTCTGGGATTCACGGCAATGGCACTGGGGAACTGCTCGATGACTTGATTCAGTATTTGCCCGAAACGCCCATTGAAGAAGAATCCGATGAAATTAAGGTGGCGATCGTTGGTCGTCCTAACGTCGGCAAGTCGAGTTTGCTGAATGCCTTTGTGGGGGAGAATCGGGCGATCGTCAGTCCCATTTCTGGCACCACGCGCGATGCCATCGATATGCTGGTTGAACATGATGGGCAGAAGTACCGAATTGTCGATACGGCAGGCATTCGCAAAAAGAAGCAGGTCGAATATGGCCCAGAATTCTTTGGGATTAATCGGGCGTTTAAGGCGATTCGGCGATCGAATGTGGTGCTGCTGGTGATCGATGCCCTAGATGGTGTGACTGAGCAGGATCAGAAACTAGCCGGACGGATTGAGGCCGATGGTCGAGCCTGTGTGATTGTGGTGAATAAATGGGATGCGATCGAGAAAGATTCGCACACGATTTATGAATACGATCGCCTAATCAAAGATCGACTCCATTTCACCGCTTGGGCGGAAACCATCTTCGTCAGCGCCATGACCGGACAACGGGTCGAAAACATTCTGACTCTAGTCAAAACAGCCGCCGCCCAGCATAAGCGGCGAGTCAGCACTTCTGTGATTAACGAAGTTTTGGAAGAAGCGTTGAAATGGCATACGCCCCCGACCACTCGTCAAGGTCGCCAGGGCAAAATCTACTACGGCACACAGGTTACCAGCCAACCGCCTACGATGACGCTGTTTGTCAACGACCCTAAACTCTTCAACGACAACTTCCGTCGCTATATTGAGCGGCAGTTTCGTCAGCAGCTTGGCTTTGAAGGGACTCCGGTACGGCTGATCTGGCGCGGCAAAAAGGTGCGTGAATTTGAACGGCAGAGTAACCCAAATCGAGCCACCAAAGTCTAGCCAAAGTCTAGCCAAAGTCTAGTAAGAGATTCTATGGATTTACTGCGATCGCTCCCCATTGGCCTCTACCTCGAACAGCCCGTCACCTGGCTGCACCGTATTGATGCTCGGGTGAAACTGGGTTGGCTATTGGCCTTTTTGTTGACCCCGATCGCCGCAAATCCCTACTGGCGACTAGGATTAGTCGTTGCCCTGATTCTCCTGACGCTGCTGACCGGGTTGCCTTTTCGCAGTTGGCGCAAACAAATGGGGCTGATCTTGGCCTTTGGCCTGCTCTCTTTTGGGATTACGCTGTTTGCCCCTGATGGCATCACTGTCCTTCGGCAACCTCGCCTGCCTGCCGACGAACTGGCTCCGGCACCCGCTGCTCCCAGTACAACTCCGGCTTCACCCCAACCTTCGCCCCAACCTTCGCCCCAACCTTCGCCCACGATTACCCCCCTGCCCCAGCCGACGAATTATCAATATGTTCTCTTTGAGCGGGGATCAATTCGGGTGACTCGGCGATCGGTTGAACTGGCAGTGCGGGTCAGTACGCTGATGTTTACCCTGATTTACAGCACTAACCTCTATCTCCTGACAACGGCACCCGAAGAAATTACCGCTGGGCTGAACTCGCTGATGCGACCTCTGCGACGGTTCAACCTGCCCATCACGGAACTGATCTTGACCCTGACCCTATCGCTGCGGTTTATTCCCTTGGTGCTGGAAGAGGTGCAGAATCTGGTGCGATCGGTGCGTACCCGCGCTATCAACTGGAAAAAACTGGGGTTTCGGGGCGCGTCTCAGGTTTGGTCGATGATTGCGGAACGATTACTGGATAACCTGCTGGTGCGGGCGGAGCAAATTGCTAGCGCTATGCAGGTGCGAGGATTCACCAGCCCCAGCCAGCATCAGGTGAAATGGCACCAGTTTCGGTTGCGATCGCGCGATTGGCTGACCCTAGTAGGACTGGTGTTTTTCTGGAGTGCCCGGATGATGCTGGGGAGTTAGATGCTTGGGGACAAATGGGGGCGATCGCAAATCACTGCAACCTATCCACCAACCTTTTTCAGATTTTTGCCAGACTTTTGCTAGATCTTTGCCAGATTTTTGCCAAATTTTTGTTAGACATCCCTGAACTTCTCAAATTGATCCCCAAGCGGTTTTCATTAGCTTTTAATGAGAACTTAAACTGATCTTATATTTTTATAAGCATCCGCAGGAAAAAGAAGGTCAGAAAGGTGGAAATTTTGTAGCATAGTTGTACACTTTTCACCTAAAGTGAGGGGAATAAGAACTTCTACTAGGAGACGAATCGTTGAGAAAACATCTGGAAATCGTTGACCCACTGAGGAAATAGATTCCAGCGCTGCAACCCTGATTCACTCCCAACATAATCACCAAACGCTTACGGCTAAATGCTGAATCGTTTAGAGAAGTTCTTTCTGGGTGTGAGAGCCGTCAAGACAGGAATGGGAGTTGCACAATTGGCTTTTCTGCCGATCGCTTGCCCGGACTTGCTTGACTCAATGGGATGAAACAAATTGGATCAACCCAATTGGATAAACCAACTTGGACTAAATCGGACTAAATCGAACTGAACTGCTCTAGTGCTTCAAGACCGCTTGCATCAGTAAGCAAACGAAAGCAAAGTCCCGCTTTGCTGAACCCCTATATTCTTAACTCTAAAATTCAATGCTCAACCCGATTATCCCCAATGTGAGCCAAGCTCGAATGGAGACTGAACAGTACTTGAACCATCCAACCTTTGGGCTGCTCTACAAAGTTTGTTCAATTGAAGAAACCCGAGAACTTTTTGCAACCCTCTACGCCCAACGCCTCTTTTTCCTGGTCAAGAACCAAGGCGAAGGACTCCAGTTTGATCCCATTGGCCGCTCCGATGCCCGGATTCTGATGGAAGGTCGCCTTCGAGATTTACGTCGCAATGGCCCATCCCAGGAGTTTCAAAAACTGCAAGCCACCCACAAGCAAACCTTTCAATAGTTCTTGCGATTCAATCATTCTTGCGATTCAATTATTCTTGCGATTCGATAATTCTTGCGATTGAATAATCCTTGCGATCGCTCCTCACAATTGATTCTTTTGAAATCAATTCGTTTTCAGTTCTCTTTCATCGAGTTCTCTTTTATCCAGTTTTCTGGCAACCATTTTCTCTGGCAATCATTGCCGTTTCCACCCTCAATTCTTTGCGCCTCTCCCCTTGCAGCAACCTGTGCAGCCCATTCTCCAACGTCTCACTGCTATTCGGCAAAGTCTGCCGGACACCGTCAAACTGATTGCAGTCAGCAAACAGGTGGACGCGGCTACCGTGCGGCTAGCCTATGAGGCTGGCGTTCGCGATTTTGGGGAGAGTCGCATTCAAGAAACCGCCGACAAGCAGGCTCAGCTTGCCGATTTACCTGATATCACCTGGCATTTAATTGGCCACTTGCAAAGCAATAAGGTGACCAAAGCCCTGGAAATGTTCCAGTGGATTCATTCCGTAGACAGCCTCAAGCTTGCTCAGCGCCTCGACCAGGCCGCCCAAGGACTGGCTCTCCCCCCCAAGGTTTGCCTCCAGGTCAAAATTCTTCCTGACCCTAATAAGTTTGGCTGGACGGTACCCGAGTTGTGGAACGACCTGCCTGCGCTGGATCAATGTCAGCATTTGGATATTCAAGGATTAATGGCGATTCCGCCCTATGATCTAGCCGATGCCGAAACCCGAAAAGTCTTTGAACAAACCCGAGATCTCGCCGCAGAAATCCGCCAAAAGCCCTGGATGCACCTGAAAATGCAGCACCTCTCTATGGGCATGTCCGACGATTATCCCCTCGCGATTCAGGCTGGCTCGACAATGGTGCGAGTGGGTCGGACTTTGTTTGGCGATCGCTCTTAGGGAGGGAGTGGGGAATAGGGAGTGGGGAGTAGGGAATGGGGGAGGGGCGAAAGGGGAAGGGGGAAAGGGGGATTTTGGATGAATACTGGGGAATCGATCTGCGATCGCATCGATCCATGGGAAAAACAGGAAATCTTCATTGACTCCTTTCACCGAATAGTTCCATGTCCTCCCTTTCGCCTTTCCCCTTTCCCCCTTCCCCTTCTTCGTCCTCCCTTTCGCCTTTCCCCTTTCCCCTTCTTCGTCCTCCCTTTCGCCTTTCCCCTTTCCCCCTTCCCCTTCTTCCATTCCCCTTCTCTCCTTGATCCCCAGCCGATGAACAGGAAGTGGGTAATATTGCCCACCCATAAACCCTACAAATGTTACCTATTGAAAGGAGACAAAACCAGGCGATCGGCGCTATGGTGCAACGAGTGAACGGATTCGCTTGTTTTTTGAGGGTCTTCTGGGTCTGTTAAAAAATTGAGTGTAATTTTGTAAACGGCACGGTACGAGTTTGGGTGAGTTGGTCTAAACTAACTTCTCGCAAGGTTATTTACGGTTGAAAGGAATTATTTCTTCTGTATGTAGCGGAGAAAACATTTAACAACCCCTAGCTGTGGGTTTTGTAGATGTTGGATAGCTGACCCGAGCAAGGATGTGTTTTCAATAGGGTCATTCAATCATGCGTCTGTTTAGGGAATTGCATCGCTTTGGGAATTTATCTCATTGAATAGACTTTCGGCGAATTGCAATCTGTGAAGGGTGCTGTTGAAAATGTCCCTAACTGATGCGATGAACGGGTTAAAAGAACCTGGGTTCATCAGAGTTGGTTAAAATCTTTCGGATCAGCAACTCATGTTTTTTATGAGACTTGGTTCTTATCAGATGAGTTGCACATCATAGGGATACATCTTTGTTGCAATTTGAGAATTCTGCAATAGAATTCCAGCAGCAAGGATTAAGGGATGGCGATCGCACAGCGTTAACCACAGGTTAATCATGACTACTCCAAGTGGGCATGATCAATAAGTGAAACTGCTGAGTCTGAAAACCTTTCTCAATGCCCATTGTGATGATTGATTCGATCAGTCTTAAGGATCAATTTAGAATTTGTGAACCACTTTTGTGGAGTGCAAAAAATGACCGAAGACTGTATGATTTTTGGGGTTTGAAAATGCCGGATTATTCTTTTTTTGAAGTTGCCAGCATTTCGACCTAATGCCGGATTTTATGAGGCTTTGAGCCGTTGCTTAGCGCTTTATAAAAGCTGCTACCCAAGCTTCTAGTTCACAATTTAGCCTTTAGAAATATTTCTACATTTGGAATTCCGTATTCTCTTGGATAAATCCCTCATAAATTTCACTTAGGCTATTGATTCTAGAGAGATTGGATGTATACTATGGACTCAAAATCTCAAGCGCCTAACTAAACCAAGCGTGAGGTCGATTCAACACAGGGTGGTTTGCAACTCTTCAGCGATTTGCTCAAGCGATTTGCTTAATAGCTACAGGCTTCACAGCTCCTTGCTCAGCGGCTTAGTCGAGAGATTTGCGGCAGAATGTCTTCTCAAAGAGATTCGTGAACTTATTAAACGAGCTTCATCTGTGTGTATCACCTGTTTGTCCAAGCCTATGCCCTAAGCTTTCCTTTTCCCTTGACCTGCTACGTTAACCCCTAGTTTCGATGGAGCGTGAACAGTGAACAATATCTTTTCTAAGCTGAGAGATTTCGTTGGTTTGAATGAATCGGTGGACTACGAGTATGAGTACGCTGAAGGAGACGGCGAAGAGTATCGCAATCTCTACCAGGAAGAACATCCTCAACCCGTCCAAGAAGAAGAGCCTCGTCGTCGTCGTGTCCGTGATCGAGCCATGATCTCTACAGAAACAGGAATGGGTTCTACAACCATGAATAACGTAATTGGAATGCCTGGTGCTGCGAATGGAATGTCCGAAGTCGTAGTCGTTGAACCCCGCACCTTTGAAGAAATGCCCCAGGTCATTCGGGCATTGCGCGAACGCAAGTCTGTAGTTCTCAACCTGACGGTCATGGATCCCGATCAAGCTCAACGCGCCGTTGACTTCGTCGCAGGCGGCACCTACGCGATCGACGGCCACCAAGAACGCATTGGCGAAAGCATTTTCCTCTTCACCCCTAGCTGTGTCCAAGTCAGCACCGGCGGCGCAACCGCTGAAATGGGTCTCCAAGCCGCTGCCCAAATGCGCGCAGCCGCTCGTCAAATGACTCCTAATCCCGCCTGGACTTCCGAGCAATCTGCCCGGATGGCCTAGATAATACCTAGATGACATTGGCTTAATACCCTTAAGCCACTTCTCATCCCAATTTCTCAATTAGAAGGGATGGCCTCACCCATGGGTGGAGGCTATCCCTTCTGCTTTGCAATTCAATCCTTGCTCTTGAAACTCTTCCCACTGAACGTTGAACATTAAATCCGAACAGCAACATTCAACACTACTTCGCTTTCCACTTTGCTTTCCACTTTGCTTTTTCGATGCCACTTCGCTTTAAAGTGAGAAACAGTCCATTCAAGGAGGCTTTATTGCGTGTCTGCAACACTTGGAATTATTGGGGGCGGAGTCATGGGGGAGGCGCTACTGTCTCGCATTCTGGATCAGCAACTTTACTTACCCCAGGCTGTTCTGGTCAGCGAACCTCAAGCCCAACGGCAGGCGGTACTGAGCGATCGCTACCGAATCCAGGTCACTGACCAAAACCAGGCTGTTCTAGACTTCGCCGACACCGTCCTCCTGGCCATCAAACCCCAGGTGTTTAACCCGGTCGTCGCCACCCTCACCCCCCGCCGTGCCGACCAACTGATCATCTCGATTCTGGCGGGTGTCACCCTACCCCAACTCGAATCCGCCTTCCCCAATCAACCGATCGTCCGAGCCATGCCCAACACCCCTGCAACCGTTGGGGCGGGGATGACAGCGATCGCCCCCAACCCCCACACCACCCCCGACCATCTCCAGATCGCTCACCAACTCTTCACCGCAGTGGGCGAAGTCGTCGAAGTTCCCGAACATTTGATGGATGCGGTCACGGGATTGTCGGGGTCTGGCCCCGGTTATATTGCGGTCATGGTCGAAGCCTTGATTGATGGCGGTGTGGCGGTGGGATTACCTCGGGCGATCGCCACCCAACTCGCGATCCAGACCCTGCGAGGCACCGCCGAACTCCTACACACTTCAGGACTGCATCCGGCTCAGTTGAAGGATCAGGTCACCAGTCCGGGAGGAACGACGATCGCCGGAATTGCCCACCTGGAGAAAATGGGTGTGCGATCGGCTTTGATGGAGGCGGTGAGGGCAGCTTATGGGCGATCGAAGGAGTTAGGGCAGTAGGTTGGGATTATGCCAACCAAAATAAAGAGAGGAGGCTCACCTTGGTGAGCCTCCTCTCTTAGATTGCTAGTAGATTTCTAGCAATTCCCCATTAGATCAGCTTGAGGTCGGCATATCCGAGCAGCATGTCATCGGAGGACAGGGTGTCGCCTGTCGCTTGGGGCGTCCAGAGGATTTCCACCGCCATCAGGTTATCGCTGGAAACAGAACCCAGTTGAGCCAGCGCTTGACGGAGATCCTGCGAGGAACGAACCACAGGGAGTTGCAGTTTGCCTTGGGTCGCGACCAGGATGGTGACCACGATGAAGGCTCCAGGATCGCGATCGAGGTCGGTCTGGACGATCGCTCCATCCGCACTGGGCAGCGCATCTTTGGCGGTCGCTTGCCGCAGTTGGTTATTCACGTTGGAGAGGGTTTCTTCGGTGAACTTGCTGCGTTCAGCCAGGGAGAAGCGATTGAACAGGTCTTCGGCAGAATCCAGACTGGCTTGCTTGGTGTCGCTGCCTGCGTATTGCCAGTATTCGGGGTGGCGCAGCAGAGACAGGGTGGTTTCCTGGAGGAGCAGGGTCAGGCCAGCGGAGGTGCTGGTGTCGGCTGTTTTGGCGATGCGATCGAGATCCGATTGCAGGCTGCGGGCTTCTGAGAGCAGACCGACTTGCAGCTTGGAAACGCTGACGTTGGGAGAGATGCTGTTGTAGCCGTATCCATCGGTGGTCGTGCCACCCATTTGAGAGGAGCGGAAGCTGCGGACGAGGAAATTGGCGATCGCCACAAAGACCAAAATCGTAAACAATCCACCAAAGCCAC
This sequence comes from Oculatellaceae cyanobacterium Prado106, assembly GCA_025454315.1. Classification (GTDB taxonomy): domain Bacteria; phylum Cyanobacteriota; class Cyanobacteriia; order Elainellales; family Elainellaceae; genus Prado106. The sequence continues at coordinate 11,975 of JALOOP010000205.1, forward strand.
CTCCCACACCGAAGAAGGGCAGCAGGAAGGGAAAGCCAAAGCCACCGCCGGGATAGTAGCCGCCGCCACCGGGATAGTAGCCACCGCTGGGCGCACGACTAGGCGCAGAG
>JALOOP010000206.1 GCA_025454315.1 Oculatellaceae cyanobacterium Prado106
CGCAGCCACCACACACAAATTCATCTCATCAATCATAAACCCCAAGCCAGTTTCACCCAATGGTGGAGCTAACTTTGGTCATGAAAATAGACACTTACTAACATAGCCGATTCAATGAGCAATTACCCTTGAGGGTACTTTTGACTGCCCATGGCTCTGTTGCTGTAGCCATCTGGTTCATACAGCATCTTTAACATTGTCTTCTAACTTCGCAAAGACTTCTTCCTATAGCTAGCTCATCAGTTGGAGACGTAGCTTGCCGCAATCTGGGGGATGAGCGGGAGGGCGATCGCCGATGAACAACAAGCGGAAATTTTCTACGAAACAACCGTGGGAGACTATGATGAGTAAACTGTAACTCAGCAGATTCTCAAGGGTGTTTATGAACAAACGCATTCTAATTCTAACCCTGGGTTCACGGGGCGATGTTCAGCCTTACATTGCTCTTGGCAAGGAACTGAAGCAGGCAGGCTTTGAGGTAACACTGGCTCTCGTCGTGCAATGTGTTCCTAATCGATTCTCAACAACCTCAGCCCACTGAGAATCACCAGAACTGTTGATCCTTCATGACCAATCACGCCAAGCGGTAACGTCATGTCTCCTATAAAATTGGCGGCAATCAAGATCAGAATAAACCCAAGGGCAAATATAATATTTTGTTTGACCACTGCCTGGGAGCGTTGTCCTAGCCGAATCGCGGCTGCAATTTTTTCCAGGCGATCGGTCATCAAAACAATATCAGCCGTTTCTAACGCAACATCACTACCTGCCGCTCCCATGGCAATCCCAACCGTTGCCTGTGCCAGTGCCGGAGCATCATTCACACCGTCTCCCACCATTGCCACCCTTTGATATTGCTGCTGTAGTTTTTGAATGATCTGAAGTTTCTCTTCAGGCAGTAGATTTGCATAAACCTGGTCAATCCCAATGGATTGAGCTACGCTGTTTGCCGTCTGAACATTATCTCCGGTGAGCATAACGATCGCCCCAATTCCCATGCGCTTCAGTTGGGCGATCGCCGCTTTTGCCTCCGGTCGAATTTGGTCAGCGATCGCAATCAACCCCAGAACTTGGTCATCTGCCGCCACCCAAATCACCGTTTTCCCCGTTTGTTCGAGTTGCTGGCTGGCGCTTTGGAGATCTTCAGGGATGGTCTGAATCGCAGCCTGAATAAACGTTACTTTTCCGGCACGAACTGGAACTTTATCCCGGAAGCCGATAATCCCTTGCCCCGGTTGCGCCTGAACCAGGGTCAACGAATCCTGATAGTTGGGTAAGCTGACTTGTCTAGCGTATTGACAAATCGCTTGCCCCACGGGATGTTCTGAGTAGGATTCTAGGGAGGCTGCAAGGGTAAGGACTTCTGTTTCAGAGTATCCTCGGGCGGCAATAATCTGGCAGACTTGCGGGTGTCCGGTCGTTAATGTGCCCGTTTTGTCAAAGGCGATCGCTCTCACCCGTCCAATTGCTTCAAGCTGTGCCCCACTTTTGAACAGAATCCCTTGCTTAGCGCCATTAGCAATCCCAGACAGCAGCGTTGGCATAATGGCAGCAACTAAGGCACAAGGAGAGGCCACGACCAGAAAGATCAGCGCTCGATAAATCGTGGTTTCCCAACTCCACTCCCAGAGGAAAGGGGGCAGAACCGCCAATAATAGCCCTACTCCAACCACCACCCGAGCATAGCCCCGCTCGAACCGTTCAATAAACTGCTGGGAAGCGGGTTTTTCAGTTTGAGCCTGTTCCACCACCCGGATGATCCGCTGCAATAAGCTACTTTCTGGGGGCTGATGCACCTTCAGCAACAAGGCTCCATATCCATTCAAGGTGCCTGCAAAAACTTCATCTCCGGGCATTTTCTCAACGGGCAAAGATTCTCCCGTAATGGCCGCCTCGTTAATCGCCGTTTCCCCTTCCAGAACAATGGCATCGGTGGGGATCAGTTCGCCCGGTTTGGCGCGAATGCGATCGCCCACTCGCAGTTCAGCCACTGGGATTGCTTTTTCCTGCCCCTTTTGCACCAACCAGGCAGTATCCGTTGTTAAACTCATTAAACTCCGAATACTCCGCTCCGTCCGCCGCATCGCATATCCTTCCAAGGCACCACTGATGGCAAAAATTAGGATCAGCACGGCTCCATCGACGATGAGATAATATTCCCTTCGCCATACCCCCAAGAAAGCAGCCCCCAATGCTGCCACAATCATCAACAAGTCAACATCTAATTCCTTTTCCTGAAATAAAGTCGTCAACCCTTCACGGGCACTTTCCCAACCGCCAATCAGATAGGCCGCCAGCAAGCAGACGAATGCAACCCCCAATCCGTTAACATGCAGCGCACCCAGTCCCAACACGACAAACAATCCACAGAGCAAAGCTGCGATCGCATCCGGATGATGGACAACCAATCGATTCAAACGAGCAACGTATAGCATGGAAATCATCCCATCAAAACATCTGTCTCCAGGCTAAACCTTGACATTAATGTTAAAGTCAAGAGAGGACAGGCACAATATCAGCAATGTCTGACCTTGGGATGACTCAACTAGATCACCAAACTGAATGACTCAACTAGATGCTCAAACCGAAAGACGCAAGATGAGTGGGAGCAATTTGACCATTAAGGAACTCACAACTGCGGTGGGAGGCGGCATTACGCCTCGCATGGTACGGCATTATCATCAAGTGGGGTTACTCCCCCAGCCGCTGCGATCGCCCGGAAATTACCGCCTCTACACTAAGTCTGATGTGCAACGGCTCAAGCGGATTGTGGCACTCAAACAACAAGGCTTTCAACTGGCTCACATTCAAAAACTACTGGAAACCGATGCCAGCCACCACGCACCAGAAACACTGCTCTCTCAGCTTCAACAGCAGTATCAATCCGTGATTCAGCAAATGACTCAACTGCGGCACACTGCTTCTGCATTGGAACGACTATTAGGGCGCGATCGCTCCTGCCAAGCCACCCAAGCAGAGGCTCTGGCTCGGTTAAAGCAGCTAGAAGTAGAAACCCAAACCCATCTCCATCCGTTTGAAGAATTGCTCAATGGTCTAGATACCGAAGTCGATGCCCATCCCGAAGCCTTTCAGGAATCCTTGCAATGGCTGTTGCCGGATCTGGGCGATCGCTCTGAAATTGAAGCGGATCTGCTGGCTCAGTTAGTGCTAGCCTGTGGGGATGTGAGTTTGGTGACGTTTGTGCGGTTGGGGAAGGGGGCGATCGCGGCTAGCCGAGCAGCCTTGAAGGCAGGTTGTGCGATTGTGACTGATGTGTCAATGGTGTCCGCAGCTTTGGATCAAACCCGTCTTCGCCATCTGCACTGCGAAGTTACTACGTTGGTTGACGATCCGCATATCACCAGTGTCCCAGAAGCCGAACAAGCGTTTTGGCAACAGCAAACCTGGAAAGAAAAATTGCACCATTGTCCCCAGAACAGCATTCTGGTCATTGGCTATGCGCCTTCAATTTTGCTCTCGGTTTGTCAGGCCATCCAACAACAGATCATTCAACCTGCTCTGGTGATTGGGATGCCGATCGGGTTTAGCCATGCGCCGATTGCAAAACGACAATTGATGCGATCGGGAGTTCCCTATCTCACCATTGAGGGGGCGATCGGCGGGGGGATGCTGGCCGCTACAGCCCTGAATACGCTGATGGAATCCCTGATTGAGAAACCTAATTGTCACTGTTATCTCAAAGATTAAGGCGATCTCTGGTAAAGAAAATCCCAGATTTGTTGTGGTGTGGCGAAGCCACACCACAACAAATCTGGGATTTTCTTTCTTGAAAAACACCTAACCGGGATTGCAGATCGGGGCTATGAAATGTCGCGTAACACTGCGCCGCCACGCAACATTTCATAGCTGAATTCAGCAACGCCGATTAACCTTGGAGTAGTGCATTCTTGGAGTGGTACATTTAATTTCCTCGCTAAAGGAGAGCGATCGCCTCTGGCAATGTCCAAATGGTCGCTATTTCTTCCACTACAGCCATCCAGAACTACAGCCATCCAGAACAGGTCAGCGAACAGGTCATCACTTTTTGGAAATTTCTGTCTCAGACCAGTGACTTTGCTGTGCAGAATATCCCTCACAACCCATCCTTTAGAAGCGTTGAATCTTAGAGTATTGGTCTTTGTCTCTTATCAGAACTCAGAACTTCTAAACAGGTTCTAGCAGCTTCATTCCCCTGGTCATTATCGGTAATTCTGAGTGTGCGATACGTTTCTTACCATTGTTGGCTTTGCCGAGATTCACCGTATAATGAGCAAGGGTGTGTTGTCTATCACATCTTTAGACTTTATCGGAAATCGTGTTTTTGCGCGGCGAAGCCGCGCAAAAACACGATTTCCGGCCCCCAAATCTTTATTTCCGATAAAGTCTTTTGTTTTGAAGAGGTGCAAATATGCAACAAATACATCAGGGCAATATTGGACTGAGAGCTAGAGTTGCTGAACTAGCCGCCGATCCAAATGCCAGAGCGATCGCCGTTGGGGTTGCCACCGTTGCGCTGGTTCCTGTGGTGCTTCCTCTGGTTCGCCCCGTTCTCAAAGCGACTATCAAGACAGGGGTTACTCTATTTGAGCAAGCCAAAAGTTCGATTGCTGAAACAGGTGAACTTCTTGCAGATATTGCCGCCGAAGCCAAAGCCGAAGCACAAGTAACCGCGCAAAAAAGAATGGCGCTCCAAGCGAGTTTACCCACTCAATCGGCACCCGCCACACCAGGAGATGTTCAGCAACCCACAGCGGCGGAAAGTTATTAAACTGGCAACGAAAAGGTTTATTAAACTGGCAACAAAAAGACTGTGTAGTGTGGGGTGCGAAACGTCGCGTACTACACAGCCTTTTTGTTGTCCCACCCTCTGTGATGCAGTTGCCATGCACCACAAGGCATTCTTTACACCGCTACACTCGTTTGAGGGGATGCGATCGAGTTGTCTGGGGAGATGACTCAAGCAGGTGAGTATTTTGAGATTCGAGAATGGTATAAAGTTGAGTTTCCAGTTCCCGCTGTCTTGCTTCAGCGACCCATTGGGTGAGCGAGATCGGCGTGGCTCTCGATCGCGTTTCTGGAGGACGCTGTGTTTTCTTTATCGTTGCAGGCTGAATTTTAGATGAACTAGAGAGGAGCTTGGGACCAAGGATTAACAGACCTAGACTGAGCCAGGTGAGCGGATGGTTCCCATGACCATCTTCCAGGATTTCTTTCAGGTGAAATGTCAGCACTGATTTTTCAAGGTGAATCAGAGACATAGCAGGGGATACATGGGTAAAGTTAGCTGTATTCTACCGCAGTGAATCGATTTTGTTAATAAGACTCTTTGGCATTAAGGGGGAAGAAAACATAATCTCGTAGATTCCAAAGTGTGCCAACTGTATCGCTGTAGCATGGATGGCGTTGCTGAATCTGTCTATGATTTTTCAGTATTGATCCCAAGCAGGCAGGATGCCTACCCCAAGGAGCAATGAGATTGCATAGAGCAATTCAGCAATCCCGCATTGATTAGGGATCTGCGAGTTAATAAAATCCCGGTTGTTGGGAGGGGTAGCTTCGCTACCCCTCCCAACAACCGGGATTTTATTTTCTTTCTTACCCCTTAACCTGGCAATAAAACAGGTTGCGACACCCCAAAGAGTTAAGGTGATCTCTGAGAAAGAAAATTCCAGATTTGTTGTGGTGTGGTTTCGCCACACCACAACAAATCTGGGATTTTCTTTCATGAAAATGTCCTAATATCTTTATTTTGTAAACAAGACAATTTCACTCCTCATGTGCCTGTTCCTTCTCGTTGCAATTGCTCTAGTTGCAATTGCTCTATCTGATGTTGCATCAAAGGGCGTAAACTGTTCATGCCTGCAGCGATCGCAGATCCATTGTGAATGGCAGTGGCTAGCAGTGGGTTAAGCCCCACGGTGGTGGCTAGCCCCAGAGCCAGGAGATTGGGGGCGACAACCAGCGTTGTGTTTTGTTCAATTAGCGCAAGGGTTTGACGAGCAATGGCGATCGCCTCCAGCAAATCGAGCAAATTGTTATTCATCAACACGACATCTGCCGTTTCTCGGGCAATCTCTGACCCATGCTCAAAGGAGACGGACACATCGGCATAGGCCAGCGCCACCGAATCGTTCAGCCCATCGCCCACAAACGCTACCGTTCGACCAGAGCGATGGAGTTGACGAACTACTTGGGCTTTCTGCTCGGGAAAGGCTTCAGCATAGACTCGTTCGGCGGGAATGCCCAATTCCTGGGCAACTTGGCTGGCACGGGTAGCATTGTCGCCCGTCAAAAGATGAACGTTAATGCCATAAGTCTGCTGAAGCGTCTGGAGGAGGAGTTGACTCTCGGGGCGGAGGGGATCGGTGTATTGAATCACACCCTGGAATCGGTAGTCCGTTTTACCTTCACTAACGGACGCACAAGCGACATAAATCGAAGATTGGTGTTTCTCGGGTGCAGTTCCGTTCCAACCCCTCCAATCTACTCCAGCTTGTCGCAGAAATCGTTCACTTCCAACCAACACGTCCCATGCTTCGACCTGTGCGCGAACCCCCATCCCGACCTCATAAGACCATTCACCCCGAATGGGAAGCGGCAGATTCTGCTGTCGGGCATACTGAACGATCGCCTCAGCCACCGGATGATTGAGGCGTTGCTCCGCCGCTGCTGCCAGTTGCAAAACCTGGTCTGGGGACAAACTTCCCGTTACAGTTTGGATGCCTGTGATGGCGATCGTTCCTTGTGTCAAGGTTCCAGTCTTATCAAAAACAACCGTGTCTACATCTGCCAACAGTTCCAGCGTCCGCCCACTGCGAACCAGGACACCGTGACGAGTAGTATGGTTGAGCGCACCGAGCAAAGCTGTTGGAATCGAAACCCGAATTCCGGTGACAAAATCTAGGGTCAAAATTGCTGCGGCTCTAGCGGGATTGCGAGTTGTGAGCAGAACTAACCCTGCTAGCAACAGCGACGGGAGGATGAGGCGATCGGCAATTTTTTCTGCATAATTTGCCATGCGCGTGTCATAAACCGGAGCCTTCTGTAGGAGTTCGATACTGGCAGCCGCCCGAGTCTGTTTCCCTACCCGGTCGGATCGAACATACATCTGCCCAGATTGCACCAGGGTAGAGGCAAACACCTGTTGTCCTACCCGTTTCACCACGGGCATCGACTCGCCCGTTAAACTTTGTTGATCGACGATCGCTTCTCCCTGAATCACCGTTCCATCCACTGGAACTTGTTCGCCGGGATACACAATCACCGTATCGCCCATTTGGACGCGATCGCTCTCAATTTGTTGGGGCGGCTGATCCCCATATTTCACCCAGGCAAAATGCCCGATCGCATCTAATAAATTGGCCGTCCGCACAGCGGTCGAACGGGCAGTTTGTTCACGGATAATATCTCCCAGTTCATGCAGGGTAATGACCATTGCCGGAGTCAACAGCTTGCCTTGCCAACCGCTCAAACTCAAAGCCAGCAGATCTAAGCAATCAATGTTTAATCGTCGTTGAATGAAAACACTCCGTAAAGCCCTTTGCGCCACTGGAAAAGCAGCCGCCAAAACTGCAATGACGGCAAGCGATCGCAACTTTCTTAACTGGGGAAACTGACATAGAAATCCCAGCAATACTGCCATTATTGGAAGTTGCAGACTAGACCATTGTCCTTCATCGGAAGCAGGCTCATGAGCGTTGCCAGATAAGTGGGATGGGTTAGAACTGGCCGTTGCAAGCGCTTCAGAACACTTTGAAACTTCAGAATACTGTGAAACTTCAGAATACTGTGAAACTTCAGAATACTGTGAAACTTCAGAATACTGTGAAAAGTGTTTCAGCAGCAATTGAGCCAACCAAACTTCGATCGCCACGCCCACAAATTGTTCTGGCTGATATTGCAGAATCAACGATCGCGCCACTCGATTGATCCGGACACTGGTAATTCCAGGAGTCAAAATTAAAATCGCCTGGAGATCGGCCTCTGCTTGAGGATACTGTCCGAGTAATGGCACCTGAAAGCGAACGCGCCCCGGAATATGGTGAACAGGCCGACAAATCGAGTCAATAACCCAAGTTTGTGAGGGGAGGGTGCGATCGTAGACAATAGAACGAAGCGTAGTCATTATCAAACTCAACTCAAACAGAACCGCAACCGGGAGAGGATTTAGAGCAGAGTGGAAGAATTATGCAAGACACATGAATATGGATTGACCTGCTGGAACTTCGCAGAAAGCAAGCTGTTGTCCTGCTCCTCGCTCCCGATAACACTAAGCAGCATCCTCGGCCTGTTCCAAGATTTGCAACAAGCGCATTCCCAATTCCAACTCTGACACACCCATGCCATCGTACTGAATCACCAGTGAAGCTGCCGATCGGTTCAATCGAATTCTGGTTACCCGTTCTTCTGTCTCTAACAGTTTCTGTAATCGTTTGGCATAAGCGGCATCCCCGATTAATCGTGGAATCCGTAATCGTAATCTCCCTAAAGTAGAATGGACGATGGTATAGTCTTCTACCATCTGAGCCGAAACAGACTGATTTGATGCAGACTGGGTTGATACAGAGGATAGAGGTGCGGAAGCAGTTGATTGTCCGTTTGCAGAAGCAGTTGTTACTGGCGGGTGATGAACCTGTTTCTTCAGTTGAAGAATCACTTGACGAGCAAGAGCCGCGATCGCCAAATTCACGAGTAATGCCTGCGAACCTCTCAATCGCAGGCGACTGGTGACAAACAACCCAGCTAACACCGGAATAATGGCTGCAATTTCCCCATATTCCTCCAAAAGGTTTGCCAAACGAGGCGTGACATCCAAGCCCCCTAAGCTAGAAACTCCCGAGTTTTGCGATGGATTTGGTGCAACGTTAACCATAGATTCTTACTCACGTTTCCGACAGATTCATTCAACCAAATGAAGAAAAAGACTCCTGTAACATTGAATTCTAGCATTTGATCCGACTGATCCTACTTTCCGACCCATTCATACAGTTCTAAACTTTCCGGCGCACAGCTATGACATTTACTACAGGGTTGCCCCATTGATTGATGGACTCGTCCTTTCCGAATCAACGGAACCATCATCCCGCGTAAAGCATCTGCATCCATTTGAAAATGATGAGTCAATTCTTCCAGAGAAGTCCTGGAATGATCATGGAGATAGGCTTGAAGTTGTTGAAGTATCATAAGTCGATCATGCAATGATGAGATAATGAAGTGATGGAATCGCAAAGTGATGGAATGATGAGATGAAATAATAAAAGATAGATAGAAATGGATGAAAGAAGGAAAGAAATGGATGAAAGAAGGAAAGAAATGGACAAGTAGATGAGCAAAGAAGCAGCTTCACCCATCCACCCATCCACCCATCCACGTTTTACCGCCCTACCAAAACCTTCGTCTCAACCGCCCCCTGCGGCTGAATCCGACGGCGATCGCTAAATCGTTTAAATCCATAGATCGTGCCTACCATCACCAGGACAAGTCCAGTTAACCAAGCGATCGCACTGAGGGGATGCTGGCCGATGGTCATGAGTTGGTAATAGAAAGTTGCCACCCAATAGGCCAGTCCAGTCGTCCAGCAGCCGACAAAGACCGTCCAACCCAGATTTGTCTCACGATAGACCGCAGCCGTGGCGGAGACACAGGGGAAATAGAGGAGGACGAACAGGAGGAAGGCGATCGCGGCGGTGGTGCTACCAAAGCGTAAGGCCATTTGTCCAAAGGTCGTGTAATGGATTTCCTGGGCTTCTGCTGCGGCTTGTTGGTCGCCTGTGCTGCTGAGGATACTGAGGCCGATGGGATCAAGAACCTGGTTGGTTAAGTCTGCTAGATTGGCGGGAATGCTGGCGATCGCTTCACCCATGCCGCCCCAAAAATCAAAGGCTTCGGCAGGTTCATCGCTGCTGCTGGCTTCTTGTTGAGCCAACTGTGTGTAAAGCGAATCCATCGTTCCCACCATGACCTCTTTGGCAAAAACACCGGTCATTAACCCCACGGTCGCAGGCCAGTTTTCCTGTTGAATACCCATGGGTGCAAACACAGGAGTAATCGTTCGACTAAACGCACTGAGAATTGAATCCTGGCTATTGTGTTTGCCAAAGGAACCATCCACGCCAACTGAGTTAATCAGTCCCAGGACTAACACCATAATGACAATCATTTTCCCTGCACGGGTAATGAAGGCTTTGAGTCGATCCCAGGCTCGAATCAACACTCCTCTGAAGGTGGGGATGTGATACGGCGGCAACTCCATGACAAAGGGAGCCGCTTCGCCTCGAAACAGGGTTTGCTTCATGACCAGTCCGGTGAAGACAGCCGCAAGAATTCCCAAAAGATACAGGAGAAACACAATATTTTGACCATTAGTGGGGAAGAATGCGGCAACGAATAAGGCATACACGGGTAAGCGAGCGCCGCAGGACATGAACGGATTCATCAGAATGGTCATGAGGCGATCGCGTCGATTTTCCAGGGTGCGAGTCGCCATAATCCCCGGAATATTGCAACCAAACCCCACCATCATCGGCACAAAGGATTTACCGGGAAGTCCAACGAATCGCATCAAGCGATCCATAACAAAGGCGGCACGAGCTAGATACCCCGAATCTTCCAGGATGGCGAGAAAGATAAACAACAAGCCAATCTGAGGAATAAAAGTAGCCGTGGTCTGAATCCCTCCACCCACACCATCGGCCAGTAGCCCAATCAACCAACCCGGCGCATTGATCTGCTCCAGCAGATGTGCTGTGCCACCCACAAAAATCGTGCCTACACCAATGTCAAAGAAATCGATGAAGGCTCCACCCAAATTGATGGAAACCAAAAACATGAGATACATCACCACCAAAAAGATGGGAATGCCCCAGAAGCGACTGAGAGCCATGCGATCGATGTGATCGGATAGGGTCTGTTGCACAACCCGAGTCCGTTCAACCACCTGTTGGATGACCTGCCGAATCCAGCTATAGCGGCTATCGGCAATCAAGAGATCGGTGTCTTCTCCCAAGGTTTGGTGAATGCAACGGCGATGTTCGGCAATGCGTCGGAGTGTATCCTGGCCGAGGTGGGGGAGATGGCGATCGTCGTATTGCAATAAATTCAGGGCAAGCCAACGAAGATGTGCCGCATTTCCTGCCGTATTTGCCGTTTCTAAAGCTGGGATCAAGTCGGATAATGCTTGCTCAACCACAGGAGGATAAGCCACATAGGTTTGAGGAACGGTAGAATGAGCCAACGCTTGCTGGATCGCTTCTTTAAGGTGTGGTACGCCTTTGCCTGTATGGGCACAAAGCGGAATCACCGGGCATCCTAGCCTTTCTGCCAAGCGTGTTGGATGGATGCGAATTTCTCGCTTGTCGGCCAAATCCATCATATTGAGGGCAATCACCATTGAAATGCCCATTTCCAATAGTTGTGTGGTGAGATATAAGTTACGCTCTAAATTCGAGGCATCCACAATGTTCACAATGACGTCTGCTTCACCGGAGAGCAAGTAGTCTCTTGCGACGAGTTCATCCAATCCCGTAGTCGTATCCTCGGCGTCCACAGAATAGACTCCCGGCAAGTCCACAACCGTAATCGATTGCCCCTGGGTTCGATAGCTACCTTCCTTCCGTTCTACAGTCACGCCTGGCCAATTTCCCACCCGCTGATTCGCTCCGGTGAGCGCATTAAACAGCGTGGTTTTGCCGCAGTTGGGATTGCCGACCAATCCGATCGTCGGTGGTGTCATATTTTTTCTCCCTAAGATTCGAGCGATGCGGGGAAGGATAATAGAATGAGCGATCGCCTCCCCTTCCATCTCTGCGCCTGACTCCTCTCTTATCAACTTGATTCAACTCTCAAATCGGTTCAACAACGAGAGCATCGGCTTCATTTTTTCTCAAACTCAGATGGAATCCCCGAATTTCAATTTCCGTGGGATCTCCAAGCGGAGCATGGCGGGTTAGCTTGAATTCAGTTCCGGGTGTCAGCCCCATGGCTAGTAATTTGCGCTTGTAGTCGCGGGCAACAGGTTCGTAGCCGACAATTTTGAGGGTGGTGCCGATCGCCACATCCCGCAGTTTTACAGGCGAT
>JALOOP010000207.1 GCA_025454315.1 Oculatellaceae cyanobacterium Prado106
TATTGCCGCCATTGCAACAGCCCGTCAGCTTGCCCATCCCCTCCTGTTACTGGCAAAAGGCGTGGATCAATTTACCGAAGGCGATTTAGAAGCCCAGGTACAGATCAAGTCCCGCGATGAAATTGGCCTCTTGGCTGAAAACTTCAACGGTATGGCGGCACAGGTGGGGCAATTGCTGAAAGGACTCGAAGAACGCACCACTGAGTTGGAAAGCAGTCAGTATGTGGCCTATGCGGTGAGCCAATTGGCTAAGTCGATGCTGGATGTCGATCGCCTCTTATCCGAAGCGGTGAAGCTGGTGCAGGAAGGCTTTGGGGTGGATGATGTGCAGATTTATCTGTGGGATGAAGCTCAGGATCTGCTGCGATTGAGAGCGAGAGCTAGCCAATGGCCGCAGGAGTCGGGGACGAATCCGCAGGTGGATTTGAACTGGGACTGGAATTTGTTGGCGATCGCTGCTCGTACTGGGCAGAGCCAGGTTTCCCATGACCTCTCTTGTATCCTGGAACCCCAGCGCTGTGTTTCGATGGATGCTCAGTCTGAGTTGGCAGTGCCGCTGATGACCCATGGGACTTTGATTGGTGTCTTGGATATTCAGGATCGGCATTCCCATCGGTTTGATCAGCAAACTCAGGAGATTTTTAATACCCTGGCGGGGCAGATTGCAACGGCGATCGACAATGCCCAACTGTTTGGCAAACTGCAAGCGACTGAAATGCAGTACCGTGTCAAAGCCGAAGAATTGCAGCAAGCCCTCCAGAATTTGCAGCAGGCTCAGGCGCAACTGGTGCAGAATGAAAAGATGTCGAGCCTGGGGCAATTGGTGGCGGGGATCGCCCATGAGATTAACAATCCTATCAATTTTATTTACGCTAATCTCACCTATGTGAACCAGTACCAAGTTGATCTCTTTGGGCTGCTGCAACTGTATCAAATCCATTATCCTCAGCCCTTGCCTGAAGTGGCTGAAAGAGTCGATGAGCTAGACCTGGAGTTTGTCACCCGTGACTTTAGTAAGATTTTGACCTCGATGAAGGTGGGAGCCGATCGCATTCGCAAGATTGTGCTGTCGCTGCGGAATTTTTCGCGTCTGGATGAGTCCGAGATGAAGCAGGTCAATATCCATGAGGGGATTGATAGCACCTTGGTAATTCTGCAAAACCAGTTGAAGCAACAGGGCGATCGCCCCTATATTCAGGTTGTTAAAGAATATGGCAAGATTCCGCTGGTGGAATGCTACGCGGGACAGCTAAATCAGGTGTTTATGAATCTGTTTTTGAATGCGATCGATGCTCTGGAGGCTCGGTTTCAGCAAGATTATCTCAAGAGCTTGGCGCAAGTCGCTCCTACAAACAGTATGAGCCGGGAAGATGGATTACATCGCTCCCAGTCCGCTCCTCTGATGATTATCATTCGCACGGCTCAGATTGATGATCAGCATGTGGCGATTCACATTTCTGATAATGGCATTGGCATTGCAGCGGAGACGCAGAAGAAACTCTTTGATCCGTTTTTTACCACGAAGGATGTGGGTAAAGGAACCGGACTGGGGCTATCGGTGGGGTATCAGGTGGTGACTGAGAAGCATCATGGTCGTCTTTACTGTCGTTCAGAGGTGGGGCAGGGCACAGAGTTTGTGATTGAGATTCCGCTAAGACAGAAGGCTTAAGCTCTGCAATGGCGTGCCAGATCTCAGGACATATATTCCGGACAAAAGTCTTATCTTTTATGGGCGATTCCTTTATGCCTCTAACCAGGGAAGTCTACTGAAGGTCAACGCCAAAATTTAGTCTCATAGCGAATCGCACAACTCATTTCACAGTTATTAACCCGGCACAAAAAGGTGAAGCGTTTGTGACTGGTAGGCATGGATTGTTTAAGTCCGAGTCGATAGAATCCTGAGTTGACTTCGCTCCCAGCCCGCCCGTAGATGAATCACGGACTATTAGCCCAAAGTCCATTGAAATGGACTGCGGAGGCTGGAAAAGCTCTCTGGATATGCCTTTTAACCCATTTTAATGGGTTTTGTCGATTAGCCCGCAATTCATTCGCGGGGGGGCTTGGAGCGCAGCCGATGTCCAGTTTCCCAAGCGATCGCCCACCCCAGCCATCATTGAATCCCATTAAGGAGTGTTTGCCTTACAAAAATGTGATCTCTTTTATTATCGGAGTAATAATTTCACAGCTAATCTCACAGTCATGAATCCGTTCTTTGGGTTCGTCATCTTGTTTTACGCATTTTTTATGCTGAGTCTAACGCGATCCCGTTCACTAAGCGATTAAACATCGTGTGGCCTGAGATGGACGATCGCCCTCTCACTATTTGTTTTTGTCCTGTTTATTAATGTCTGTTTGTTGCTGCCTGTTTCTCGGGCAACTCAATCAGCGTCAAATCTTGCTGCCTAAAATTTCGTTGTGTACCCTGCGATCGGTCTTATGCTCCGTAAACGCTTGTTTGTGCTTTGGATGTGGCTTTATCTGGTGAAGGCTAGCACCGGGTTTCAACTCTCAGAGAAATATCATATGCATGACATCTTGGTGCAACCCAAGGACGTGATCGCGGATGTCGTGAAACGCTGGCTATGAATTCGCTGGCTCCACCCAGACCGTGACCGCCGCAACTGCCATTAGCATCTCGTCATTTTTATCGTTTAAAGAAGCGATCGCCCGTCCTTGCACCACCATGCCGCCCGCTTCCACGGTCAAGCTTTTACGCCCAAAGGGCAGCACCGCCAAGACTTTTTCGGTGTCAACCTGGTCAGGGTAAGGGACTCCAACCTGCACTTCAATAATCATGTCGTTGGGATCTTCGAGTCCGGCGACTTCCCAGATGCCGAGGAGGGCGTTGTTGGCGATCGCATTCCGCACCGCTCTCGCTGCCGCCACGCTGGGGTCTTGGCCATGCTGATCAATGCCCATGCCCATTTCGATGATGAATCTTTTTCTTGTCATAGGGGAGGAATGGTGGATGGGTGGATAGGTGGATGGGTGGATGAGTGGATGGGTGAAACTTTTATGCGGCAAATGATCGAATCCAAAAATCTGCTTTGACGGGACTCTTCTAAGCGATCTTGTGCAGAAGAATTCACTTCAAAATCGTATCACTTTCCCTGGTTTAACCTTCTTTTTGTCTAATCATCTGTCCCCGTAATGAAAAAGAGAGATGAATATAAAAAAGGCAATTGCAAAAGAAAGTTCTAATCTCCTTCACCCATCCACCCATCTACCCATCTACCCATCCACCCTCATGCCCCCCAGAAGTTGCTCAACAAGCTCCTGGATAAAAGCCGGACTAAGGGGCGCATGGTTAAGGAGGAGGCGGTACCAGATGGGGCCGTAGAGGGTGTCGATCGCCAGTTCCAGATTGAGGGTGGGGCGGAGTTCACCGCGATCGATGCCGCGCTGGAGGAGGGTTTGGGTGGCGGTGCGGCGGTTGGCGATAAAGAGTTCTTGGAAGGATGCGGCGACTTGGGGATCGTTTTGGGCTTCGGCGATCAGACCGGGCATGACTCTGCCAGCGGGTGTGGTAGTCAGGACGGTGAGGAGGCTGTTGAGAAACTCTGTTAAATCTTGTTGGACGGAACCGCGATCGGGTAGGGGACTGGTGAGTTCGGTTAGGTTGGCGTAGGCTTCCAGGATGACGGCGGCTTTGGAAGGCCACCAGCGGTAGATGGTTTGCTTGCCGACTCCGGCACGGGCGGCGATCGCTTCAATGCAAACACCACTATAGCCTTTTTCTCCTAGGAGTTCGGCGGCAGCGGTGAGGATGGCTTGGTGAGTTTCGGGACAGCGTTTTCGGCCTTTGCTGGAGCAGGGAGCGTCGGAACTGGGTATGGTTGCCATGACGGATTTTTGCGGAGCATTCGGAAGAGCAGATTCTTCCAGGATATACGAGACACTGCGTCTCAGCAATTTGGGAACGCAGATGCACACAGATAAACACAGATGAATGCGGATAGGAAAAAGGGGAGGAGGTGATCTCTGCATCTCTGAGATGAGGTGGGGTGGGAGCCGGAAGAGGGTAGCTATGGCTAGAAGCTTTATTTGGAAGGGGTTTCAGGGAGTTGATCGGGATTGCCGCAAAAAACTAGACGGATCGTCTTGAAATGTATTGACAATACGAGACGGTTCGTCTACTTTTATAGGTATGAACTGAAGCGCAACAAAACAAGCGTTTTCCAGTTCGCGGATTTCTTCTCCGTTTCACTTCAATGACACAAGGAGTCTCGATCATGAATGCTACTCAGAACATTTCCCTGAAAGGTTTGGTTATTGCTGGTTTATCGGTGCTGTCCCTGTCAGCCGCACTGGTTCCCACGACTGTTGCTCTGAATCCTCGATTTGAAGAGGCGCGCGATCGCAATCTCAATACCTTGAATCAACGCTTTGAAGAAGCTCGTGACCGTAACCTCAATGCGCTGAATCCTCGTTTCAAAGAGGCTCGTGAGCGCAATCTTAACGCTCTAAACCCTCGCTTCAAAGAGGCTCGTGAACGCAATCTCAATGCCTTGAATCCTCGCTTCAAAGAAGCTCGTGAACGCAATCTCAATGCGTAGAGTTCATGATTCGGGGAATGTATTGTGCGATCGTCACGATATTCCTCAAATTATGATCTAGAACAATCCTAAATTCATTTCAGAATTAATCTTCAGGAGGTCTACTATGCAATCCAGCTTAGATTTCTTACTTCTCTCCAGATCGGAGCCTGGTCTTTATCCCATTGCATTGGAACGTTATGTCACTGCTCGTTCTCAGGCTCGTAAATATGCTGAATCCTGGGATCAGTTTTCTCGATTGGAGCAGCCCTTGGATGCAGTTTATGATCCTTCGTAGGGTGTTATGCCTTTGAAGGATGGGACAATAGTTGATGATAGAACCCAGATGGGAAGGAGCCTAAGCCTTTTCCCCGTCTGGGTTTTCGGTTGGGTGAGGGATGGTATTTTGAGAATTGTCTGGAAAATGACTTTTCTTTTGTTTGAAATCCGGCGAGAATCAGGGACATCTTCCTTTGGGTGGAGTTTGTTGATTTTGAGGGCGATCGCCACCTAACGATCGCCCAAGTTGCTGATGCCGTGGGTTTTGCTAGCCAGAGTCATCTGACGCGCCACTTTAAGCGACTCACGGGGAGGACGCCGAGGGAGTTTGTGCGGAGAGGGTGAGGGGTGGAAGGGGAAAGGGGAAAGGGGAAGGGGGAAGGGGGAAAGGGGAAGGGGGAAGGGGGATATCCTTGAGTTACCCACCCGTTCACTGATTTACCTAACCTTGTATACATCTATCTGTGTTCCTTTGTGTTTGTCTATGTTTATTTGTGTGTTTCTTTGTGTTTATTTGCGTATCCTTCAGGAAGTCTGCGACAACATCTATATTGACCTTTCCCCTTTTCCCTTTCCCCCTTCCCCTTCTTCACCCAGAGGTTCATTCCATGCCTGCATCAATCGCCCTCATCCTCCTCGCTGCTGGAGCCTCGACGCGGATGGGGCAGCCGAAGCAGTTGTTGGCTTATCGGGGGCGGAGTTTGATTCGGTATGGGGTGGAGGTGGGGATGGCGTCGGTTTGTCAGCCGATTGTGGTGGTGGTGGGGGCGAATGGCGATCGCATCCGGGGTGAATTAGCGGACTTGCCGATTCATGTGGTGGAAAATCCAGATTGGGCTGGGGGATCGAGGACTTCGATTCGGCGGGGAATTGAGTTTTTGGAGACGGTGCCGGAGTATATTGGGGCGGCGGTTTTGGCGGTTTGTGATCAGCCTTTGCTGACGGCTAGGGTGATTGATCAGTTGGTGTATACCCATCGCAAATTGGAAAAGTCAATTGTTGCTTCTGATTATGCGGATACGTTTGGGATTCCTACGTTGTTTAGCCGGGAGTTGTTTCCGGAACTGTTGGCTTTGTCGGGTGGGGATGGGGCAAAATCGGTGATTGAGCGGCATTTGGATGAGGTGATTAGTGTGCCGTTTGCGGGTGGGGCGATCGATTTGGATACGCCGGAGGATTATGCGAAGTTTTTAGCCGATGAGATAGTCGATGAGAAGGCTGATGAGATGGTCGATGAGATGGTCGATGAGAGGGGCGATGAGAAGGCTGATGAGAGGGCTGATTAGACCCTTGATGATGTTTCCTTGTATTTTGGTGGCATGAAGTCGTGGGGTGGAGTTGCTCGAAAGCGTTTGTGGGTGGGCGATCGAAAGAATGGTCGTAGGGGCGATCGCTGTTGTCTTGTGCGAGTGTTCAGTAACATTCATCACTGGGACTCAATCTTTTATTAATTCTTAAGATTTTTTAAGAGGGAAAGACTAGCAATTGTATCTTCCAATACAATTCCTGCGTCAACCTCAGCCCTAACATCACGATTAGCTTAACCGTGATTACTCAGGCGCTATCCGAGAGGAGTGGTGAATTAAAGATGTCAAGTCAATTCGGTCGTCGTAAATTTTTGGTTTATGGTTCCGCAGCATTGGGAACCAGTATGTTGTTAAAAGCCTGTGCTTCGACTCCCAGTGGAGATACGGCTGCTTCATCCAGCGGAGCGTCTCCGGCGGCGGCACCTGCGGCAGCGGGTGGCGGTGGTAACACCATTAAGGTTGGGATTCTTCACTCCTTGAGCGGCACCATGGCCATTAGCGAAAAGAGTGTGGTTGATTCTACCCAACTCGCCATCGAAGAAATCAACAAAGCGGGTGGAATTCTAGGCAAGCAGATTGAACCCGTTCTGGAAGACGGTGCATCGGATTGGCCCACCTTTGCTGAGAAAGCGAAGAAATTGATCGAACAAGACCAGGTTGTGGTGATCTTTGGTTGCTGGACTTCGGCGAGCCGCAAGGCCGTGCTGCCCGTGTTTGAAGAGAAAAACCACATGCTCTACTACCCGGTGCAGTACGAAGGTCAAGAATGCTCGAAGAATATTTTCTACACGGGTGCTGCGCCCAACCAGCAAATTGAGCCTTCCGTCGATTGGCTGCTGGAAAACAAAGGCAAAGATTTCTACCTGATCGGCTCTGACTATGTGTTCCCCCGGACGGCCAACACCATCATCAAGGCTCAGCTTGAAGCCAAGGGTGGCAAGACTGTTGGGGAAGACTACCTGCCTCTAGGCGGCACCGAAGTCGCTCCGATCATTGCCAAAATCAGAAGCTTGTTGCCCAATGGTGGTGTAATTTACAACACCCTCAACGGGGACAGCAACGTGGCTTTCTTCAAGCAAATGCAGGGTGCAGGTCTAGGCCCTGACAAGTACCCCGTGATGTCGGTCAGTATTGCCGAAGAAGAAGTTAAGGCGATCGGCACTGAGTTCCTCAAGGGACATTTTGCTGCTTGGAACTACTTCATGACGGTGGACAGCCCTGCCAACAAGAAGTACGTGGAAGCCTTCAAGGCTAAGTTTGGCAACGATCGCGTCACCAACGACCCCATGGAAGCGGCCTACATCTCCGTCAACATCTGGAAGCAAGCCGTTGAAAAAGCGGGTGCGGAGGGTTCTCCCACGGATTTGGAAAAGGTGCGGACGGCGGCCTATGGTCAGGCCATGGATGCGCCCGAAGGCCCCGTCAAGATGAACAACAACCACCATATCTCCAAGACGGTGCGGATTGGGGAAGTGCGCGATGACGGTCTGTTTGAAATCGTTTATTCCACTCCCGCTCCCGTCGATCCGATTCCCTGGAACCAGTTTGTGGCTGAGACCAAGGGCTTCGCCTGCGACTGGACTAAGACGGACGTGAAGAGTGGTGAAACCCCTGGCAAGTTCAAGATCTAAATCTTGTCTCCTTGCCTGAATGGCTTGTAGAGATGCAACGGATTGTTGGAAGTTCTTTGGGGATCTCTGACAATCCGTTTCCTTCCCTTATTGGTATGCAATTTGGGGTGTGATTTTGGGTTGTGTGGATTGTGGATCGTCTGTCGATGGTCTGTTGGTTAGGGAATTGTGCCCCAACATCTACTACTGCGACAGGTCATAGGGGTTACGTTCGTCGTGACCGCTTATGAGACTTGATGAATGAGTTAGGGAATTACTTTCTGCGATCGCCGAGTTTTCCAGGTTTTAGCTTCCCGACTTATGGGGGTAGATGCTGGTTTGTAAGGACTGAAGTCCTTACTACAAGCCTGGGCGATCGGGGGTTGGGGCGTTGAGCATTTACCTCGGGATCTCCTGATCATTTTGGCGATGGAGACGCATTGTTCATGCTTTGAAAAATTTGCTGGATGTCAGCCGTGGATAGTTTAGAGCCTGAGTTTCCAGGGTTTTAGAGACTTTGTGAATTATTGAAAAGCCTGGAGAAGCATTGCTGTCAGGTTTTGTTGAGCTTTTTCCCTGATAGAATCTTCAAGCTATTTCTGTTGGTTTCGCAGGCTTCATCCATTTGCACTCAGCGATAGATTGCCTCGTCCTTTAAAACTTTTATTTTTAGACTTGACCTTGGTACCGGAATCGGTGCAAGGTAATCGTTGGAAGGGATCTGTGAGCCTATTGGGGAATTGGATTTGCCTCCCTCCGACCTTCTTCTCCCTATCTTTCATTCAATCTTTATCATGTGTTTTTATTTATTGACTCAATTAATGCGTTGTAGGAGGAGCAAGCTTTGATAGCCAGTATCCTGGACGGTGTTTTTAGTGGCTTAAGCATTGGTTCTATTTTGTTGTTGGCGGCTTTGGGGCTGGCGATCGTCTTTGGACTCATGGGCGTGATCAATATGGCGCATGGTGAGTTGATGATGCTGGGTGCCTACACCACGTTTGTGGTGCAAAATGCCTTCAAAGCTTTTGCTCCCGGTCTGCTGGAAACCTATATCTTCTTTGCTTTGATTGCGGCTTTTTTTGTGGCTGCGATCGCCGGACTCATCCTGGAACGAGGCGTGATTCGCTATCTCTATGGAAGACCCTTGGAGACACTGCTGGCGACCTGGGGTGTGAGTTTGATTTTGCAGCAGTTTGTTCGGAGTATGAACTGGGTGTTGGTGGTGGCGATCGCGCTCTTTTGTCTCCTGTTTTTTGGCGGCAAGTGGCTGCTGCAACGACAAGCCCAATTCCAACAGCTACGCGGCTGGGCAAATGCGTTGCTCATTACTCTTTCGGCAGCGATTACGATCGCCCTTAGCACCCTCCTCTCTCAAGCCTTTGGATTAGCGGTGACCAAGCCCTGGTTTGGCGCGCAGAATGTGGATGTGACTGCACCCGCTTGGTTGCGCGGGGGTCTGCCCATGGGCAACTATCAGCTTCCCTATGCGCGGATGTTTATTATGGCGCTGACGGTGCTGTGTGTGGTGGGGATTTATTTGTTTTTGCAGCGATCGCCTTGGGGACTGCGAATTCGAGCCGTTACCCAAAACCGCTCCATGAGTTCCTGTCTAGGAATTTCGACCCAAAAAGTGGATGCCCTCACCTTTGCATTGGGTTCAGGGCTGGCGGGTATTGCCGGATGTGCTGTGAGCCTGCTGGGTTCGGTTGGGCCAAATACTGGACAAAACTATATTGTCAACACGTTCATGGTGGTCGTGGTCGGCGGTGTGGGGAAATTGGTCGGCACCATTGTCGGCGGCTTAACCATTGGCGTGATCGATTACATCATTGGCGCTGGCGTGCTGGCTTTGCTTGCTAGTTCGATCAAACCCGTGGCCGATTTCTTCATTTTCTTTTCGTCCACCAGCATGGCCAAGGTCATGGTGTTTTTCTTGATTGTGGTGTTTCTCCAATTCAAGCCTGCGGGGTTGTTTCCGCAGAAGGGGCGATCGGTTGATGCTTAGGGAAGGCGAAAGGGGAAAGGCGAAAGGGGAAAGGGGAAAGGCGAAAGGCGAAAGGCGAAAGGGGGTTGGTTGGTGAGGAGCGGTTATGGAATGGAATATGACTGCCTTTTCCCTTTTCCCTTTCGCCCCTCCACAATCTAGGTCAATGACTAGTAACTTCTAAACATTTTGGCAGCGAGAGGAACTGAAATGACCGTCCAGTTAGGATCACAACGACAGGGCTTAGATGATACAAAGCGGCGAATCCTGGTTGAGGCGGGGATTGTTTTGGCGATCGCGCTTTTCCTCATTCTGGTGATGCCTGCGCTATTGCCGAGTTTTTGGTTGAACTCTCTGGGGCGGTTTTTGGCCTTGGGGATTGTGGCGTTGGGGATTGATTTGATCTGGGGCTATACGGGGTTGCTGAGTTTGGGGCATGGGGTGTTTTTTACGCTGGGTGGCTATGCGCTGGCGATGCACTTGAAGCTTCAGATTCCGCCGACTGCGAGTATTCAGTTGCCGGAGTTTATGAGTTTGTATGGGGTGACAGAGTTGCCCTGGTTCTGGAAGCCGTTTTATTCGTTTCCGTTTACCTTTTTGGCGATCGCCATTATTCCTGCGATCGTGGCTGGCATCCTGGGCTATCTCATCTTCCGCAACCGAATTCGGGGCGTGTACTTTTCTATCCTGACCCAGGCTACGACGATTATCTTTTTCAATTTCTTTAATGGTCAACAAAAGCTCTTTAATGGTACCAATGGTCTGACGGATTACAAAACGCTGTTTGGTCTGGATGTCAATAAACCCGCTGCCCAGTCGCTGTTTTATGGGTTGACGATCCTGTTTTTGGTGCTGGCCTATGCGCTCTGTCGGTGGTTGACTAGCGGTCGCTTTGGTCGCTTGCTCGTGGCGATCCGCGATGATGAAAGCCGGGTTCGCTTCACGGGTTATGATCCAACTGGATTTAAGGTGCTGGTGTTTGCGATTTCGGGGGCGCTGGCGGGAATTGCCGGGGCGCTGTTTACGGTGCAGACCGGGATTATTTCACCGAACTCGATGAATATTGCCTTCTCGATTGAGATGGTGATTTGGGTGGCGGTGGGCGGTCGGGCAACCCTGGTGGGCGCAATTTTGGGGACACTGGTGGTCAACTTTGCCCGGAGTTTGCTTAGCGTTAAGTTTCCTGATATTTGGCTGTTTTTCCAGGGTGCTTTGTTTTTGATTATTGTGTTGGCATTGCCTAATGGTTTGATGGGTTGGTTCCGAGAGCAAGGGCGGGATTTGTTCCTGACTTTGAGCGGTCAACGTCGAACCACCACCTACCCCAGTTTAGAAGAAGATCCCGAGGTCGAATATGAACGCAAAAATCTTGGAGATTGAAAACCTGACCGTCAGCTTTGACGGATTCAAGGCGCTGAATGATTTGAACTTCAGCATGGAACCGGGGGAACTGCGGGTGATTATTGGCCCCAACGGTGCGGGTAAAACCACCTTTTTGGACATCATCACGGGCAAGGTCAAACCGACTGAGGGGCGCGTGTTGTTTAAGGGGCGAAATGTGCGATCGCTCTCTGAACACCAAATCGCCCGTCTTGGCATTGGCCGTAAGTTCCAAACGCCGCGCGTCTACCTCAACCTCTCCCCGCGTGAGAACCTGGAAATTGCCTGCAACCGCAACAAAAACCTGCTTTCGACGCTGTTCAAACGTACTCCCATTGCTGAACGCCGTACCGTATCTGGGCTATTGGAAACGATCGGGCTTGTCCCCAAAGCGGATCTGAAGGCCAACCTGCTTTCCCACGGCGAAAAACAATGGCTGGAAATCGGCATGTTGGTCGCCCAATCCCCCGATTTGCTCCTGGTCGATGAACCTGTGGCCGGACTCACTGATGAGGAAACCGAAAAAACTGGGGAACTGCTCATGTCCCTGGCCGAAAGCCACTCCATCATCGTCATTGAACATGACATGGAGTTCGTCCGCCAGATCGCCCGACAAGTCACTGTTCTCCACCAAGGCTCCGTTCTTTGTGAAGGCACTATTGATGAAGTCCAAAGCAATCCCCAGGTGATTGAGGTCTACCTAGGACGGGAGATGGAAGAGGATATGCACGCGGTTTCTTAGCGGGAGTAGTAAATACGGCTGTAAAGTTTAGATGTGAACCGAGAAAGCGCAGAGACGCAGAGACGCAGAGAGATTGGGGTATGTCTTCTGTTGATTGGAAAAAGTTAATGAGTTGGAGTTTCGATTGCTATTTCAAAAAAGATATGAAATGGGATGTCTTAAGTAAGTTGCACCAAGAATTAGAGAATTTCCACATCCAGTAGAATGCCATGATGAGATGA
>JALOOP010000584.1 GCA_025454315.1 Oculatellaceae cyanobacterium Prado106
GTTTGTAAGGCTTGGTAATCTCACAATACTATTCTCCTGCTCGACTTTCGCTCTTTTAGGCGACTTCATCTTACCCACAGCTTTTTCAATTCGCACCCCAAAGCATTAGACCCGTCGAATTAGGGTGACTCCATCTCGGATGGGAATTAACACTTGTTCTGTTCTCGGATCATCGGCGACATATTGGTTGAACTGGGCGATCGCCCGAGCCGTGTCCGATTGTTCTCGCTCCGGTAAATAAACCTGTCCTTGGAACAGAGTATTGTCCACCGCAATGTATCCCTTGGGCGTTAACAAATCACTATCCAGCAGCTTCTGGTAATAGGCAATATATTCTCCCTTGGCCGCATCAATGAAGGCAAAATCGAACTCTGCTTTGGCGGTAATCAGGCGATCGAGCGTTTCCAATGCGGGGCCGCGCTCAATGCCAATCTTGTAGCCATGGGGCGATCGCTCAAACATCTTTTGGGCAAAGTCCGCCGCATAGGGATCAATTTCGCAGGCGACCAGACAGCCATCATCGGGCAGGGCTTCGGCCATAGCCAGGGCAGAATAACCCGTGAACATACCAATGTCGAGAATCCGATGGGCTTGGGTCATGTTGACGAACATTTTTAGGGCTTGTCCTTCGAGATGCCCTGAGAGCATTTCTTGCTCTAGTTCCTCGACGGTTTCGCCTTTTTCATAGTTCGCTGACCAGGGTTCATGGCGGGTTTTTTGCGCCAGTTCCGTGAGTTCAGCGGATTCCATCGTGGTGCATTGTTCTAGATAGGGATCTAACCCAGCCATCCGCAGGAGCGCGGTTTGGAGATGCAGCGCCAACTCATCGGGCACACCATGGACTTGCGCCAGCAGTGCCATGGCAGACTCCAGGTGATCCACCGCGATTCCTAGCGGGGTGATTGGACGCGGGGGTGGCGCTGAGCCAGACGCATTGGAAGATGCATTGGAAGATGCATTAGAAGATGCATTGGAAGAATTGGAAGGAGCTTTAGCGGATTGGATCATGTTAGGTGCCTACCAGTACAGGGATGGATTCAACGGCCAGATCACTGTCTACGTAAGCATCAGTTCCTAGCCCAGATCCGGGATAGCTGGCACAGAGATGCTTGTGGAGTTCGAGTGCTTCGTCTAGCTCAGCGCGAGTCAGGTCATTGACAAAGTGACAGGTGCCGATCGGGCGGGGCATGGCGGCGCGCAGGAGGCCATCGCGAGTCAGGGTAATGGACTGGGTGGCACGCCAGAGTAAATCACTTTCCAACAGGGGATGATCCAACGCTAACCCCAGACGACTCATGAGGCCGAGAATGCGATCGCGCTCTTCAGTGGTAATGTAATTACGATGAGCGGCAAGAGTGGCAGACAACGCCATATCAATGTTGACGGCATGGCCATGGAGCAACGGCGGATTCGGCGTCAGTTCCAGAGTCGGACTCCAGGTGTGACCATAGGCGATGACGCGATCGAGCATTTTTTCGTGAAGGTTTGGTGTTTCCAGTTCCAACATAGTTTGAATAGCAGCGTAGTTAACGCGATGCCCCACTTCTTGCAAGAAACTATCCTCGCTCAAATAACCAAAATGCTGATGCAGCAAATTTTCCCCGTAGCGTTCTAGCAGTTCAAAGATTTCGGAATTAGAGACGATCGAAATCTTCAGCAGTTCCGCCATGCCGTTGCGAATCTGTGTCACGGGCAGAGTCTTGAGGAACGAGAAGTCCAGGAAGGTTTTGAGCGGGGCATGGTAAGCGCCCAAGCGGTTCTTTAGTTTGCCGTGATTGACCGCGACTTTGATGGCAATACTGGCGTCAATCAATCCAATCAGCGTAGTCGGAATCCGAATGTAATTGGTGCTGCGACGATAGGCCGAACAAGCAAACCCGGTCACATCTGAAACTAAGCCCCCTCCAATCACCAGAACCGGCTCTTTTCGCAGCAGATTAAACTGGCAAAAGGCATCAATGATGTACTCAAAGGTGGCGATCGTCTTCTCGGATTCTTCGATCACCACCGGAAAAATCGTCAATCGAATGTTGTGATGTTCAAAATAGGCTTGCAGTTGCGACCCATAGAGGTGATACACATTTTGATCGACGATCGCCAAACAACGTCCTGCTTCCCGGTAGGCATCTGCAAGGTGAGGATGTTGGGGATCAAAGATGCGATCGATGATTTGAAAATCAAAGTCGATCTTTTCGTATCCTTCTACCCGAAAGCCCGTTTCGGTCGCTGACAGTTGCGCGTTTAGAATGCTCATAGTGTTAATCGGAGGTAAAGCTGTAATTTGGGGGTAATTTAGAGACTGTAATTCAGAAAACTGACAGGTCTTTGGATTTTTAACCGGGAATCTTTCAGATGAGAGTACAGTAAACAATCTTTACAGGCTGACAACACTATCCAAAGAGGTAGAGCGATTCTATTTCCGTGGGTGTAGAAGGATATTACTGAAGGATTATGAATCGCCTGCCCTGCCTTAGTTCAACGGGCGTAATGCATTTCGTTTTAAGTGATGCGGTTGACAAAAAAATGCTCAATGTCCTTCTAGAAGAACTCTATTAGAAACGGAACCCCCACCCCACCTACGATTTTCCGCGTACTGAATATATCTGCGGGGCGAGGTCATGGCGATCGCTCCTTGAGCAAGATCAATAGGCAGTGATGCCACTCTGGAGAGAAACAACAATGAAGTACGATGAATTTATCAAGAAAGTTCAAGATGTGGGTCAAATTGAATCCAAGCAAGCCGCTGAACAGGCCATTCGTGCCGTCTTTGAAACGATCGCCGAACGCATCCTCGGCGACGAAGCCAGCGATTTAGCCGCCCAACTTCCCGCCGATCTGGGTCAATACCTCCAAGGCCATGAGGGCGAAAATGGGGATCACTTTCCGCTTCGGGAGTTCTACCAGCGTGTTAGCAAAAAGGCAAGTCTAGAACCCTCAGCTGCCGCATTCCAAACGAGAGCAGTATTCATTGTGTTAGGTGAAGCGGTCACCCCGGGCGAATGGGACGATGTCAAAGTTAACTTTTCGGACGATTACACCGAACTCTTTGAAACCTCGCAAGTCAGTCAGCCGTAAGTAGTAGATGGGTGGATGGGTGGATGGGTGTTCTACAGCGGAATGCCTCATTGCCCAAGGAATTCTTTCTATGCAGACTTTTCAGCCTTCCTGTGCACCCTTTAGGGGGTAACCGTTCAGGGGGGTAACGAGAGAATGCGGGTTTCAGCCACTTGAACAGGCTAATTTAGCCTCATTTGCTCAGTTTTCTGGGCTGAAAAGTGCCT
>JALOOP010000208.1 GCA_025454315.1 Oculatellaceae cyanobacterium Prado106
GAAAAAAACGCAGACTGTTTTTTCGGCATAATGGCTGAAATCATTGCTGATTATGGCTTTCAGGCCACTTCTGAAAAACGTTGTGAGAAATCCGGGTTCACTGGATGCGGCGGGTTTGGAGTCTCTGCGCTAGAAACAACGTTGTTTTGCTGAGTGTTTTGTCCAGTTGGTGAAGGAGTCATTCGTTCCTCATCTGCACAATAAGCTTTTTGCTTCTACAGAATACTTTGTCTGGATTGAAAGTGCTACCTTTCAAAGTCTTAATCCAAGCAGATTTGACATCCCGTAAGGTTGGATGGGGAGTGGGGCAATCGCACCCTTCCCACCCCTTACGGGATGAAAAGCCGACCCACTCCCAGGTAATTCTCAATGTCGATCACAATTTCTAGGAGACGATCGACGCATTGATCCCGGTAAGCCCGCTCGTCTAGGACGCGATCGGCATTGCCGATCGTGATGACTGGAAAAGAATCAGGCTGGTTTTCTTCCCTCAAGACCTTTTCTAATGCATCCTTGCCTTTCATTTTTCGATTAGCCGTAAGGATCATCATTTGATTTGCTTGGGCTGTTCGCCAAACTTCGCGATCGCTGCTGTTTACCGGTAATTCAAGCTCCTGGAATGTGACAAACCGGATGGGCAATGATTCTAGCCAACCCTGATTTGTAATATTGCCAAGTAGAACCTCCGCCTGTCTCTCCAGATTATGGTCAATCAAAAAAATCATGCTTGCCCTGCATGTCTTGCTTTTTGTTCCTGAAGTTTTGCCCATAAAGCCTCTCGACCCGGCTTTGGCGGTAGTGACGCAATCCGAGCAAAATGCTCTCGGTTCCGCTCTTCCCAGTACTGGCGACTTTCTTCAACATCCTGCAAGATGGCTTGATAGTCCGCTTCGACTTCGGCACGATTTTTTTCGAGATAGGATAAGGCTGCGTTGACTTGTTCTTCAGTTAGATTGAGAATATCGCCAATTAACTTAGGGGGATATTGAGCCAAAACATAATCCATCACATCGTAGAGAGTGATGCGTGTTCCTGTAAGGATCAGCCCCCAATTGGTGCGGGTTATAGTTGCTTTTTCATTCAATGCTGAAGTCATATTTATCCCCTCCTTAATCCTTGTCTTGATTCTACCTGATGCCATCTGAGGAGAGCATCAGAAGCACTAGTTTCCGGACCAGTTGCGTTCAGAGATTGGATTGCTCAATCTTCAAATTGACTTCCAATACGACACACTACAGCTTTTCTTGAATCCAGGCCCTGAGAACCCGCAGCGCCACTGAGAGACTCATCGAATCGCTTTGTTCTAAGAATTCTAGGATGCGGTTAGCGGGCAAGAAAGGGAAAATGCCGCTGGTGCTATGGGCGATGTAGCGACTGTCCTGGAGGCGATAGATCAACAGTTGGCCTTTCAAAACATCTTCGCCTGCGGTCGTGATGTAGCGCCACACTTCAGGGATGCCGAGGTTGGCATAGAGGGGGAGTTTTTCCAAGTTGCTTTTGGTGAGCGCTACTTCGACGAGGAGATCGGGGATGGGGTCTTCGGGGAAATAGAGGGTGGTTTGGTTAGGGAGTTGGTTTCCTGAAGCGTGGAAGTAGTAGCAAGCATCCGGCTCAGTGGCACAGCCCAGGTCGGGGTTTTTGAGGGTGACGGGGGCGATCGTCTTGACGGGCATCCGGAGTTCATCGGCCATGACGAGGATCAGCGATTCCATCAGCTTATGGCAGCGCTCATGCTCCGCCACGGGAGTCATCATTTCCAACTTGCCCCGCCAGTAGGTCAGGCGCGTCTCTCGTTCTACACCCAGTTCTTGAATCAGTTGCTCAAATTGAGTCCAACTAATATTGGGGAGAATCACGCGCTGTTCGGTGGGGGGTTGTTTAGGAGCCATGGACTTCGGGGAGAAAGCAAAGGATGGGACAATGAGAAGCTTTTTCTCATCATCTCATTATCTCATCTCGATTCAAATGGCGACGTTGCCTGATCAGGGGATGATCTATGTAGCGGCATAGCCATAACATAAGGTCATCTCTTCGATCCCCAAACGTTATCCCTTTTCTCCTGCTGAGTCGAAAACCATCGACTTCTCCGATCGCTTCCGCCACAAAGCAAGAAGGCTGCTGGCGATGAAGATACTGGAGTAGGCTCCGGCGATGAAGCCAATGATCAGCGCTAGGGCGAAGTATTTGAGGGTTTCACCGCCCAAGAGGAAGATGGCAGTCAGGGGAAGGAGAGTGGTGAGAGTGGTGTTGATGGAGCGGGATAAGGTTTGGTTGACGGCATCATCCACAATGTCGTTGATGGAGCGATCGCCATCCACTTTAATGGTTTCTCGAATGCGATCGTAAATCACCACAGTGTCGTTGACGGAGAAGCCGACAATGGTCAATAGCGCAACAATAAACAGACTATCGACTTCGACCTGAAGCACTAAGCCCAGGATGGCAAAGATGCCCACTGTCACTAAAACATCGTGCAATAGAGCGACGATCGCAAACACTGCATAGTCCAACTGAAACCGCAGGCTCAGATAAACCATGATGCCAGCGAACGAAATAATCAGCGCTAGCAGTCCAGAGGTAAAGATTTGTCGCCCGAGCGTCGGGCCAACGGTGTTGATCTGCTGGACGGTAAAGCGGCCAATCTTCTCGTTGAGGGCATTGACTAACTGAGAACGCTCCTCTACATCCAGGTCGGAGGTGCGGATGCTGACGGCTTGCTTTTCGTTGCCCAAGACTTGGATAGTGCTGTTGGCTAAGTCCTGTTCTGCCAGCACTTGCCGGACGGCAGCGGGGTCGATGGGTTGGGTGCAGTTGTTGGGTTGGGTACAGTCCAGTTCTAGCTGGAGCAGGGTGCCGCCCACAAAGTCTAAGCTGGGGCGCAGTGGAGCCTGGATTTGTTGCCAGGAGATGAACATGGCGACAATACCCGCCAGAATCAGCGCGCCTGAAATCATCCACCAGAGCGATCGCTGTTTAATGACTTGCAGTCTCATGGGGTCTTCTCCGCTTGAATTGCTTTGCCGCCCAGGTTGGGGGCGTACCATTGAGGTTTCTTGAGTTTGGGCAGGGTGATGGCAAAGAGCAGCAGCGTCCGGCTACAGGTGAGCGCCGTAAACATACTCACCGCAATGCCCAGCGCCAGCGTCAGCGCAAACCCTTTGACCAAGCCCGTCCCTAACCAAAACAGCGCCGCACAGGCAATCAGCGTCGTCACGTTACTATCGAGAATGCTAGAAAAGGCGCGATAGAAGCCCGATTCTACGGAGCGATAGAGACTCTTGCCCGCCTGGAGTTCTTCCCTGGTTCGCTCAAAGATCAGCACATTGGCATCCACCGCCATGCCGATACTAAGAATGAATCCTGCGATACCAGGGAGGGTCAAGGTCACGCCCAGGAGGTTGAAGATGGCCAGGGAAAAGAGGGCGTAGAGAATCAAAGAAATATCGGCAATCAATCCGGGTAGACGATAGTAGAACACCATGAAGATCAGCACCAGTGCCAATCCCAGAAGTCCCGCGTAGATACTGCGTTGGATGCTGTCGCGACCCAAGGTGGCATCCACAGTGCGGTTTTCGATGACCTCTACGGGAACAGGCAATGCACCGCCTCGCAGTTGGATCGCTAGGTCGCTGGCCTGTTGGGTGTTGAAGCCTCCGGTAATGCTGGCGATGCCGCCCGAGATGCCCGTTTGAGCGTATTTGACATCGACTCGGGGAGCGCTCAGCAAGCGGTTGTCGAGAAAGATGCCTAGACTGCGGCCTGTTCCGGCAACATTTTTGGTGAGGTTGGCAAAGCCATCGGCTCCTTGCTGGTTGAAGTTGAGGACGACTTCCCAGGAATTGCCGCCGACGGGTGCGGCGTAGGCGTTGGTGAGGCTGTCTCCGGTGAGGGGTGTTTTGTCGAAGAGGGCTGCGATCGCCGTATCGCTAGCATCAATTTCGGCTTGTTTGGCCTGAATGGCTGCCGCATCCCCTGCCTTTTTAAGAACTTCTAGTTCGGCGACTTTGCCTTGTCGAACTTGGAATTCTACATCAAGTTGGCCTTCGGTGCCCTGGCGTTGCTCCCGAAAGTCGAGTTGTGCCGTGCCGCCCAGGACTCGTTCTGCCTGGTCGGGGTCGTTTACCCCAGGAAGCTGGATGGAAAGCTGGTCTTCGCCGACGGTCTGCACCACGGACTCGGACACACCCAGACCATTAATCCGGTTTTCGACCACCCGCTGGACGGCCTCTAATTTTTCGGGCGTAATTCGAGGGACTGCTTCCGTGGGAACTACCCGGAGCGTCAGTTGGGAACCGCCCTGCAAGTCTAGCCCCAGGCGAACTGGGACGTAGGTGAGGACAAAAATGGCGGCAATCGCCAAAACCAGAATGAGAGCTAATAAAGATCGTTGTCTACCCATGTCTACCCATATTTGTAGCCGCTGCGACATCCGCTATGATAGCTGGATTTTTTGACACTTAGCGTCAAAATTGAACAAGGTGTACTTTTGATATAAAATCCTATCGTAACTACCTGCTGAGGACTTTGCACCATGCCTTTTACTCAAGCCCCATTGCCCTACGATTTTGGCGCGCTAGAGGCGCACAATATGTCGGCAAAGACGTTTGAATTTCACTTTGGCAAGCACCATGCGGCCTATGTGACGAACCTCAACAATCTGGTGAAAGACACGCCGATGGCGGATATGTCCCTGGAAGATGTGATCAAGGCCAGCTACGGCGATGCCTCCAAGGCTGGGATCTTCAACAATGCTGCCCAGGTTTGGAACCATAGTTTCTTTTGGAACAGCATGAAGTCCGGTGGCGGTGGCGCTCCGACGGGTGACCTGGCTGCAAAGATTGACAGCGACTTTGGCAGTTTTGATGCATTCAAAGAAGCCTTTAAGACGGCGGCTGCAACCCAGTTTGGCAGTGGTTGGGCTTGGTTGGTGCTGGAAAATGGCACCCTCAAGGTGACCAAGACTCCTAATGCGGAGAATCCGCTGGTTCATGGGCAGAAGCCTTTGCTGACGCTGGATGTTTGGGAACATGCCTATTACTTGGATTTCCAGAATCGTCGGCCTGACTTTATCACTAACTTTTTGGATCAGTTGGTGAATTGGGACTTTGCGGCGCAGAATATGGCTGCTTAGACTGAGTTCGATTGAATTGGGAATTTGATTAAACGCAGAGACGCAGAGACGCAGAGGGATAAATCTTTCTCTTTGGGTTTTGCGTCTTTGTGGTTTTGGGGTGGGTCTTCTGGGGGTTGGGGATTTCATGGGGGGTGGGGCGATCGCTCTCAACTTTAAGAATTGTAAAAAGCCTTAGAATGACTAAGGTGGAGAATGATTGCCCTTGAACTCTTGCCCTTAAAACTTTGGGAGTTGCAGATGGACAGTGAAGCGTTGGCGAAATATCTGGAACAAACGGACAGTATCTCTAAACCCTGGTTGTTGGCGCAGTTGCGTTTGAAGAAGCTGGCTGAGCGTCGGGGTGAGATGACCGCTGAGGCTTATGAGGCTGCGATCGCCGATCTACACCAGGATGTGATGAACTTGGGCGAGTGGTGGGTGGGGATTGAGGATAAGGAATTTGGCGATCGCTAAACATTCTGCATTCCAGTTCAAAGGTTTAGCCCCGTTCGTTCTCAAGCGATTTCGTTCTCAGGTCAGATGATATTGAAAGGTGAAGAGAATTAAGCTCTAACATAGGATTTCTATCAAAATAGTGAGCGGTAGACGATAATACCGAAGGCATTGCCAATAGGCCGTGTTATTCCGAACGAGCGTTTTTTTTGAGACTCCCGCCCATGCCAGCAATTCAGGTTGAAAATCTTAGTAAAATCTACCCGGTTGCGGTCAAAGAACCAGGGCTAGCAGGCACCTTGAACCATTTCTTTCGCCGCACTTACCGGTCTGTGGCAGCGGTTCAGTCGGTGTCCTTTGAAATTGGGGCGGGGGAAGTCGTGGGCTTTTTGGGGGCAAATGGCGCAGGCAAAACCACGACTCTGAAAATGCTGACCGGACTGATTCACCCTTCAGAGGGCAAGATTCGCGTGGCGGGGCATGTTCCTTTTTGTCGGGAAAATGCTTTTTTGCGGAAGATTACCTTGGTGATGGGGCAAAAGCAGCAGTTGATCTGGGATTTGCCCGCCCTGGACTCTTTGCGGATTAATGCGGCGGTCTATGGCATTTCGGATCAGACCTTCCGGCAGCGGGTGGGGGAACTGAGCGAGATGCTGTCGCTTCAGGAGAAACTGACCCAACCCGTGCGAAAACTCTCCCTCGGGGAGCGAATGAAGGCGGAGTTGCTGGCGGCTTTGCTGCATCAGCCAGAGGTGCTGTTTTTGGATGAGCCGACGCTGGGGCTGGATGTCAATGCTCAGGTGAGCGTGCGGGAATTTTTGAAGGAATATAATCAGCGCTACAAAGCCACTGTGCTGTTGACCAGTCACTATATGGCCGACATTACGGCTTTGTGTCAGCGGGTGTTGATGATTCATGCAGGGAAATTGATCTATGACGGCAGCCTGGATGGGTTGCTGGATCGGTTTGCGCCCTGTCGGGAGGTGACGGTGGAGTTGGCGCAGGGATTGTCGTCGAGCCAACTGGCAGTCTACGGCGATCTGGGCAATGTGGATGGCCGTATCGCGCATTTCATTGTGCCGCAAGAAAAGCTGACCCAGATGATTGCCCGGATTCTGGCTGATCTAGAAGTGGTCGATTTGACCGTCACCGATCCACCTATCGAAGAGGTAATTGGGCGGGTCTTTCGAGCCGGAGCGATCTAACTATGAAGCGACAGATTCAACGGGCGATCGCCATCACCAAAACCCTGATGGTGGTCTACTATGCCTACATGCTGGAGTATCGGGCGGAGTTGCTGCTGTGGGTGTTGTCCGGTTCGTTGCCGCTGATTTTGATGGGGGTTTGGGTACAGGCGGCGCAGGGTGGAGGTAACTTTGGGCTGTCGCCGTTGGATTTTACGCGCTATTTTTTGGCGGTGTTTTTGGTGCGGCAGTTTACGGTGGTGTGGGTGATTTGGGAATTTGAGCGAGAAGTGGTAGAGGGCAAGTTATCTTTTCGATTGTTGCAACCGTTTGATCCAGGTTGGCATCATTTTATTTCCCATATTGCGGAGCGATTTGCCCGACTGCCGTTTGCGTTGATTTTGATTGTGCTGTTTTTTTGGCTGTATCCTCAATCGTTCTGGGTGCCTAGTTTGGCGAATGCACTGCTGTGTTTACTAGTCGTGTGTTTGGCCTTTGTGCTGCGCTTTGCAGCGCAGTATACCTTTGCTATGTTTTCGTTTTGGATTGAGCGGGCTAATGCGATCGAGTCTTTCTGGTTTTTGTTCTATTTATTTCTGTCCGGTTTGATTGCCCCAGTGCGGATTTTTCCGCCGCTGGTGCAGGAGATTGTCAAGTGGACACCTTTTCCCTACATGATTGATTTTCCGGCCAGTATTTTGGTAGGGTTGCCGGTGAATGTGGGGCAAGGGTTGGCGGTAATGCTGGTTTGGATTGGCCTGTTTTTGGCGCTGAATCGACGGCTGTGGCGGTTGGGGTTGAAGCGCTATTCGGGGATGGGCGCTTAGGAATAGCAACAGAGTAAGATGCGATCGCCAATCGACAAAAGCAAGTTGAAAATAACCTCAAGATAAACCATGGAGCATCAATATTGAACGCTCCATGGTTTAGGAAATGGAATGGAATGGAATGGAACCCATTACGGAAGCAGAAACTCCAGCACGGCGGTGCTGACTTGGGTAGCTTCCTGCATGGACATGGCTGAACCTAAAGGTAAGCGGATGAGACAGTCGCTGAGGCGATCGGTGTGTTCCATGCTGCCAACCGCGCGACCGTATTTTAAGCCTGCTGGGGCACTGTGCAACGGCACATAGTGGAAGGTGGATTGGATGCCTTTGGCTTTGAGGTGTGCCATGAGAGCAGTGCGCGTTTCTAAATCCTGGACGATGAGATAGTAAATGTGGCCGTTGTGCTGGCAGTGGGCAGGAATTTGGGGACGACGGACTAATCCCTGGGCTTCTAGAACCGCGAAGGTTTCATGGTAATAATTCCAGATGTCGCCGCGCCGTTTGAGGAGGTATTCGGATTGCTCTAGCTGAGCCAGCAGGAAGGCCGCAATGAGGTCACTGGGCAGGTAAGAAGAACCCACATCAACCCAGGTGTATTTGTCCAGTTCGCCCCGAAAAAACTTGCTGCGATTGGTGCCTTTTTCGCGGATGATTTCGGCACGCTCTAGTAAAGTGCGATCGTTGATCAGGAGTGCGCCGCCTTCTCCAGACATGATGTTTTTGGTTTCGTGGAAACTCAGGGCGGACATATGCCCCATCGTACCGACGGGTTTGCCATGGTACTGGGCGCTGATGGCTTGGGCAGCATCTTCAATCACCAGGAGATCATGTTCTTGGGCGATCGCCATGATCGCATTCATCTCGCAACTGACTCCGGCATAGTGAACGGGAGCGATCGCCTTAGTGCGAGACGTAATCGCAGCCTCAATGCAAGTTTCGTCAATGTTGAGGGTATCTGGACGAATATCCACAAAGACCGGAACACCGCCTCGTAGCACAAATGCATTGGCGGTTGAGACAAAGGTGTAGGACGGCATAATCACCTCATCCCCAGGCTGAATGTTAGCTAGGATAGCCGCCATTTCCAGGGCTGCGGTGCAGGAATGGGTGATGAGGGCGCTGGCACAGCCCGTTTGTTGTTCTAACCAGGCTTTGCATTTTTTGGTGAATGAACCATCCCCTGAAGTGCGGCCACTGAGCAGCGCTTCGCGGATGTATTCCAGTTCTTGATTCGTCGTGAGATTGTGGTTGAACGGAATATTGATTTTGGTTTCGGTGGATAAGCCCGCTGTCGTAGTGTTGCTCAGGGCGTTTTCCATTCCCTTGCCATAGGTCGAGGATGAGTGTTCTGAGGGGACGTAAACCATGGAAGATATCCTAAGAAAAGCTTGATTGAATCATTGGGGTTATAGTCCAGCAAATCGCTAAGCAAGCTTGCTGGATTTAAGGATGGTCAGCAAGATGCTGAAGTCAGCGATTGCTAACCCTGTAGAAAGAATCGGAGTATAAATGCGGTTCGACCTCTAGGGTAATATCAGTATTTGTACGACTATGGGGTGACATTAATAAATTGGACAAGTACGGAGCATTTTCTTTACACAGTCTTTGCAAGAAGCTAATGCCATCGTAATTTTTACGTAAAGACAGCGACTCTTTCTGGATATCAGATGTGTCAAATCGGACAAATCTCCTCAACCAATTTACGTCCCACAGGCTAGCTAACATCAGTTTGACCACTGCAAGCATGACTCCATTTCCCAGGTTTTGAGAAGGATGGACGACTGTAGACGAATATTTCAAACATTGTCTTAGCCTCAAGAGTGATTCAGTACTCTATCCCTATGCCTAAATTTTTATACAGATAACCCATCCGTATATCAATCTACACAAAGGTAGATGCAGGCTCTAGGAAATCCCGCTAGAGTGGCTACACCAGAACAGTATTCCCTCATTCAAATAATGGTTATTCATCAGTACGATGAGGCGATCGCCATTTGGCGTGATTTGATGTCACTTGAGAGGTTGAGATTCTCTTTAGCGATCGCCACCTGTTCCTTTTGGGAGTTACGCCGAGTAGTGGAAGCGTCTTCATTCGTACGAAAGACTAATCTTGCTTCCCAGGATTGTTTTCCAGGCTTGATTCCTAGTCTTGCTTCAATGTTCTCCGTCTGACGATGCCATTTGTGATACTGTTGGCAATTGGTATGCCTAGCCTGTGATGCAATACACCATGACTGATTTAATTCTTTTTTGGCATCGGCGCGATCTTCGGATTGCAGATAATGTGGGGCTGGCGATCGCTCGACAACGATCCCCCAAGGTGGTGGGTGTCTTTTGTTTAGATCCTGAAATTCTGGAGGGTGGCGATGTCGCGCCCGTCCGAATGCAGTACATGATCGGCTGTTTGCAAGAACTGCAAGAGCGCTACACCGCAGCAGGCAGCCAGCTTTTGATTTTGCACAATCGTCCGTTGCAGGCTTTGCCGGAGTTGGCCACGGCGCTTAAGGCCAAAGCGGTTTTTTGGAATAAGGATGTTGAACCTTACTCTCGATCGCGCGATCGAGAAGTCGCCGAAGCCCTGAGAGCTTCTGGAATCCAGGTTGAAGCCTTTTGGGATCAGCTTCTTCATGCGCCCCAGGAAATCCAGGCCGGTTCCGGACAGCCTTACACGGTGTTCACCCCGTTCTGGCGCAATTGGAGCAACCGGACAAAGGCAACTCCCCAGGCGACGCTGGAGAATGCTCAAGGACTGGAACCCAATGAGATGGCGATCGCCCAACAGTCTGGAGTCATTCCCTTACCCACGGCTAAGGATTTGGGCTTTGTTTGGACAAATGAGTTGCCCTTAGCGCCGGGGACAGGAGCGGCAGAGGAGCGGTTGGAGGCATTTTGCGATCGCGCCCTTGGTGAATATCAAGAACAGCGCAACTATCCGGCGAATCCCGGCACTTCTCAACTGAGCGCGGCTTTGAAGTTTGGGGCGATCGGCGTGCGGACGGTTTGGGCGGCGACGGTTGCGGTGGAAGAGCAGAGCCGCAGTGATGAAACAAGGGAAAATATTAAAACTTGGCGGCAGGAACTGGCTTGGCGTGAGTTTTATCAACATGCCATGTACGCTTTTCCAGACCTGGCCAAAGGGGCTTACCGCGAACCCTTCAAGACTTTTCCCTATGAAAATAATCCAGACTTTTTCCAAGCCTGGTGCGATGGGAAGACGGGGTACCCGATCGTGGATGCCGCAATGCGACAAATGAATACGGTCGGCTGGATGCATAACCGCTGTCGCATGATTGTGGCCAGTTTTCTAGTCAAAGATCTCTTTGTCAATTCCCAGTTTGGGGAACGCTATTTCACCCAAAAGCTGATTGACTGGGATCTCTCGGCCAACAATGGAGGATGGCAGTGGTCCGCCTCTAGTGGCATGGACCCTAAGCCATTGAGAATTTTCAACCCGGCTAGTCAAGCGAAGAAATTTGACCCCGAGGGCGAGTATATTCGGGAGTATTTGCCTGAATTGCGGAGTTTGGATACAGAAATGCTAATTTCGGGGGTGATTCCGGTGATGGAGCGCGATCGCTGTGGATATCCGGCTCCCATTGTCAACCACAATCAGCAGCAAGGAAAGTTCAAGGCTGTGTATCAGCAACAGAAGGGGTTGCAGGCGAAGGCAAAATAAGGGTCACGGCTTCCATTTGCTGTATTACTAAAAATACCTCTTGGAGGAAGTGCGTTTGCAGGACTTCAGCCAAAAGGCATTTTTAATTTATGAATGAGTGGGTGAAGATAGAGAAAACGAAGGGATATGGGATAGGGTTTAGTCGTTATCCCAGTCTTCGCGACCGAGTAAGTCTCCGATGCGATCGCGCAAGAGGAAGTTATTTTCTTCTAAAACGCACTCTACGTAGGCCCATTCCCGCGCTGGGATATATTTGCAAAGCGCATAGATGGGCTGCTGGCGGCTGACGACACCCTTCTGCACGAGTTGCCGCGCCTCGTCTTGAATTAAATCAACTGAAAATTGGATGGACTGAATCATGGCTCACCCTCTGTGATAAGTTCAATTCTGCTAAAGCAAGCTTGGAATCCCAAGCTAGATACACTCCTACACTGATGCACCACATCAGCAATCAATACTTTAACGCTGAGCACGAAGAGACAAATGAGAAAAGACGATGAATGAAATGTAGATGATGAAAAGTTACTGATGAGTGAAAAGTAACCAGAGTTTAATCCTAGGGTCGAATTCTTTAGGATTATTTTGTAGTTCGGTATACCGATCTGCAACTTCCACCATGCTACCACCCTGGCTTCAATATGTTAATAACATTCTCAAAGTCCAGCAATTCTCATTATGACTTTTGCCTATTCAGGGGGGTGAGAACAGGGTAAGGTAAGAGAGTCAAAAGCTCATCCCGTGGAAGACGTTGACCCCTA
>JALOOP010000006.1 GCA_025454315.1 Oculatellaceae cyanobacterium Prado106
CCCAGCCAAAGCCCCAAAGCCCCAAAGGCTCCTTCCCCAGAATCCACCCCAATGAAGGCCACTAACAAAGTTTCATCTCCACCTGCAACGAGAGATACCCAGTAACCCCCTTTCCCCTTTTCCCTTTCCCCTTTTCCCTTTCCCCTTTTCCCTTTCGCCCCATCTCCCCATCCCTCCCCAGACCTACCCCACGGGGATCAAAATTAACCAATTCCCAAATCTTGTATCTTGAAGCTCTTGCCAACTTTACCCGACCGTCAGACACTTAAGGGTGGGAGAACAAGAAATA
Source organism: Oculatellaceae cyanobacterium Prado106 (assembly GCA_025454315.1). GTDB lineage: Bacteria > Cyanobacteriota > Cyanobacteriia > Elainellales > Elainellaceae > Prado106. The sequence goes on from JALOOP010000006.1 coordinate 290, forward strand.
TAAAGAGACGGTTAAGGGGTTTTTGTGAAGAAAGTATTAGCAATTATTCTTGGTGGCGGTGCTGGCACTCGGTTGTACCCGCTAACAAAACTCAGAGCTAAGCCTGCTGTACCACTGGCAGGAAAATACCGCTTGATCGATATTCCAGTCAGCAACTGCATCAATTCCGAAATTTACAAGATCTACGTTTTAACCCAGTTCAATTCGGCCTCTCTCAATCGTCACCTGGCGCGAACCTACAGTTTCTCTGGGTTCCACGAAGGGTTTGTCGAAGTACTGGCCGCCCAAATCACCCCCGAGAACCCCAACTGGTTCCAGGGCACAGCGGATGCCGTGCGTCAGTACCTCTGGCTGTTCAAAGAATGGAACGTGACAGAACTGCTGATTCTCTCTGGGGATCATCTCTACCGCATGGACTATGCCAAGTTTGTCCAGCGCCACCGCGATACCGGAGCCGACATCACCATCTCAGTGCTGCCCATGGATGAAAAACGGGCCTCTGACTTTGGCTTGATGAAAATTGATGGCGACGGCAAAATTGTTGACTTCAGCGAAAAGCCCAAGGGAGATGCCCTCAAGCAAATGCAGGTCGATACCATGTCGCTAGGACTCTCAGCCGACGAAGCCAAGCAAATGCCCTATATCGCCTCCATGGGCATCTATGTTTTCAACACCGATGTCCTGATCGATCTGCTGAAGAAATATCCCGACCAAACCGACTTTGGCAAAGAAATCATCCCCGCCGCTGCTGTAGACCACAACATTCAAGCTTACCTGTTCAACGGCTACTGGGAAGATATTGGAACCATTGAAGCCTTCTATGAGGCTAACCTGGCGCTGACTCAGCAGCCCCAGCCGCCCTTCAGCTTCTACGATGAAAAGGCTCCAATTTATACCAGAGGGCGATCGCTCCCCCCCACCAAGATGCTGAACTGCCGCGTCACTGCCACCATGATGGGAGACGGCTGCATCATCAAAGACTGCCAAATCAACCACTCTGTCCTGGGCATTCGCACCCGCATTGAATCCGGCTGCTCTATCCAAGACACGCTGCTGATGGGAGCCGACTTCTACCAAACCTTCGAGGAGCGGGAAGCGGATATCATGCGAGGCATTGTCCCCATTGGGATTGGTGCGAACACGACGATCCGGCGTGCCATCATCGACAAAAATGCCCGCATTGGTCGCGATGTGCAAATCATCAACAAAGACAATGTCCAGGAAGCAGAACGGGAAGAACTTGGGTTCTACATTCGCGGCGGCATTGTCGTTACCGTCAAGAATGCCACGATCCCTGATGGCATTGTGATCTAGCCGATCGTGGACTGTCCTCTGGTGCTGATGATTGGGCTGCCCGGTAGTGGAAAATCCTTCCTGGCGGCGAATCTTCAGCAAAAGCAGCCCCAAAGCCTCATTATTTCAACTGATGCAATTCGCGCAGAACTATTTGGCGATGAAGCGATTCAGGGGGATTGGTTTGGCATTTGGCGGAGGGTTGAGGAGCAGTTTCGACAGGCGGCACAGCAAATCCAGTCGGGTCAGCTTAAGCTATCCATTTATGATGCGACTAATGCCCGTCGGCGCTATCGTCGGGATGCGATCGCCCTTGCCCGTGCCAGCGGTTTTACCCATCTCACCGGGCTATGGCTGGATACGCCTTTGCCCCTATGCTTGGCGCGTAATCAGGGGCGATCGCGTCAAGTCCCCGAAGCCATCATCCGGCAAATGCATCGGCAACTCCTGGGTGCCCCGCCCCACCGCAGCGAGGGCTTAGACGATCTGGTGCGCCTGCCCAAACCTGCCAGCCCTTGTACGGGAATTGCCCCATTCCCGCCCCCTCAACCGAACCCCCTTGACCTGCAACACCTGATAGGTTAGAAGCAGAACTTTTATACAGAATTCATCAAGGAACTGAGTGAATGGCTGCGACCGACTTCAAAGATTACTACGGGACGCTGGGAGTAGGGAAGACCGCGACGGCTGACGAAATCAAGCAGGCTTACCGAAAACTAGCGCGGAAGTTCCACCCCGACGTGAATCCGGGGGACAAGTCCGCAGAAGCCAAGTTCAAAGAAGTCAATGAAGCCTACGAAGTTCTGTCCGACACCGACAAACGCAGCAAATACGACCAGTTTGGCCAGTATTGGAAACAAGCTGGATCGGGCGCGGGCTGGCCTCCCAACGGCGGCAACGTCGATTTCAACAGCGTTGACTTTGGCAAGTACGGCAGTTTCGACGAGTTTATCAACGAATTGCTGGGTCGCTTCGGCGGCCCCACCCCAGGCGGCGGTAGCGCCAGACAACAGCGCAGCTACACCTATCGCCCCGGCGCAGGCAGCCCTGGCGCTGGCTTTGGCGGCTACAACGATTTCTCAGGCTATGGCGGTGACCCAACTGCTGCGGGGCAAGACCTGGAATCGCCCCTGAGCCTGACCCTATCGGAAGCCTTTCATGGGGTGCAAAAGCGGCTGAATCTCAACAGCGAAATGATTACGGTTCGCATTCCCGCTGGAGCAAAGCCCGGAAGTCGAGTGCGGGTCAAGGGCAAGGGTCAGATCAATCCCTACAATCAGCAGCGTGGCGATCTATATCTGATTGTGGAAGTTGCGCCCCATTCTTTCTTCCAGTTTGATGGGGATAATCTGGTGTGTGAAGTGGCGATCGCCCCCGATGAAGCCGTTCTAGGAGCCTCGATCGAAGTGCCCACCTGTGAAGGCACGGTCACCATGAACATTCCGGCTGGGATTCGCTCCGGCCAAACCCTCCGACTCCGAGGAAAAGGCTGGCCTAAGCCCAAGGATGGCCGAGGTGATCAAATGGTCAAAGTGGTGATTACGCCGCCTCCCGAGATTAGTCCAGTAGAGCGCGAACTTTACGAAAAAATTCGCCATAGTCGTACTTTTGATCCCCGGAGTCACCTGAAGCAAGTGACGTTGTAGGGGTGATCGCACGCTCCTATTTCTCTCTCTACGACTTCCCCATAAACGAAAGAGGTGGGTTATGCACAATAAGCATGACCCACCTCTTTCGTTTAATTCCGTTGGCAAGAGCATTCTCTATTTCAACCATGACAAAAGCCTGGTTGGAAATGCAGTTGCAGCATTTCTAACCAGGCTGTGCGAAGTGGTTGCAGAATTACTTCTTAGGAGAGAGCATCATCATCATGTTGCGTCCCTCACGCTTAGGAGCCTGCTGCACCTCAGCAAATTCCTGGAGGTCGGTGGCCATCCGCATCAGGAGGCTTTCGGCAAGGTCGCTATGTTGGATTTCGCGACCGCGAAACATGATAGTGGCCTTGACCTTGTCACCGGACTTGAGGAATCGCTCTGCCTGGTTGACCCGGACATGATAATCATGGTCTTCAATCTTGTAGCGCATTTTGACTTCTTTAACGTCAGAAGTATGCTGCTTTTTGCGGGCTTCCCGCGCTTTCTTTTCCTGCTCAAACTTGAACTTACCGTAGTCCATGATGCGGCAGACGGGCGGGTCTGCTTTGTCGCTCACCAGAACTAGATCGAGTTCTTTTTCTTCTGCCATGCGGAGGGCATCGCGCGGAACCATGATACCTAGTTGTCCGCCGTCGGTATCAATAACTCTAATTTTGGGAAATCGAATGCGTTCGTTAATTGTCGGTAAATCTCGGTTTTGCTTGATCAAAGCCATGGGTATTGGGATGTTCTTTATTGCGATTGTGACGGATGGAGTGACTAAGTTTACAAAATGTAGCTTGACGTGATGAACGTTTAACTGAGGATATCAATCCATGTTAAGCCCCACTCACGACAATGGAGCTATAGATTTATTACAGCCATTCTAGCGGCCTTTACTCAGAATCTACCGATTTTGATTTGGGAATTTTTTGGGGGAGTGGGGGAGGGGAGGCGAAGAGCGAAAGGGGAAAGGCGAAAGGGTTCTCTGAAGGGATTGGGATTTCCTGAAGAACACCTTGAGACTTCTTGGATAATTTATTGATACTTCTTTGAAAATTCTCTGCCCCCTTCCATCTCTCCTCGATTGCCCCCTTTCGCCTTTTCCCTTTTCCCTTTCCCCTTCCTCTCCAAGTTCTGGGAATACTGCAAGGAGCTTTATGGGGAATTGACGATGTGGATGCGGCGGTTGACGGGATGGTTGGATTTATTTTTGGAGACTCGTTGTCCGCTGTGTCAGCGATCGACTCGTCACACCCTAGGCCATGACTGCCAAACCCAGCTTCAGCGATGCCATGTCAAGACAGGGCAGCAGTTTCAGCATGAGGCGATGCCTGTGGTGGCTTGGGGGATTTATGGGGGAGCTTTGAAGCGATCGCTCGCTGCCTTCAAATATGACAATCACCCAGAGCTAGCCCGTCCCCTAGGACAATGGTTGGGGCAAAGCTGGCTCTCTTCAACAGCCGCAAAGCCGTCTTCCCTGGTTGCCGTCCCCATTCCCCTGCATCCTTCCAAGTTGAAACAACGTGGGTTTAATCAGGCCGAACTGCTGGCCGAAATCTTTTGCAACTGGACAAATCTACCTTTGGCTAGACAAGGACTAGAGCGCACTGTGGCAACTACACCGCAATTTGGCCTCTCTGCCAAAGACAGAGCCGAAAACTTGGAAGGCGCGTTTGATCTGGGCGTTGATTTTCGGCGGCAGGTGCCTCGCAAGCGAGTAATTCTAATAGATGATATCTACACCACTGGAGCCACAATCAGGACGGCTGCTGAGGTTCTGCGTCGGCACCAGATTTCGGTTTATGGGGTGGCGGTAGTGGCGATCGGACAACAACGCCCTAAGTCCCCAGGTTAAACCTCATTGCCGCCCTTTTTCTCGTAAAACCGACAGCCTTGGCAGGGACCTTCAGGGTTCACTGCACAGCGAATCAATTCAGAGCAAGCATTAAACCGACAGGTGGCATCTCCTAGGATGGAGCGGCCATTGATGTAGCTGTGTTCGGCAGTGGCTTGTGCGGACTGCACGTACAGCGAGATGGTTTGAAGACAATACTTGCCCGATTTAAGCTGGTAGCGATGCCGACGTTCTAGAACCGTGTAGGTTTTGCCCTCAACATCCAGGTGGGCACCGGGTTGGGGGTTCCAGTCGAGGCGGAGGCGGCCTAGCGTTTGTTGGGGATGGCTCAGGATGACCTCGGTGGGTAAAGTCTCTTGCTCCATAAAAATATCTGATTGGTTCTGTCGTTTAGAAGGATGTTACCCCACCAATCCTCAAGTCTTGGATGAACGGCTGGAGTCTTAAGGTTTTGATCATAGCGAATTCAAATGCAAGGATAAACAATTGGGGAATTTTCAGGATTTGGGCGATCGCATATCCCCAAAGCATCACCTGGCTTATCCCTGAAGACTCCAATCAGCCTCCAATCAGCCAAAATTCCTAATGGAAATATTCGGTTGCATTGCGCTCCATTGAGATACAAAGATATTGAGATACAGAGATTAGGAAGGGCGATAGGTGGCGGCAAATCGGCTTTCCAGATAGTCCTGGAAGCGAATAGGGGCGTATTGGGGAGGGCGATCGCTACTCTGACAAATCGGCAAACAGGAAATTTCCACATCCGGATTCGGGTCACAAAAGAGTGCGGTCGAGTAACGCGACTGGATTTCCTGTCCTTCGGTCAATACCACTCGGTGGGGCGTGGAACGAAAACGATTATTTGTCCAACGCTGCATGGCATCGCCGATATTAATCACCACGGTTTCAGGAATATAGGGAGCCGCAATCCACTGGTCAGCCACGCGGATTTCTAAGCCACCCACCGGGTCTTGGAACAGGAGGGTGATGCTGCCGTAGTCGGTATGTTCACCTGCCCGCATTTGATCGGCGGCTAAGGGCTGATCAAAGGCCGGATAGTGCAAGAGTCTGAGGAAATAATTTTCTCCATGTTTCTCGACAAAGAAGCTTTCGGGTAGATCGAGGGAAAGGGCGATCGCCCGCAATACCTTATCAGCCAAAGTATCAATGCAAACCTGGTAAAACCCGTAAATGGTGGCACGGAACTCTTCCATTTCGGGCAACCAGGTTGAGGCTGAGCCAATGTTAAGGGCTTCTTTGAGGTCGGGCGATCGCGCAGGGTTCAACCGCTCGGCCTGAAACCCGACATAGCCACAGTTGGTTTTTTCAGAGCGGCGAATTTTGTTTTTGATGGCAGGCGGCAAATCAAAGAAGCGCTTGGCTTGGGTTAACAAACGTTCGACCGATCCTTCAGTAAACCCATAATTTTTCAGGTATAAAAAGCCAAATTCGTCGAAAGCTTGATAGATTTGCTGGGCTACGGCTTGTTTTGCAGATTCATCCCCGACTAGGAAGGGTTCAAAATCGATGATGGGGATTGGGTGCGATCGCAAACTCCGGTTCTCGTCCATATTTCACCCCTGCGATAGGTTATGAGCTTGAAATCTCAACTGATTTCTGTCTTACCTGAGTACATCATTCACCCCATTCTTCAGGACATGATTCGTACTGTCAAACGGTCATTTCTAGAAGAATGCAGCGAATAGGTTCCTTACAGGTAGCTTCTCACAACTCAGCGCATTCACTTGGACAGATAGAAAACGTTCACAAAAATCTTCTTATTCTATGTCCAATTATTGACGCTTCAATCCCCACAGAAAATCAAACTTCTTCTCACACAAAAACGAAGACAAGGAGGCACCTCCCTATCTCCCCATCTCCCCATCTCCCTATCTCCCCATCTCCCACATTATCCCTGTTCCACTCAATTCCGCGTCCGAACTCCACCCTCTACCGTTGTCGCGCCTAGGCCAGAAAACTGCCCTGGATCTCCGCTCCAGTTAAAGTCGCTGATGCGGAAATTGATGGCGGCGGATTCTCGAATCGGGCTATAGCTGAGGGAAATGGCGTAGGTGCGGCGGCTATATTCCAGGGTGTAAATGGTGTCGATTTCGCGATCGCGGTTCAAGCTATAGGCCGTTTGAATGCCAAAGCGAAAAGGCCCGTAGATTTGTTGGGTAATGCCTGCACTAATAGTTTGTGTGTCCGCAACACGGTCGAACAAAAAAGGAGATTCGCCCTCCAGAGCTGTGTAGGAATAAAACAGATAGAAACTGGTGGAATCCAAAAATGGACGCGAGAATCGTCCTAGCTGTCCCGCAATCCCAATCGAGGCGGTCAGGTTGGTTTGGGTTTCGCCGTTGCTATAGGCACTGGCAACCCCTCGTAGTCCCGTAAACAGCGCCAGGTTAGGCGTAACGGGATTGGGCGTATAGCGGAGTCCTTCCGTTGGGGTGGGGGGAAGGGCGGTGCCTTGCCAAAGCAAAAACGAACGATTGAGGGCAGCGCTGACTTGATAGCGAGTCAGATCAACCCGGTTGTTGGAGCGACCCACTTCTAGCAGGCTAGAGCGATCGGTATCGGCTCGAACAAGCTGTACGCCGCCCTGATAGCTCAGGTCAATGCCCGTCTGCCCCAGCCGAATCGTAGGAGAAGTGACGACCAGACCTAAACTGCTCTGGACATTTTGAAACCCTAGAGAACCATTGAAGAGGCGATCGCGATAGCTATATTCCAATCCCAGGTTGTGGGTACCAATCTGTTGTCTTGCTCGTAGACTGGCACGGAGCGAATTCTCGACATCGCCCAAGTCAAGGCTAGTCAATACGGCATTGCCCAAAATACTGGTCGTTGGTGTCAGATCGGCATCGAGACGCGCGGTCAAACCAAAGGTGGAAGGCTGGAAGAAATTGCCTTCATCAAACCCACGCTGGATCAGAAATTGGGGCGTAACGCTGAAACTGGCGTTGCGATTTGACAGAAGTTCAAAGGTGCGTTCAATGAAGAAACCGCCCCGATCTTCTTCGTCAAAGCCAAATTGGAAGAGTCCGGGGTTGCGGTTGCGGCTGTCGAGGAGGAGGCGATCGCGCAACAACGGCAGAGAAAATCCCTGGTCAAAGACTGCGCGGGGATTACGCGCTCGAATTTCGCTCTGAGTCGGTGACAGTCGAGTGAATGTGACTCGATTGGAGCGTATTTCTAATTCCGGTGGTGAAAAAGGGTCATTGGTAATGCGGACATTTTCAGCTTCTGCACTATCTCCAGCAAAGGTGACCCGCTCGGCTTCAAATCGTAACCGTCTCAGCTCACCGCCTGCACCACTAGAATTGTTGCCCCGGTTGCCGCCGCCGCTGAGGCCAAAGGTTACTCCCGTGGCTGATCCGAGAAACTGAAACGGAGAATCCAGGCTGGGAGTGGTCTGGGCAGCGACATCGGTTGGAAGTCCTGGGGTTAAATCATTGCCCGCAGTCGGCAAAAAGAGTTCGCCGCTGGCTCCAAAAACGGTGCCATCGCCCTGTACCAGGTTGTATTCTAGGCGATCGCCCTGAATCACCTGCTGTCCCCGAGTAAAGACCGCATTGCCATTCGCGACTGCAATCCGGTTAGGAATATTGACCTGAATTTGATCGGCTCGCAGCGTTGCCCCCCGAAATCTTAAGACCGCATTGCCCTCTGCTCGGTAAACCTGGCTGAGCGAGTCATATTCCTGGCGATCGGCGTTCAGTTCAACAACATTTTCGGTGCCTGGAATAGGCTCGGTTCCGGGGGGAGTCCCTGGAGCCGTGCCTGGAGTTGTGCCTGGAGTGGGTACCTGGGGTTGACCAGGGGTTGAGCTGGGAGGTTGGCTAGGAAGTTGTCCTGGAAGTTGTCCTGGAAGTTGTCCTGGAATTTGACCGGGGAGTTGCCCTGGAATCTGGCCTGGAATCTGGCCTGGAATTTGGCCGGGAATTTGGCCGGGGAGTTCCTGACCGGGGATGACTTGGCCAGGAATGGTGGGAATCGAAGGGGTGGGCACTTCCGATGGCGTTGGAATGGTGATTCCTTCTGGTTGTGCTGGTTGTGCTGGAGATGTCGGCGTACCCAACGGGGCGGGTCGAAACTGGCCAGGTTGCTCGGAGGATGGCTCAGGAATGGGAACGGGTAGGGGCAGGGATTCGTTGAGCGGGGCGGGAACGGTGGGAACGATGCGATCGGGGCGATCGGGTACTGGCGTGGAGTTAGAGCCTCCGGCTGGTGGCGTGGATTGGGCGATGAATGGAACGGGGGTATCCGGCAGGGAAATGATCGTGGGGGTGGCGTCGGTCTGGATTTGGGTGAGCGATACGAAGTTGGCGGTGGAGGGGCGATCGCGATCGTCCAGACTATCCACAGACATGGGTTGCCCCAGTTCTACGGCCTGTCCTGTTGGAGGGTCTTGAGGATCTTGAAGGGGAGCCTGGGTGACCTGGGTCGATTGGGGTTGTGCAGGTCTTGGCCTTCGAGCTAGCTCCGGCGTGAATTCTGGCGCAGAGGCTTCTGGAATAGCTTGGGCAACCAGGAGACTGGAGTTGGAAGGCGATTCTGCAAGGCGAGATTCCTCAAGCGGCTGAATGCTGACAACAGGGGGTGGCGTGGGCGGTAGAACCGGATAGGGCATAAGCGAGCGTTAAACGAACAACGGTAGATAGCCCCTCACAAGGCTTCTCCGTAGGGACAGGAGGTGGAATACAAGATGACAGGATTGGGAATGAGCCGCTCTCTGCATTCAATTCAACACCTAGTTTCTAGGATGCGGTTTCTGGGTATGGAGTTCCTAAAGGTCTTCGGGTGTTCTTTAGGATACTCAGGGATTCACATCTCACCCGGCAATTTCCTCAAAATCCCTTGTGGTTTGATGCCAAGGCATCTCCACAAGGGATCTTTAGAAGTCTTTAAGGCTAAGTTGTAGAACAATTTTTAGATCAGGCGACTTTTAGATCAGGCGACCTCAGAGTAGAGGTGATTTTGTAGATGGTAGGGATACACGAGCCGTTGACCCATCCACCCATTCACCCATCCACTTATTCACTCATCCACCGAAGCCTATTCCATGTCCCGACGCTTGGGGTTCCGAGCAGGGTCATTGGACAGGAAACCAAAGATAAACAGAGAGACGAAAAAGGCAACAACAATATAAACAACGGTTTTCAGAGCCAGCATGTCAAGATCCTCAGCAGCGCGTTTTGTAAAAAATTAGCTCCATTATCATATCGAAACGTTGCACCCTTTAGAAGGGATGTGTCTTGAATCGTTGGGAGTGGGGAAAAAGGGAAAAGGGGAAAGGCGAAAGGGGAAAGGGAATTCTTGGATGTGTTGCTGTTTGTTTCTGCGATCGCCCCAGTACTCTTCATCGATCTGAAACATTAACATCCTTGACATCCTTTCGCCTTTCCCCTTTCGCCTTTCCCCTTCTTCCTCCGCGTCTCTACGGTTCAAATCTTTCATCAGCCCGTTTTGCCACAGCTTCCGGTTTCGCAGGTGGGTTGAGCCGGGTAGACGGACTCGTAGGTGGTTGGACGTTGGCCGAAGAGGGTGTAGCGGTTGTCGCGGATTTGTTCGTAGATGCGATCGCCCCCCCATTTCACCCCCGGCATGGCTCGATACAGAGCAACAAAGGCAGCACCACCGGGTAACAGTCGGCCAATTTCTTCAGCCGCGTCACTGCCCTGCCAGCGCTGATTGGGAGCATCTGCGTTGATTAGGATCATGCCCATTTCGCAGTCTTGGGCGGTGATGCCGTATTCCGCTAAGGTGGCTTGGTCTTGCATGGGGATGTAGTGGAAGCGATCGCCCCGGTCAAGCTGCTCTAGAACTCGAACCAGATTGACGCATAAATTACAGTTCCCGTCGTAAATGATGTGATACATTACTGAATTCTTCCAGGGAGTAAGTTGATACAGGACGATCGATCTGCACTCGGGGCTGCACTGACGAGCGATTGGCACTAGCGCGGGATTGAGGTTCTAGATTCCATTAACTAGCTTAACAAGCTTGCAGGGAATGCCCAGACTAGATCTATCCTCTAGAATCTGGCCTCTAGAATCTGGCCTCCAGAATCTATCGTTTAGAATCTATCGTTTAGAAGTCGAGGCACTAGACATTTTGTCCGTCTAATGCAATTAACCTCCTGAAGGTGCTTAAGAAAATCTTAATAATTAACAAATTGAGTGAGTGCGGTTCGAGGTCTTCCAGGCCAAAGCTTAAAACCAGTCCACTCTGATGTTTTTTGTCGTGGAAATTTAAACTTTCCTTAACCAGATCGTTAACTTAGTCTTTACTATCAGACAGTAGGATGCAGGCGAGACCCTGTAAGAATCTACAAGACTGATAGGTATTCTATGACTTCTCTAAACTCCCTGAAGCGTCGGGCTTTTCTAGCCTCCTTGGCTGCTCTTTCGTTTGGTTTTGCGGCCTGCCAAAGCACTCCTCCTCAGGCACCTTCAGCAACGGGGGGTGGATCTGCCCCTGCTGCGGGTGGTGCAGGCGGTAGTGGTAAGACTGCGGTTCTGAGTGGTGCAGGGGCTAGCTTCCCGGCTCCGCTTTATCAGCGTTGGTTTGCAGAGTACAACAAAGTTGAACCCGGTGTTCAAATCAGCTATCAGTCCGTTGGTAGCGGCGCAGGTGTGGAACAATTCCTGGCGGGAACGGTGGATTTCGGCGCGACCGACTCTCCCCTGAAGGACGAAGAAAAAGCCAAGTTCAAAGAAAAATATGGCGCTGACCCCATCCAAGTCCCCATGACGGCGGGTTCAGTGGTGTTTGCCTACAACCTGCCCGAAGTCAAAGACCTGAAGCTTTCCCGAGCGGCCTACTGTGGCATCGTCACCGGCAAAGTCACCACCTGGAATGCCCCAGAAATCGCCGCTGCGAATCCCGGCGTTACTCTGCCTTCGACCAATATCAGCTTCGTTCACCGCTCCGATGGTAGTGGTACCACCTCTGTGTTCACGACCCACCTGGATGAAGCCTGTGCCGATTGGACTGCGGGTGCAAACAAGTCCGTTGAATGGCCTGTAGGTACGGGTGCAAAAGGCAACGAAGGGGTGACGGCTCAAGTTCAGCAAGCTCCTGGCGCAGTTGGTTATGTAGAGTATGCCTACGCCAAGGAAAATGGCTTGTCTATGGCCTCCATTGAAAACAAGTCCGGCAACATCATCACCCCTTCCCCAGAAGCGGGTGGGTTGGCATTCAAAGGTGCTACCATTCCGGCTGACTTTGCTCTTACGGTGCCCGATCCCGCTGATGCCAATGCCTACCCCATCACCAGCTTGACCTGGTTGTTGCTCTATCCCAAGTACGATGATGCCACTAAGGGTGAAGCCCTCAAGGCTGTTGTCGATTGGGCTTTAACTGATGGTAAGCAGTTTGCCGATCAGTTGGGCTATGTATCGATGCCGCCCGAAACCAACGGTAAGGTCAAGGAAGCCGTCACTAAGATTCAGTAGTCCTAAAAAAGAGAGGCGCGAGGGTTCGCGTCTCTCTTTTTATGCACTGTTTTCTTTTTACGCTGTTCTCTCTCGATGTACTGGTTTCTTTTTCCGCCCTGCTTGCTATGCACTCCTTTGGAAGCTTGCTGGGCAAGATGTCTGGGAGTGTGCCGTAGATAGTAAATATCAGTTTGCTCATCTCAGCCCAATGGTACAGAATTCTTAGCTACCCTAAAAGATTCAGCGCATTGGAAAAAATCTATCTTGGGGTCAAGTTTGGGTTAATGGAATGGGCTGATGGTTCTGGGGTGAGAATGCCAGAATGGAGATCGATGGTCGAACAAAAGACTAAAAAAGCGATCGCCATTCAAAACGAGATATTTTATCAGATAAGTCGGTGGACAACTGCAACGATTGTATCTATCGGCGTCGGTTGCTGAGATGATAGAGAGAAGGGTCTAACGACTGTTTTAGGTTTTGATTTCAACTTTATCTGTTCCGGTGATCGTTCTACCTGTGATTGCTCTCGCTGTGATGTGATTGTTCTCGCTGTGATGAGTCCTACTTGCGATTAGGACTTCCGAAGCAAAGGCTTTGCTGTTTTGGGATCACTGTTTTGGGACAACTGTTTTGGGACAACTGACAACCTATTTCTGAGTGCTGTAAGGATTTTATGAGTTCATTCACAAACGAGTCTTCGAGCGGAAGCAATGGCTCCCTGGCGATCGCTCGTCTCATTGACCGCATTTTCTTTGGCTTGACCTGTGCATTCGCAGTCTTCATTGCTGTTATTCTCCTTTGGATTACAGCCCAGCTTTTCCAGGCTGCGTATCCGGCAATCGCCCAATTTGGCCTAGGATTTATCACGACTGCTCGTTGGAACCCGGTCGAAGATATCTACGGCGCACTGCCTCAGATCTATGGCACGATTGTCAGTTCGATTATTGCGCTGTTGCTAGCCGTTCCTCTGGGCGTTGGGGTGGCTGTTTTCCTGAGCGAAGACTTTTTGCCTGCCAAGATTAGAACCCCGATCGCCTTTGTGATTGAACTCCTAGCCGCTGTTCCAAGCGTCGTGTATGGCCTCTGGGGCATTTTTGTCTTGGTACCCTTCATCCGTCCCTTCCTCAACGTGATCCACCAAACGCTAGGGTGGATTCCGATCTTTAGTACGGCTCCTGATATTCGGGGCATGGTGCAGGCTGGAATTGTCCTAGGCATTATGATTTCCCCCATTATTATTGCCATCTCCCGCGATGCCCTGGTTTCCCTGCCGCCCCAGTTGAGACAGGGATCGCTGGCGCTAGGTGCAACTCGATGGGAAACCATCCTAAAGGTGCTGCTGCCTGCTGCGCTGTCTGGAATTATTGGGGCAGTCATGCTGGCGCTAGGTCGTGCCTTGGGCGAAACCATGGCCGCCGCGATGCTGATTGGCAACGCGCCTCGGATTAGTGCTTCGGTGTTTGACCCGGCTTCGACGATTGCCTCTCTGATTGCCAACCAGTTCGCTGAAGCCAGTGGTCTTCAGGTTTCGTCCCTGCTCTATGCCGGGTTGATTCTGATGTTGCTGACGCTGGCGGTCAATGTTTTGGCTGAGGTGATTATTACTCGCTTCCAGCAAATTGAGTAGAAATTTAGCCCTTGGATGGGGGGATTGCTGTTACGGCTCCCCCTTTTGCAATAAGGCTTTTAGCATTTTTCATCCTGTTGAAATTCTGTGGACTATTGGGGTAAGTAGAGAACCATTATGGCTTCAGTCGTCGATCAGCCACCTTCAGATTCAAGCTCAAGCATGTCCTATACCGTCGCTCCGATGCGGAAAGCCTTCGGAGCTTTCATGACGGTTTTGGCCACGGGCTGTGCCTTATTGCTAGCTTTGCCCCTCTTTTCAATTCTTTGGACGGTCATCTCTAGAGGGATGTCAGGGTTGAGTCTAGCCGTTTTCACCGAGTTGCCGCCGCCGCCGCTGATGCAGGGCGGGGGCTTTGGCAATGCTATTCTGGGGTCTTTGACGGTGTTGGCGATCGCCGCCTTGATCAGCGTCCCCTTCGGCATTATGGCTGCCATTTTCGTTTCAGAATTCGCCAGAGGTACTAAGTTCGCTAACTTTGTCCGCTTTGGGATCAATGTCCTAAGTGGTGTGCCCTCAATTATCATGGGGTTGTTTGCCTACGCAGTGGTGGTGCTGACAACGGGCACCTTTTCGGCATTGGCTGGAGGCGTTGCCCTGGCTATCCTGATGATTCCCATTGTGGAACGGACTGCCGAAGAAGGCTTAAAGTCAGTCCCGATGGAAACCCGTCAAGGAGCGATTGGGGTTGGTGCAACCAATTTTCAAACTATTTCTCAAATCGTTCTTCCGGCAGCCTTGCCCTCCATTGCTACGGGCGTCACTTTGTCTCTAGCGCGCGCCGCTGGAGAAACCGCCCCCCTACTGATTACAGCATTGTTCAACAACTTCTACGCTCAGGGCATTCTACAACCGATTGCGACGCTGCCCGTGTTGATTTACAACTTCGCTGGCGCACCCTATAAAAACCAGCAGGATTTAGCCTGGGTTGCTTCGCTGCTGATTGTTACCTTGATTTTGATTGTGAGCATTGTGGCGCGTAGCTTTGCCCGCCGTCAGCACTTCGGTTAAGCAGACGTTGTGGCCAATGTATGGCCAATTTATTTTCTGTATTTTCCCATTGAGTTTTTGGGTCGTTCTATTGATTGATCTGAGCTTCATTTCACCTCAATTCCCCAATCCCTATTTTTATGACAGTCTCTAACACTCAGCCGAATCCCTCTAGTGCCGCAACCTCAGAAGTGGTCATCAGCACGGAGAAGGTGAATATCTTCTATGGTGCTTTCCATGCTGTGCGCGATGTTTACATGGACATTGCTCGCAATCAAGTGACCGCGTTCATTGGCCCTTCTGGCTGTGGCAAAAGTACGCTACTTCGCTGTTTCAACCGTCTTAATGACCTGATTCCCAGTGCCCGAGTCGATGGCCGAATCATGTTCGAGGGCACCGATCTCTATAACAAACAAACTGACCCGGTTGAAGTCCGCCGCCGTATTGGCATGGTGTTCCAAAAGCCCAATCCCTTCCCCAAGTCGATTTACGACAACATTGCTTTTGGTGCCCGGATCAATGGCTTCAAGGGCAACATGGATGAATTGGTGGAGCGATCGCTCAAACGTGCCGCCCTCTGGGATGAAGTCAAAGACAAACTGAAGCAAAGCGGTCTATCGCTCTCAGGTGGTCAACAGCAGCGTCTGTGCATTGCTCGGGCGATCGCCATCCAACCCGAAGTTATCCTCATGGACGAACCCTGTTCCGCCCTTGACCCGATCTCCACGCTCCGGGTCGAAGACCTGATGCATGAACTCAAACAACAGTTCACCATCATCATCGTCACCCACAATATGCAGCAAGCCTCTCGGGTGGCTGACATGACGGCCTTTTTCAATGCGGAAGCGGCTGAAGGCGGTGGACGATTTGGCTATCTGGTGGAGTACGATCGCACCCAAAATATCTTCAATGCTCCCCAGCAAAAATCGACCCAAGATTACGTCAGCGGTCGTTTCGGTTAAGGAATGAGAGAACACAGGCTGAATTAAATTTGAACCGCAGAGACGCAGAGACGCAGAGGAATTTTGGCTTTAATCCTCAGCTTGGTACTCGAACGCATCTTTAAGGTAATGGGGAAGGCTGCATGACTTGTAGCCTTCCTTTTTTATGCACTCTAGAGCCTCTCCCTAAGCTACAGCAGCAGTCTTTTGAATCCACGCTAAAGTAAAGAGATGTAAAGATTTTTGCAATAGCTGTCTTTGCTAAATCTGCTTAAAAACTGTGAAGCTGGGTTAGGCCAATTACCTTTCGCCTTTCCTGTTCCTAATCGAAAAAATCTAGAACTCAAAATGGTATCCTCTAGCGCGATCGCCCCTCCATCCCCCATCCCCGGATTCGCCCCCGCTCAAACCTGGCACTGGCGCGACTATCCCATCTCTTACCAAACCCAAGGTCAAGGCGAAACCGCTGTAATCTTGGTGCATGGATTCGGCGCGTCCTGGGGACATTGGCGCAAGAATATCCCCGATCTGGCTCAGCAGTTTCGTGTTTATGCGATCGACCTCCTGGGATTCGGCGCATCGGCCAAACCCACGCCCGGTGGTGAGATTACCTATACCTTTGAAACCTGGAGTCAGCAGTTGGCTGATTTTTGTCAGGAAGTCGTTGGCACTCCCGCATTTTGGGTGGGGAATTCGATCGGCTGTATTGCTGTGATGCAGGTGGCTTGCGATCGCCCCGACCTTGCCCTAGGCGTTGCGCTGATCAACTGTTCGCTGAGACTATTGCACGATCGCCACCGTGCCCAACAGCCCTGGTACCGCAACATTGGCACCCCGATTCTACAAAGCATCCTCGGCATCCGTCCCATTGGCCACACCTTCTTCAACCTCGTCGCCAAACCCAAAACCGTCCGCAACATTCTCCTCAAAGCCTACGGTCACCCCGAAGCCGTCACCGATGAACTCGTCAACCTGCTCATGGCACCCGCCCGTGATCCCGGTGCCGCCGATGTCTTCATTGCCTTCACCCAATATTCTCAAGGGCCACTTCCAGATGATCTCCTGGCGGCTCTGTCCTGCCCAGCGCTCATCCTATGGGGCGACCAGGACCCTTGGGAACCGATCGCCCTTGGCCAAAAATTTGCCCAATATCCTGCGGTTCAGCAGTTCATTCCCCTTGAAGGTGCGGGTCACTGTCCCCAAGATGAAGTACCCGATCGCGTCAATGCCCTGCTAATCGACTGGATCACTCAGCAAGCCCAGTCCCAGACCTGATTCGCAAGATTTCTCGAATCCTTGCTCACGCTGAATGGTTCTTCTTCAAGCAGCATCCTATCTTTTCTGACTTCTCATCGGACAATTGCCGACAGACGAACCGAATTCTATTCCTTACGCTGGTTGGAGAGCGATCGGGAATGGAGGAGGGGGCGATCGCTCAACATCTTTGGTTGGGAGCAAGCTATCCAGGAGAAGGAACGTCACCATGAGAAAAGTAGCCGTTTTTGGGAATGCTGGCGGTGGAAAGTCTACCTTAAGCCAGAAACTAGCCGAAATCACCGGATTTCCGCTTTACAACCTGGACAAAATCCAATACCCCACGGGCGACACGCCCATTCCCCCCGAAGATTTCAGACAAATCCATGAACAAATTCTGTGCGCTGACCAATGGGTGATCGATGGATTTGGTTCGATAGAAACCCTTTGGCCAAGGCTAGATCAAGCCGACACCCTCGTTTATGTCGATTTGCCGCTCCCGGTTCACTTTGGGCTGGTCACCAAACGCCTAGTCACCGGGTTCTTCCATCCACCCGAGGGCTGGCCAGAGAATAGCCCCCTGCTAAAAAGTTCGATGCAGAGCTACCAGGTTCTCTGGTTGTGCCACAAACGGTTAACGCCAAAATATCGAGCCTATGTTGAGCAGGCGCAGCGGAGTAGGAAGGTTTATTGGGTGCGATCGCTCCGACAGGTTACTCAATTGCTGAAACAGATAGAGAAAAATTAACTGTTGCGACATCACTTGGATTAAAGGTCACTCAGCTAACTCCTCATCATCCAGATATCCTGCTGTTGCATATCGTAAGGAAAAATTAACCAGATCAGACTGATCCTGTTCTGTCCAAGTATCGCTTTCATCAACAATGCCAGGATTATTCTGCACTAGCTCGTTGAGGATTAGAGACACCTGACGAAGTTGATCGGCTGGTGGCAAACTCCACAGAATTTGGGCATGGATATTCTCGATGAGATTTGGCATGGGTAATCCTCCTTGTCTTTATCCTAATTCAACGGCCAAATCGCTAGCCAAAAAGCGCAAATTGTGACCGTATACACCACCTTAGTTAAGGAACTCTCCTTTATACCAGAGCAAGATTTGAATAAAAGCCAGCAAGAATGGATTATCGGCCTCCAGGCTCAGCGGTCTAGGATGAATTCAACCGTTTACAAAGACTGTTGAGGCAGAAAATCATGAGTTCAATGAACGACAAAGTGGCTTTGGTGACTGGAGCAAGTTCTGGAATTGGTCGAGCAGCGGCGATCGCATTTGGCAAAGCTGGCGCAAAGGTCGTTGTAGTCGCACGTCGCGAAGACAAAGGTCAAGAAACTGTCCGTCTGATCCAGGAAGCAGGCGGTGAAGGAACGTTTGTGCAAGCGGATGTGACAAAAGCCTCAGAAGTAGAAGCGATGGTGCAAAAGGCGATCGCCACCTATGGCCGTCTCGACTACGCCTTCAACAACGCCGGGTCTGGCAACTCTGGCAAAATCACTGACCTTTCAGAGGCCGATTGGGATCTGGAAATCAACGCCAACCTCAAATCTGTTTGGCTGTCCATGAAATATGAGATTCCCGCCATGCAGCAGTCCGGAGGAGGGGCGATCGTCAATATGTCCTCCCAAGGAGCCTTAATGGGAGTTGCTGGCTATGGCGCTTATGGAGCCGCCAAAGCTGGGGTGATTGCCCTTTCTCGGGCGGCGGCAGCGGAATACTCGGGCGATCGCATCCGCATCAATATCATCAGCCCCGGTGCCGTCAAAACCGACCTCTGGGCAGGCGCACCCCCCGAAATGTTCGATCAGGTGGCTGCTGGAATCCCGATCGGGCGCGTCGGCGCACCCGAAGACATCGCCGAAGCAGTGGTCTGGCTCTGCTCCGACAGTGCCGCCTTCGTTGCCGGACACAATTTAGTCATCGATGGAGGCTTCACCGCTGTCCAATAACCATCCTCACTGCTAGATTCTCCGCCCTCTAAATCTTCGCCCTCTCCATCTCCATATTTTTCTCTACGTCTTTTCTCTGCGTCTTTCCTCTGCGTCTCTTCTCTGCGTCTCTTCTCTGCGTCTCTTCTCTGCGTCTCTTCTCTGCGTCTCTTCTCTGCGTCTCTTCTCTGCGTCTCTTCTCTGCGTCTTTCCTCTGCGTCTTTCCTCTGCGTCTTTCCTCTGCGTCTTTCCTCTGCGTCTTCGCGTCTCTGCGATCGATTCCTCCCTCAACTCAGTGATTCACCATAGACGGCTCCCCCATCCCCAAAAACTGCATCACACTCCCCAGATAGGTTTCCGCATCCTCCAGCATGGGAAAATGAGCCGTCTTCGGAATCACCTGATGCTGCACAAATTTCTCATTCAAAGCCGCTGCATTCTGTCCCAACTTCGCTGGAATAATCTGGTCATACTCCCCAGAAATCAACAGCGTCGGCACCTGAATGTGAGCAAACTCCTGGGGCATTTCCTCAGCCGCCTTTTGACTGACCGCTGTGTAGACGGTGCCCAAGGCCACCTCGTAGTCAGCCATCAAAAAATCTTCTAGAAAGGCACGATTGACGGTTGTGGGTAATGGGCGATGCAAAAACCGAGCCATAAACAGCCGATCGACTTGCGGAATTTTTGCTAGCCAGGATGGCCGAAACGCCACGACATAGCGACTAAAAAAGTGGAAAAGTTTGAATGCGATCGCCTGATATTCAAACACGCCATTACAAGTCAAAATCGCCCGTTCGACCCGCTGCGGATAGTGATTGACAAAGAGAACTGCGACTGAACCGCCTGTGGAATGGGCGTTGAGATATACCCGATCGAGTCCTAGTGCGTCCAGTAATAGAGCCAGGTCATCGGCGAAGGTGTCCAGGCCATAGCCCAGGTTGGCGACGGCTTCGGGGATGGGACGGGGGAGGTGCGATCGCCCAAATCCGCGCATATCGTAGAGCAAACAGTCAAACTGATTCGCCAAGGCCAGCGCGGTACTTTGCCAATATCGAGTAGACCCAGCCCAACCATGGATGAAGACCATGACGGGCTTCCCGGATGGCACGAGCTGACCGGGTTGGCCGATCCACTCGTAATAGTGGTCAACCCCACGAATTTCTAAAAAAGGCATTGCAAAAAATTAAACTAAACAGCTAAAAACTAGGGTGCGATAGGCTTAGCCTACCGCACCCCAGAATCAAATCCAATTAAAGATTGCTTAAGTTCAATTCGCTCAATGAATCAAGCTGAATGGCTTAAGCAGATTCAGGCTTGGGCAACGAGGAGGGGTGAACCAGCAGATCGGCAGTCGATCGCTTCTCCACCATTTCTCGCGTAATCGCGCAACGGGTGACATCCTTGCGGGACGGCAACTCGTACATGACATCGAGCATCAGTTCTTCGACGATGCTGCGTAAGGCTCTGGCTCCGGTTTTGCGACGGTAGGCTTCTTTGGCGATCGCCCGAATCGCATCCGGCTTGAACTCCAGATTCACATTGTCCATCCGCATCAGCTTTTGGAACTGCTTCACCAGCGCATTGCGAGGCTCGGTGAGGATTTCGGCCAGAGCATCTTCATCCAGCGGATCGACGACCGCCATCACGGGAACCCGGCCAATAAACTCAGGGATCATGCCAAACTTGACCAGATCATCCGGTTCCAGATGCTTTAGCACATCAGCGGCGCGTTTTTCCTTGGGCTGACCTTCACCCGGTTGAACAAAGCCAATGGACTTCTTCCCAATTCGCTGCTCAACTGCCTTGTCTAGCCCGACAAATGCACCCCCACAGATAAACAGAATATTACTGGTATCAATTTGGATGCAGTCTTGATAGGGATGCTTTCGTCCACCTTGGGGCGGCACATTGGCAACGGTGCCTTCCAGCATTTTCAGGAGGGCTTGCTGAACGCCTTCACCGGAAACATCGCGGGTAATCGAGGGGTTTTCGCTCTTGCGGGCAATTTTGTCGATTTCGTCGATGTAGATGATGCCGCGTTGAGCCGCTTCTACATCCAAATCCGCGACTTGCAGGAGGCGCAGGAGAATGTTTTCGACATCTTCACCCACGTATCCCGCTTCGGTAAGCGTGGTGGCATCGGCGACCGCAAAGGGGACATCCAGCATTTCGGCCAGGGTTTGAGCCAGAAGGGTTTTGCCGCATCCGGTGGGGCCAATTAGCAGAATGTTGGATTTTTGCAGTTCGACCGCGTCATCATGTTTGCCGTTGCTGCCCTTGGATTGGACAAAGCTGAGCCGCTTGTAGTGGTTGTAGACCGCGACAGAGAGGATTTTCTTGGCCTCATCCTGGCCAATGACATGCTCATCGAGATGTTTTTTGATTTCACGCGGCTTGGGGATTTGGTTCATCGACAAGCTGGTGGAGCGAGCTGGGCGCTTCTCGGGCTGATTGTCCCGCCGAGCGGAGGGTTGGGGGACGGCAGCCGTTGAGTCAAACAACTCCTCGTCTAAAATTTCGTTGCAGAGGTCAACACATTCATCGCAAATGTATACACCAGGCCCAGCGATGAGCTTGCGTACCTGTTCCTGCGACTTACCGCAGAACGAGCATTTGAGATGGGAGTCATATTTCGACATATTCGCCCCTTATTTCACTGCGGTAATAGATTCTCTCGCCGAAGGCAGATCGTGACGAGTGATGACCTGATCAATCAAACCATAGCTCTTTGCTTCTTCTGCCGACATAAAGAAATCGCGCTCCGTGTCAGCCTCAAGTTTTTCAAATGGCTGCCCAGTATGATAAGACAACAATTCGTTCAAAGTACGCTTAATATACAGAATTTCTTTAGCCTGAATTTCGATATCAACGGCCTGACCTTGGGCACCCCCAAGCGGCTGGTGAATCATAATGCGAGAGCTAGGAAGCGATAGACGCTTTCCAGGCTCGCCTGATGCTAACAAAAAGGCTCCCATGCTTGCGGCCAATCCGTAACAGATCGTTACGACATTGGGACGAATCTGTTGCATAGTGTCGTAAATCGCCATGCCTGCCGAAACCGATCCTCCCGGCGAGTTGATGTAAAGCTGCACATCCTTCTCGGGGTCTTCGGCATCGAGGTAGAGAAATTGCGCCACGATCGAATCGGCCACATCGTCATCCACGGGTGTGCCCAGGAAGACAATCCGCTCTCGCAGCAGTCTGGAGTAAATGTCAAAGGCTCGTTCGCCGCGTCCGGACTGCTCCAGCACCATCGGCACCACGTTATGGGGCGGGACGGAGTAGGATTCTGCGGTGGACTTCACTGGATGGGAACCCAAAGAATCGTATTCTGAGGGGCGAATACTGGTGAAGTCATAGTTGGACATCTGGGATTGGGGCATAGAACCTGGGGTATGAGCCTGATGAGAAGGGGATCAAAGGGAATTCGTGATTTTCTGGGTGCGACCGAGATACTACACGAAGTTGGGATAAAGGACAAGCTGCCTGATTGAATAGGTTTCTAGAATTTAAACTTCCAGAATTTAGGGTTCTAGAAGTTTAATGATTCAGAATTCAGTCTTCAGCCATGACCGCCCCCTATCCGACAATTATGCACTAACTCTCTTAGGAGGGAAGGAGCTAGCGCTTTGGTGTCACCCTTTTTGCAGCCCAATCCTAGACAGGGCAAGGGTTGAACCAAATTGCAGGGAAAGACTGCGAAATGACCATCGCCTATCTTTCCCTTACTTTCTATTTTGATTCAGTTTTTGAGGCTTGTTTGGTAGATTTTGCTGGTTTGTCCGCTTTTGCCTTTTTAGGTGCGGCTTCCGCAGATTCTTCGTCTTCTGCCTTCTTAGCGTCCGCCTTATCCGCTTTGGCCTTGGATTTTGCTTTAGCCTCTGTAGCCTTTGGTTCAGGAGCCGCTTCATCGGGAGCCGCATCCACGACGACTTCGGGTTCTTCGGTGGCAGGCTCCGCCTCTACGGCCACATCGACTGTGGCTTCAGAGGCTGGAGCTTCAGGGGCTTCAGGAACTTCGGGTTCTGCTGGCTTGAGGCTACCTTCTGGAACCAGTTCGACGGTACCGTTGGCCTCTAACCAGTCCAGGATGTTGTCCTTCAGCAGGTCTTCGGTGACAAACTCACGAACTCGGTTGATGTCGATGTCGCGATCGCCCCCAAATTCCTCCAGTAGCTCACTCACCCGAGCCTCAACCGCGCTGGCTTCCACCGTGAGGGATTCTAGTTTAGCCACTTCCCCCAGCGCCAGCGTCCGCTTGATGCGGGTCATAGCTTCGGGCTTGGCCTGTTCGCGCAGCACCGAGACTAGCTCATTGGTGAAGATTTTCCGAACATCCATGCCCTGCTGCTGGAAGCGCATTGCCGTCTGGTTGATGGAGAAATCGACCTCTTGCTTAATCATCGTCTCGGGAATCTCCACTTCCACGTACTTGATTAGCTCATCGAGCAAGGCTTCCTGCTTGTTCTCCTTGGTCTTTTCCTCGGCTTCTTTTTGGTAGCGGGTTTCGAGGGATTCTCTCAGTTCGGCCAGGGTTTCAAACTGGCTAACTTCCTGGGCAAAGTCATCGTCTAGCTCGGGCAGTTCTTGCTCCTTGAGTTCCTTCACGGTGATGGTGAAGACGGCATCCTTGCCGCCCAGGTCTTCCTGGGGATAGTCGTCGGGGAAGGTGGCCGAAACCTCTTTGGTTTCGCCGGGGGTCATGCCGATGATGCCTTCGATGAAGCCGGGAATGAAGCCACCTTGAGACAGGTCAATCTGGAAGTCTTCGGCACTGCCGCCGGGGATATCTTCTTCTCCCTCGGGTGCGCCAACGATTTTGCCTGCGAAGTCTACGATCGCCACATCCGTCGCTTCTGCACCCCGTCCCTCAACAGGCACCAGGGTCGCAGCCCGTTTGCGGTAGTCTTCAATGACCTTATCGACCTGGCTGGGGTCATACTTGATCTCTTCAGCCTTGACTTCCAAACCTTTGTATTGCTTCAGTTCTGCCTCGGGAGGGACATCTACCGCCGCCTTGAAGGTGATGGGCGTTCCGGGTTCAAATTGTCCTAGGAGGTCTTCAAAGTCGGAAACCAGCGAAAACTGCCCTAAAGTTTGCAGCTTCTCCTGGTCAACCGCTTCTTTCAGACTCTCTTGAATCAATTCTTCGAGGACAGTCGCCTTGATGCGAGTAGAACCGTAGCGCTGGATCAGCACTTGGCGAGGCACCTTGCCTTTGCGGAACCCAGGAATGTTGGCACTGCGAGTGAACTCCTGCAGAGTCTTCTCGTAAGCCTTCGATGACATCTCAGGGGAAATTTCAATCTCTAAACCAATTTGACTCGCGGGGAGCTTTTCCTGGGTAACTTTCATTGCGTTTCTCGTTACGGGGGTCTGGGTGTAGGGGCAGTGGCTTCCGCCGCTGCAATAGGATCTCTCGCTGTGCCCATCGCTTCTCTTTTGCCAGGGACGCGCCCAGGTTGCAAGATTGGCGATCGGATTTCAGTAATGCCTCAGCACAGCGATGTATTCACTAGTATTGGCCTAGTATTGACTAGGGAATCTCCTAGGGAGATTTGGGGCAAAACCGTTGAGCCTTGCTGCAATTAGCTATAGTAACTGATTCTGCTCCAACCTGCTTTGCGCCGATCAGAAAGTTATTAGGATGTCAAGACAATTTTTTCTAGGGACAGTTGCAAAGACTGGCTCATCGCAAAGCGACAGGGCACCTTGGAAAAGGTAAAAATAAGCTTAAATTTGCAGAAATTGTATCGATAGAGGGGCGATCGCATTCTTGCTTAACGCTGCATCACCCCATATACTGACTATCCATACCCCAATTCCAAAGAAACTTCCTCAACTTTGGATGCGTCCACTGGTTTACCTAGACTCCATCGAACTCGGTACCTTTAGAAGATATCCTGTGAAATGGGTTAATCAATTAGAGTTCAATGGACTGAGATAGTAAGAGAAGAGATGTCTATTAAGAGAGATATCTTTGGCTAGATAAATTCATAGATTGGTTTAACAGAGAGCTAGATGGACAGAGTTATCTCTAGAGAAACCCTTCAAAACAGAGTCTTTAGCGAGAGTCGGTAAAGCAGGTCTAACCAAGGCATCCCTAATTTTTCGTTAAGAAATCTGGATATCAAGAAATCATCTATCAAAACTTCAGGGCAAAAATCCAGGACAGAAATTCAGGACAAAGCTTTAAGGTAAAACTTCAGGACAAACATTCACAAAATTTCAGGGACTGCCGTCAAAAAAAGCTTACCGATTCCAGGGCAAGATGCTTAAAATCTCTCTTCATTCCTAAATTTTGGTCATATTTCATTTCATTTCTAACTTCTTAAATTGCTTTCACTAATTGGAGGATATTGAGTTTGCCAAAATCCTATCGAGTTGCGATTCTCGGTGCCACGGGTGCGGTTGGCACTGAACTTTTAGATCTACTAGCTGAGCGAAATTTTCCCCTGGCCGACCTGAAGCTGTTGGCCTCTCCCCGATCGGCGGGGCAGCGTCTCAAGTTTCAGGGCGAAACCCTGGAGATTGAAGCAGTGGGCGATCGCTCTTTCGATCAAATCGATCTCGTCCTAGCTTCGGCGGGCGGGTCAACCTCTAAAGCCTGGGTAGATGCGATCGTCCAGGCGGGAGCCGTGATGATTGACAACTCCAGCGCCTTCCGGATGCGCCCCGATGTGCCCCTAGTGGTGCCCGAGGTCAACCCCGAAGCGGCGGCAACCCATCAGGGCATCATTGCCAACCCCAACTGCACCACCATTTTGATGGCCGTTGCAGTTTATCCCCTGCATCAGATCCAGCCGATACAGCGGATTGTGGCTTCCACTTACCAGTCAGCCAGCGGAGCCGGAGCCCGAGCCATGGAAGAAGTCAAAGTCCAGGCTCAAGCAATTTTGAACGATCAGGTTCCCAAAACTGAAATTTTCCCCTATCCTTTAGCTTTCAATCTCTTCCCGCACAACACCCCGATTAACGACCAGGGTTACTGCGAAGAAGAAATGAAAATGGTCAACGAAACCCGCAAAATCTTCGGTGTCCCCAACCTACGGGTGACCGCCACCTGTATTCGGGTTCCCGTCCTGCGAGCGCATTCCGAATCGATTAATCTAGAGTTTGGCAGTCCTTTTGGGGTTGAGCAAGCCCGCGAAGTCTTGAGCCAAGCTCCGGGTGTCAAACTGGTTGAGGACTGGAAGGCCAACTACTTCCCCATGCCTATGGAAGCTAGCGGCAAAGACGAGGTCTTGGTGGGACGGATTCGGCAGGATATTTCTGACCCCAACTGTCTGGAACTCTGGCTGAGCGGTGATCAGATTCGCAAAGGCGCGGCACTTAACGCCGTTCAAATTGCGGAGTTATTGGTTGAGCAGGATCAAGTTCGACCTGCGAAGCAAGCTGTGACGGTTCAGTAATGTTTGACTGATTTATGTTTGACTGAGCTCAAAAAAACTGATTTAGTTCAAACGAATTCGGTTCAAAAATATAGGGTTCAGAAAACCGTTGGATAGATTTTTGGTTTGTCTTAGGGCTTGGACAGGCAGGATGCCTATCCCACAAGCGATGTTCTGGGACTCTATTCCAACAAAGTCATCTCGAAGAAAATTCCTATTTCCCTCCTGGTAGAGGAGTGTTAACGTGTGAGCCATTTTGGACGTGTGATAACTGCAATGATTACGCCGTTTACGGAAGACGGCGAGGTAGACTATGCGGTGGCCGAGAAGTTGGCCGTACACCTAGTTGAGCATGGATCTGATACGCTGGTGGTCTGCGGGACGACGGGCGAATCGCCGACCCTCACCTGGGATGAGGAATTTGCCCTGTTCCAGGTGGTTCAAAAAGCAATTTCGGGGAAAGCTAAAGTCATTGCAGGGGCGGGATCAAATTCCACAAAGGAAGCGATCGCTGCCACAACGAAGGCAAATACGCTAGGATTAGATGGAACACTTCAAGTGGTTCCTTACTACAACAAGCCACCCCAGGATGGGTTATATCAGCATTTTCGAGCCATTGCCGAGGCGAGTCCCGAATTGCCGATGATGCTCTATAACATTCCAGGTCGCACGGGGCAAAATCTCGCGCCTGAAACCGTGGTTCACCTCGCCGAAATTCCGAACATTGTTGCAATTAAGGAAGCGAGTGGGAATCTTGATCAGGTCAGCCAGATTCGGCGCTCTACTCCTCCTGAGTTCTGCATCTACTCGGGCGATGACTCTTTAACGCTTCCCATGTTGGCAGTGGGCGCAAAGGGAGTTGTCAGTGTCGCAAGTCATCTCGTGGGTGACCCGTTACAGCAAATGGTTCAAGCCTTTGAACAAGGGCAAGTCGAAGTGGCCAGTCAGATCCACCTAAAGCTTTTTCCCCTATTTAAGGCACTCTTTGTAACGGCCAACCCCATCCCCCTGAAAATCGCACTGAGGCTTCAAGGCTGGCCTGTGGGTTCGACGCGATCGCCCCTTGCCGACCATGCCTCCTACCTTGAACCTCTGCTGCAAACCGTCATGACAGAATTAGGACTCCTCGCTGGATAAATCACCCCCGTCCGCCACAATCTAAATTCCCTCCAACCTAGAAGCAATTGAGTGCGAGCCTCAAGCTCACCGAAATGAGCTTTCTGCTTCCAAGCTTGCCTTTTACCTGAGCTTGCGAACTTCTTGGTTTAGGACAGACATTGGTTCAAGACAAACAGGTTCAAGATAAACAGGTTCAAGATAAACCTTGGTTCAAAGCAAACAACAGCTTTTCATACAACTGAATATTCCTTCCTCTGAATTGCGAAATTCGCCAATCAGTTTCTTTCAGAGTTCCGCTCCACGGCTGAACTCAGTTCTTCTCTTTGCGATATCCCATTCATTCCCGCTCAAGTTTCTATATCTCTTAACGCATAAGGACACACATGAGTCAAAACGGTTCACAAAACGCGCTCAAAGTTATCCCCCTGGGTGGATTGCACGAGATTGGTAAGAATACCTGTGTATTTGAGTACAACGATGAAATTATCCTGCTGGATGCAGGTCTGGCCTTTCCCACGGACGGGATGCATGGCGTTAATGTCGTTCTCCCCGACATGACCTATCTGCGCGAAAATCGTCACAAAATCAAGGGCATGATTGTCACCCATGGTCACGAAGATCACATTGGCGGCATTCCCTTCCACCTCAAACAATTCGACATCCCCGTGATCTACGGCCCGCGTCTGGCTATGGCGCTGCTGCAAGACAAACTAGAAGAAGCCGGAGTTGCCGATCGCACCGAACTTCGCACCGTCCGTCCCCGCGATATGGTGCGCGTTGGCTCCTTCTTCCTGGTGGAATATATTCGCAACACCCACTCGATCGCCGACAGTTTCACCGTGGCGATTCATACCCCCCTCGGTGTGGTCATCCATACGGGTGACTTCAAGATTGACCATACTCCCGTCGATGGCGAAACCTTTGACCTGCAGCGCCTCGCTGAACATGGCGAAAAAGGCGTGCTCTGTCTGATCAGCGACTCCACCAACTCCGAAGTCCCTGGCTTTACGCCTTCAGAACGCTCGGTCTTCCCCAATCTCGATCGCGCCTTCTCTCAAGCCTCCGGACGACTGTTGGTCACCACCTTTGCCTCTTCGGTTCACCGGGTCAATATGATTCTGGAACTGGCCAAGAAGCATAAGCGATCGGTCGGGGTGCTGGGGCGATCGATGCTCAACGTCATTGCCCATGCGCGCAACCTGGGTTATATCAAGTGCGAAGATAACCTGTTTGTGCCCCTCAACCAAATCAACAAGCTGCCCGATGAAAATGTCCTAATCCTGACCACAGGCTCTCAGGGCGAACCAATGGCCGCCATGACCCGCATCGCCAACCAGGATCACCGCCAGGTCAAAATCCGCGAAGGCGACACCGTTGTATTCTCGGCCAACCCCATTCCCGGAAACACGATCGCCGTCGTCAACACCATCGACAAACTGATGATGCAGGGCGCAAAGGTCGTCTATGGCCGCGACAAGGGTATCCATGTCTCCGGCCACGGTGCCCAAGAAGACCAAAAGCTGATGCTGGCTCTGACCAAACCCAAGTTTTTCGTTCCTGTCCATGGCGAACATCGGATGCTGGTGAAGCATTCTGAAACCGCTCAAAGCATGGGCATTCCCAAAGAAAACATGATCATCATTGACAATGGGGATGTCGTGGAACTCACCCAGAACAGCATTCGCGTCTCTGAGAAAGTCCCCTCCGGCATTGAACTGGTCGATTCTTCCCGCTCTGGCATTGTCCATGAGCGTGTCCTCAAGGAACGTCAGCAACTCGCCGAAGATGGCGTTGTCACCGTTGCTGCAGCGATCGGCTGGAACGGCGAACTGATGGCTAAACCCGAAGTTCACCTGCGTGGCGTTGTCACCACTGTCGAAAAAGCCCGTCTAGAAAAGACCATCGCCCAAACCATTGAAGCGGTTGTCCATGATGGCTGGCCGGAACTGGCGCAAACCCTCAGCAATGGCAACATCATTGATGTCAACTGGGTCAAACTCCAGGCCGACCTGGAAGCTAACCTGCGTCGTCTGCTTAAGCGTGAATTGCAAAGCAGCCCCGCTCTGGTCTTCCTGATGCAAACCCCCTCGGAACAACCCCCGGTGACGACTGCGCGGAGACAGCGATCGACGGCGAAGGTTGCTTCCTAGAAATAGCGACTGTGTATACACAAGTTTTCGTGAATCCCCTGAGATTTTGCGCCCCCCAGCCCCCAACTTTGGGGGAGTCGGGCTTTTGATGAGTCTTTGTTGGAATCCTTAGAGAGTAATCCCTGAGAAATCAGGGAGTTCAAAGCAACTCAAAGCTGGGAGCCAGACTTAGAAGAGTTCGAGGGCGTAAACGATCGAGATGGAATCGAGCGAGACTTGTGTGTACGCGGTCGTATCAGGTTAAAGGGACAACTGTCCATAAACTTGATAATAAACAGGAGAGGTAAGGCGCTTTGTGCGCCACCTCTCCTTTTTGCTAGTCGTAGCAGCCTTAGCAAAGGCTGTAAGAGTTTGAATTCTACTCTGAATTATTACTCCCAACCCAAGGGTGGTTCGATTAAGGTTTCGGTGGAATGGCCAGCACGGGCACCGGGTTTATCGACAATTTGCACTGTGGTGGCATGTAACATCCCCTCGTCATCTTCGATCGCCTCAAAACGAACTCCTGTGCCAATTTCTATGCGATCGAAGTCATCATGGGCAACGCTGTTGCTAAGGAAGTGGATATCTTGGCCATCCAGGGTTTTGAGGAAGCCGTATCCCTGTTCAGGAAAGATCTTAGTTACGAGTGCGGTTGTGTCGTGAGCGCCATCGTTGATTTTGCCTCGATCGTAGTCTAGCTGCTGCTTCGATAGATCTCTGAGTTGTCGCCATGCCTTGTCAAAGGCATCTCGGATCACGGTATCAAGACCCACATACTGGTGCTGGTTGCCCATTGTGCTTTCTGCGGCGAGTTCATGGCTGGGAGGAACCGTAATGTCGAGTCGAACACGGTAGGGTGAACGATCGCGGGGACGGTCTTGTTGTTTCTCGATCGCAATATGGCAACTGCTAATGTGATCGCAGACTCGCTCTAGTTTGGCGATTTTTTCCTGAATAAGCGTTTCAATGGCATCGGTCTTTCCAATGCCTCGATAGGTAATTTCGGGGGGAACTTTCATCGTGAGTTTCTCCAACTGCTGATCGTTGGATTGATGCCTAATTCATGAATGCCTCATGGATAGAGGACAACAAAATTAGAGTCAATCCTATTGGAATTTGTTAAAAAGGAATCTGTCAAAAGGTAGCAAATACCAAGTCTAGATAAAGCCGTTAGAACGCTGTGATGTATGTTTTAACGCATCGCGTTCGCAGTTTGGGTAAAACTATGTGATGCGCTATTGATACACACTATGTTTTGGCGATGCGTTACGCTATCGCTAACATATCCTACAGTGAATATGTGTTCACTTGGAATTGGTATAAACCTTTTCTTACAAGGTAGGGATTTATTGTTCGATCGGCTTCTCTCAAAGGATAGAAGAAGGGGGTGGTTAAACGCATCTTTTGCAGAGGATTCCGCGAACTACAATGATGCAATCTCTTGGAAAAATCACCTAGGGTTTGAGCATGGGCAACATGCCTTTAGATTGATGAAAGAGAATGGCTTGCTTCAGGGCAGCCTCATGTCCTGTTGGGATAGTGGTGACTTGGGGGATGTGGTCAAGTCCACAGGCGGTGGTGGCGATGACGGGGATTTGGGCTGCGATCGCCCGTAACAAAATCCGAGGCTGATGCTCCACATAGGCAGGCAAAACCACCAGACCTATTCCATCCAAGGCATTTCCTTCAACTGCATGAACGGTTAAACCTTGCCAAAACGCTTCCCCTTCTAATTCACGCCCCAAAACTGTAAGTTCTAAATCTAGCTCAAGGGCAACTTTGCGGAGTTCGTAAGCGCCTTTGCGTCCCAAGGTTGAAGCGGGAAAGAGGATACGGTTTCCGGGTTTGGGCGGAGTCTGGATTGTGGGCAGATGCCAGTCGAGCAGAACGGCTTTTTGAGGAAATAAAGCTGCGATTTCAGCATGAGGGGTGATGAGCAATCGCGCCCCTCGCAGTACCTGAGTTTCAGCTTCGATCAGATCGGCTGAACTTCTGAAATCTGCTAGGGTTGGGCTTTCCGGGTGATTTTGGTGGGCTTGATCGAGGCGTTGTTGCAGAACGGACAGAGGCAGGCGCGTCATCAAAACATCGTAGGTTCGTCCGCCTAAGCTACCTTGCATCCACAGGAACGGCAGTAGATTTTGCATTACCGTGATGTGCAGGACATCGTAGGGCAGAAATGCTGCATATTGTTGGGCTAGCTTTTCGTTGAAATGCAGTAGAAGTTGTTGGAGAGAGCTGCCTTGGGCGGGGAGACGACGGGATGCGATCGCCCGTTTCAACGTCAACCCAGTGGCTGATTTCACAGT
This sequence comes from Oculatellaceae cyanobacterium Prado106, assembly GCA_025454315.1. GTDB lineage: Bacteria > Cyanobacteriota > Cyanobacteriia > Elainellales > Elainellaceae > Prado106. The sequence continues at coordinate 32,224 of JALOOP010000006.1, forward strand.
GCCAAACCCCGTCTGATTCCAGGCATAATTTGCTTTTTTCCAATGTTGGCCGTTTAAGGGACTTGCCAATAAATCCTGCGGTTGTCGATGGCTTTGCAGATAGGCATCAAACTCAGGCCAATATTCATCAACGAGATAGGCTGTTTTGCCAAAGGTTTGAGTGGGGTTGATCGGTGCATTTCTAAAACAACCCGTTACGCCACAGGTGAGGCAACTTTGGGGCGAGTGTTCGGGAGTCCGCAGGTTATTTTGCAAATCGTTGGCGGCTTTGTCCTGAGTTGATTTGTGATCCGGTAAAGGGGATTGTACGGGAACACCTTTGAAGCGAACCACGAGCGAGTCTTGGGTGAGGAATGCTTCGATTCGCAGCGGTTGAAGGGATTGAAACCGCAGATCGACATAGTTCCAGAACACGGTGGCATCGCGGCCTATTTCTGCTAGTGAACCGGGAATTACCTGGGTATGGGCATGGCGCTCCACGATCGCCAATCTCGCATCCAAAGCCGCACTGTAGAGCGCATTGGAGAGTTGGCACAATCCTCCACCCAGGTTGGGAATGATGCATCCTTGCCGCAATTCTCGCCCGACGACATAGCCCTTCTGCTGGGTTGGTCGTCCGACTTGTGCCCAAAAGCTAAACAATCCATTCGCGGGGATTTCAATGCCATTGATTTGCCGAACTGCAACTCTGAGATTTTCAATCTTGCCAGCAATCAACGTTTTTTCAACGGCTTCCTGGCTTGTCCACAGTGAAGTGATGGATTCTGCAAGTACAGGTTGATGGAGCAGTGCATCATTTGAAGAATAGCATTGAACAGGATGAATGAATTGATTTAGGATACTTCGACGAACCTGTAAAAGAGAGGCTTTGCATCGAAAAACGATCGCCTCCCAACGAGAAGGATAGGAAGGATCAACCTCTGGTTTTAGGGATTCAGTCGTCAGCATACCAGCGTCAAGGGTTAGGAGAAAAGACTTCACTGAGCCTTTGTAACTACAATTGATACCCTATGACTTCCGGGAAACTGATGAGGTTCCTAGACCCGATTCTGGTTGAGCTTCTAGGTTAAGATTCTGGGAGAAATTCTGGGGAAAACTCTGGGAGAAGATTTCTGGGCAAGGTTGGGAATGGGTGGCGATCGCTCATCGTTGCCAAACTCTGGGAAGGCACAGCGATCGCTCCCCATAAACTTGCCGCACCCTTTGCCACACCTGTATCATTTTTTGCCGACATTCGGACGTAGAATGCCCCCGATAACGACAGAGGAACCCGGACATCAAACGGCTCACGGCAATTTGCGCGGGGCTGGAAACCGAGACGGAATCGATGTCCAAAAGGTTGCGAATTGAGACGATGAATTCTTCAGAAACTTCCTCACCGACAAACGCCAAGCTGCCAATCACCGGGCAACCCGCTAAACCATGCCCACTCTCCAGCATGTCGTCCCCACCCTGGAGCCACTGAGGATCGACCCAGATGAGCCGACCCTGCTGCCAGATTTCGGTGTGCGATCGCCATTCTCCCTTAGAAAACCGCTCTCCCCTGGCACTGCGCCCCAGACGGAGGATGTCCCAGCCCAGCCATCGAGCGCCCTCGGCCAGTTCGACCTTGAGGGATTGGTGGTAGAGTGCGCCGTCAAAGACGATCGTTTCCTGGGGCAACCATTCGATGCTTGCGCCTGCTCCGACTTGGATGTGAATGGTTTGGCTGGCGGGAATGCCTTTGTCGCCGTAGATTTTGGTAGCGGCGGCGGTGGTGAGGAGTGCCTGGGCTTGGGGCTGGAGTTGGATGTGGCTGGAGAGGCGATCGCCCCCCACTACGCCCCCTGCCGTATGCAGCATAATGCTATGACACACCACTTTGCCTTCAGGATAAAACGGTCGCTGTACCTTTAGGGGCGCTTTCACTAGACTGCGGCTGAGAATCGTTTCGCCCGGTCGATGGGAGAATTCAAGGTCGAGATGGCCGTGCCAGGTGCGATCGGTGGGTGCAGCGTTTTCAGGAAAGGTTTCGAGGGGTGGCTGAAGGGAAGGCTGAGGGCTAGCATCGAGCATGGTTGACAATCAGTGACAATGATAAGAGGGGGTACTCTATTCTGTCAGTATAGAGGTGCGATCGCCATCAACTCCATCATCAATCTCGTTCCAATTCCTTGTCCTCTAACCTGTTCATTCAGGTATAAATCATCAAGCCAGAGACTGGGTTGAGCCGCAAAAGAAGAATAGCGAAAATAATAAAGCGCAAAGCCAACGAGGGTTCGATCGCACTCTACCAGCAACGTTTGGGCAAAGGGGCGATCGCCAAACAAAGTCTGCTCCAGCTTCTCCACCGTTGCACTCAACGGCGTACAGCCCGAATCCATTTGCTGATCAAAAGCCGCTTTTTGGTGAATAAGATCTAATAAAATTGAAACCTCGTCCTTTTCTACCGGACGAATCAGAATCGTTGAACTTAACATGATCAAATTACCCTATCGAATTACCTTTGCTTTTCGACCAAAATGCACAGACGCTAACACGATCGCCAACACTAAAAACATCAGCGGCGAAATCTGCTCTGAGAACAGTAGCGAGGACGCAAAGAAAGTCACAAAAGGCTGCAACAATTGCAATTGTCCAATTTTGGCAATGCCGCCCATTTCCAGGCCGCGATACCAGGCAAAGAACCCCAGAAACATACTCACGAGACTGACATAGAGAAACCCGATCCAGGCAGGCAGCGTATTGTACGCCGGATTCATTTCTGCCATCCCGATAGAGATCGGCAGCGTGATAGGGAGTGCGATCGCCAGCGCATAGCAAATCACCCGCCAGCTCCCCAGTTCCCTGGCCAGTCTCGTCCCTTCCGCATAGCCAAAGCCTGCACTCACCACCGCCAGCAGCAAAGCCACATCGGCAATATGCAAATGTCCGCCGCCGATATAAACCGAATAAAGAACGATCGTCGTGCTGCCCACCAAACCTGCTACCCAGAAGCCAATCGAGGGCTTCTCCTTGGCCAACAACACGCCAAACCAAGCTGTGAATAGGGGAATCAATCCCGTAATAATGGCTCCATGGGAAGCAGGCACCGATTTCATCGCATAGGCACTGAAAAACGGAAAGCCAAACACAACCCCCGCCGCCACCAGGATTAACCGCGTCCACTGTTTTGCCGTAGGCATGGGACTTTTGGTGATGATGAGCAACGCCAATCCCAGCAATGCCGAAATCACCGCACGTCCCAAACCCACCGTTGTAAAGCCAAATAGGGGCACAGCCGCTTTGGTGGCAGGCAATGTTAACCCAAAGGCCATCACGCCTAATAAACCCCAGAGATAGGCTTCGGTTTCTTTTTTCATGGTGTTAGGGTTGTTTTTATTGGTAATAGCGCTGTTCTAACCAGATGCGAACTTCCTGGGAGGACTGAAAATAGGCGGTTTTTCCCGTCAGCGGATCGTAGACTTTCAAATAGGAATGACCTTGACGATCGCGCCCATGTTCAATTCTCGGTTCTGAGCCGCGAGACAGTTTTTCTACCCAGGCTTGGATCTGTTGGGTTAAACGGACGCGCCAATTGGGTTGAGGTTTAGAGAGAGATAGGGAGGAGGGGCGATCGCTCTGCTGAAGTTGTTCCTGATGGAGTTTATGCATCGCGTTGAGTTCTGCAATCCGTTGAGTAAATTCTTGTTCAAGTTCCATGATGGGGAATCAGTTTTGTAGCTGAAGTAACTAATTGCCCTTCATCTTGTCAGAAAAATTATGACCATAACAGATGCAGTTCGACTAAATTGTAATGAGTACAGTTTTAGGAAATGAAACTGTTATGGTCAACAATTCCATGAACTGTACCCCCAAGCGATCGCAGCATATCCCTCCAAATCCAGTTCAGGCAACCAATCATGGCTAAGGTCAAACTCATTGAAACCACCGACGATCAAAACCTCTACGAACAGGTCGCCGATCGCATTCGCAGTCTAATCGCAGAAGGCACCCTGCAACCGGGCGATCGCCTCCCCTCCGTCCGCAAACTGCGAGAACAATGGTCAGTCAGCATCTCCACCGTGCTAGAAGCCTATCGCCTGCTGGAAGATCGGGGATTCATCCAGGCGCGCCCCCAGTCCGGCTACTATGTCCGCCCGTTTCCGCTCACCGTTCCTGCCGAACCCACCCCCTCAACGCCGCCCCGCCAACCCCATAGCGTTGATACCTCCCTCGCCTTCCGAGTCAGCACCACCTGCCATGATCCCAAAGTCATCAAACTAGGAAGCGCCATCCCGTCCGGCAAAATTCTCCCCCTCGCCGCCCTCAATCGCCTCATGGGGCAAGTTCTCCGCAGCCAGCCCATGCTGGCCCATGCCTACGATGTGCCTCCGGGCTGCGAACCTCTGCGCCACGAGGTCGCCCGTCGATTGCTCAGCGCTGGCTGTTCGGTTACCCCAGACCAAATCGTTACCACCAACGGCACCTTTGAAGCGGTCTACCTCTCTCTCAAGGCCGTCACCCAACCCGGAGACACCGTGGCCGTGGAATCCCCCACCTACTACGGCCTCCTGGAAGCCCTGGAAATCCTCCACCTGAAAGCCCTAGAACTGCCCACCCATCCCCGCGATGGCATTTCTCTAGAACATCTGGAAGCAGCGCTGTCCCACCGTCAAATCGCCGCCTGTGTCCTGGTGTCCAACTTCAGCAATCCCCTCGGAAGCTGCATGGATGACCTGAAGAAAAAACATCTGGTAGACCTAATAACCCGCTACCAGATCCCGCTGATTGAAGATGATGTCTACGGCGAACTGCACTTTGAAGGCACCCGTCCTAAAGCCCTCAAGGCCTTCGATCGGGAAGGCATGGTGTTGTACTGCGCCTCCTACAGCAAAGTACTTTCTCCCGGAATGCGCGTGGGCTGGGCGTTGCCGGGACGCTATCAGGCCAAAGTAGAGCAACTAAAGTGGGTGATCAACCAAACAACGGCGATCGCCCCCCAACTCACCGTCGCCGCCTTTCTCGCCAGCGGTGGCTACGATCGCCATCTCCGCCAACTCCGCCAAGCCTACCAAACCCAAACCGCCCGCATCACCCAAGCCATCTGCGAATATTTCCCGCCCGATACCAAAGTCACGCGCCCAAATGGGGGACAAGTCCTGTGGGTAGAACTCACCGCAGGTTTCGACTCCGTCGCTTTGTTTGAAGAAGCCCTAACCCAGCATCACATCAGCATTGCCCCCGGAACCATCTTCTCGGCCTCGGGCAGCTACCGCAACTGCATGCGCCTCAACTGCGGCTATCCCTGGACTGCCGAAATCGATCGCGCTATGCAAACCCTCGGCTATCTGATCAAGCGCCAAATCAACTAAGCAAGAATTCACTAAGGACTGAGCTAAAAACTGAAATTCTCATCCAAATATAAAAGACATCCTCCGCGTCTCTGCGTCTCTGCGGTTAAATTTCAGTTTATAGGACTTACGCATTGACAGAACTGAGAGACTATGAGCGCTCATATAGAGGCGAGTTCTGAGCGATTCTTCAAGATGAACTGGCGAATCACCGGGATAAAGAGCTGCCTCGATACCTGGTACAAGTTGTTGATGAGTCCTTCCACTCGCATCGTTTGAAGCTTGCCGAAAGCACTCAGGGCGCAAAAGAAATGATTGCGAATCGCTTGTTCATCTCGCACTTGGAAGCGCTCAATATTGCACACCTGTTTGATGACTCGGTGAAAACTCTCAATTTGCCAATGCTGGTCATGAACCTGCTTAAACCGTTCACGACCCAGCGACTTTAATAAGTCGATGTCTTTGACGAACAGGATGTAGTATCGGGCTTCGTTTTTGAAGTCCTGACAAAACACCTTTACCCAACCAAACTCTTTGAGATACACCAACAATCCCGATTCGGGAATGGCTAAAGTCTGCACTTGCACTTCTTGCCCCTGGATGAGAGATACTTTGCGATTGTCAGCGATGCCAAATAGAAAACCCACTTCCTCGTTTCTGAGAAACTTCAGGTTAGCTTGACTCGAATACCAACAATCGCCTGTCACCCAATCAGGCTGGACTCCCCAGGTTTTGATTTCAAGGATCATCTCAATGAAATAATCGTTCTTTGTTTTGTTGTCCCGTTTGTCATACAGTCGAAAGTTAATCGGATAAGAGTGACCTGCGCTATCGGTGTAATACAGAGTAATAAGATTAATCCCTTTGACCGTTCGCTTATGCTTAAGCGACCAGAAATATCCGACTAATTCAGTCTTACTCGGATCACGGTAAGGCTTATCGATTACACTGTCATCGACACTCGTTGTGCCACCCTTTAAGTTGAGTTCTCCTTTCACCTCATCAAAGAGGTCTTGAGGCGTGTATCGCTCCCTTAATAGAAAACGGTTAACACTGTCGTGACTGAGTTCTTCGAGAACCTCAGACAAGCGCACACAACTGACATATTGGGGTTCTGCCAGGAGAAATAAGGTGTAGAGATTGGCGTTACACTGAGCCGTTGAGGGCTTTGAGCGTTCTCTCACAACTAGATACCAACGAGGGGACTCCTCTCAACTGACCACACTTCTGGACTTCTGTCAATGCGTAAGTCCTA
>JALOOP010000585.1 GCA_025454315.1 Oculatellaceae cyanobacterium Prado106
ACTCCCGCTTCCAAAAGTGCCTGATTAAGAGCGTCCAAGATCCTCAATTGCTCCGCCCATTCCAAAAGATAGGCATAGTCGAGTAAGGTGGTTTGGACTTTGAGAACACCGAGGATATCTCGCCATTGTTTTTCAGAGGTGCTGTTGCGTCGCCAAAGCAGCTTTTGCAGAATCAAGTCTTCAGCGGAGATCAGCCAAAATCCGGCCTGTCCGTCCAGCGGCAGCAACCGCCTGCGCGCCATCTGAGACTGGGAAAAGGGCGAAGGTTCCATGACGTAGAGATCGGCATTGGCGATCGTCTCGGTATGAGTAATGTTAAGGAGCTTGCTGCGAAAGGACTTGACCTCTTCCACGGCTCCATCCGGGCAGTAAAATCCAGCAGAGCGAAGGGCGGTCACCAAAGCCTCAACCTGATCTTCCTGAATTTGAATGACCAGATCCAGATCGCGAGTCGAACGCGCCTCACCATGGATCGAACTGGCTACGCCACCGCTGATATAGTAGGGCAGGTCAGCCGCTTCAAAGATGGGATGCAGCGTTTGGGCGAGGCTGATGGAATCTTGAACCCACATGGTTTTGTCGAGGCCGATCGGTTGGAAGTGGGGCGGAAATTGTTCCGAGAGGACGGCACGGGCAAAGCGATCGCGAATTTCCTCCAGGGGTGCCTCGGGATAGCGCCATTCAATCCCGGTCAAACAGAGACGACGGGTGTTGCGATCCTGGGCACTGGCTAAGATTACCCTTTCTTGCTGGGTCAATTGCCGCAGCCGATTGAACAAGTAGACATCAGCTTCCACGCTGGTGTCTTCGGTTTGACAACGGTAACCGGGCTTTGCTGTTAATCCTTGACTCATGGCGACCTGAGCAATTTTTGCTGATCCCTTTTTCCCGCACTAGCAGGAACCCCGACAAAAGGCATGAAGTGAGTTTAGCTTAGCTGGCGGCGAAATTTCAATGAGCTAATGGTCAGCAATACGATCGTAAACATCGCCAGCGCCGCCACATGCGGCCAAACCTCCACAATGCCAATTCCCTTGAGCAAAAAGCCCCGGACAATGACGACAAAGTGCCGCAGGGGGTTCAGCAGTGAGAGATAGCGGAAGAAGGTTGGCATACTTTCGATAGGGGCGATCGCACCCGAAGTCTGAATCAACGGTAGATTGAGAAAGAAAGACGACAAAACCACCTGCTGCTGATTTTTTGAAACCGTTGCTAGCAAAATTCCAATACTAATTCCCACGCAAACATAAAGCGCTGCAACCAGCAAAAATAACGCTAAGTTTCCTCGAAAGGGAATATTAAAAACTAACTTAGCGACCGTTAACGCTAACAGTACGTCGCCCATCAGGAGAACAAAGAGGGGAACAATCTTCGCCAGCAAAATTTCCCAGGCTTGAGCTGGTGTCATCAGCAATTGCTCCAAGGTGCCCGTGTCCTTTTCACGAACCACAGTGGCGGAGGATACTAGAGAACTGGTCAGCGTCAGCACCGTTCCCAGAACCCCCGGCACAAAGAACCAACTGCTGATCAGTCCAGGATTGTAGAGGAAACTCACCTCGGGTTCAATTCGACTAGCCACCGGGTTGGGATTGAGCGATCGGCTAAACTGCGTCACAATCTGGTTCATATAGCCACTGGCAATGCCTGCTGTATTGGCATCAACCCCGTCGATCAACACCTGAATGTCTGCCGCTTGGTTTTGGGAGAGTTGGCGATCGAAATCGGGCGGAATCACTAACCCGGCAGTCAGTTGCCCCTGTCGGACTTGTTCGCCCAGTAGCTGTTCGCTAAATAGATAATCCTGAGCGAGAAAGATCCGGTTTTCGGTGAGTGCGGTGACGAGTTCTCGGCTGGTTTGGCTATTGGCATAATCAACGATGCCTAATTTAAGAAAATGCACTTCGGGGCTGAGGGCAAATCCAAAGATGAGAAGCTGCACCGTGGGCGGAAAAATCAATAGAAAAATAAGCTGTTTGTTGCGGAGAATTTGCGTCACTTCCTTGATGGCCAATGCCCAGAAGCTGGAGTTGAAGAGGCGATCGAAGAATTTTTTCATCGTAGTTCACTCAAGTATTGATCCCATTCATCCGATTCAGTCAATTCCATCAATCCGAGAGTTGCATGGCCTGAAGCTTCCGACGTGCCGCATTAAAAAGAAGCAAACCCAGAATCACCAGCATGACCATGTGAATCCAAACCCCCACCCATCCGGTGCCTCGGACAAAGGCATCGCGAATAATCACAATAAAGTATCGAGTGGGGATAATATTGGACACGAGGGAGAGTGGAAACGGAATATTGCTTAGGGGATAGATAAAGCCAGAAAGGAGTAACGCCGTTAGGAATCCCGCTGTCGCCACCACCTGCACTGCCGCATTTTGGTTTCCCGTTCTTGCGCCAATCAAAATACCAAACATCACAGAAGTGGAAATAAACAGCGGAATGCCTACCAGTAGCGGCGTTGGGGCACCCGCTAGCCGCAGTCCAAACAGCAGCGTACTCAGGCCAATCACAAAAATCGCCTCACTCAGTCCCACGATGAGATAAGCCAAGCCTTTTCCCAGAATTAATTCCGTAGCGCTGGTGTCCGAGGCATAGACCTGAATGATGGTGCCTTTTTCCTTGTCGCGAGCCATGGCGATCGCCGCCAACAAAGACGGATAAATCCATAGCACCACCGCACAGGTACCTGGCACAATATACAGCGCCTCCTTCCGTCCAGGATTAAACCAAATCCGACTCCGCACATTAATCCGGGGACGGCTCGGCGGCTGCAACCCACTAGTCCTTAGAAAAAACTGCGTCGTCGCCTGCATACTAGCTCGAATAATGCGGGCATTGTTGACATCCGTGCCATCCACAATCACCTGAACCGGACTAGTTTGCTCTGCCTTAATCTGCCGCGAAAAGTCTGGCGGAATAATCACCGCAGCCTTGGCTAAACCGCGATCGATCGCCCCCTGCACCGTCCCCTCCCCCTGCCACGGTGCCGCATAAAACTGATTCGTCGCAAAAATCCGCTCCACATAACTCCGACTCAGCGGCGTATTATCAAAATCCTGCACCACGATTGGAATATTTTTCGCCTCCAACCGAATCGCATACCCAAAAATCAGCAGCGTCGCCAACGGCAAGATAAAGGCTAGAGCGACCGTGAGGCGATCGCGCCGAAACTGAGTCAGTTCTTTGATGCATTGGGAGAGAATCCGTTTAATAGGGAAGTGGGGAATGGGGAGTGGGGAGTGGGGAGTAGG
>JALOOP010000586.1 GCA_025454315.1 Oculatellaceae cyanobacterium Prado106
CTTAATCAATTTCGATCTGCTGAAACAGAGTCGATGTTGGCTGGTATTGAGTTAGATGTCGCAACACTCCTCGCTTCACATCAATTGAGTCTCTTTAAGAATATTGAAAGTGGCTATAAACAGGAGTCTTTCCAGTTCTGGGAAAACGAACGATTTATTCAGCGCAGACGCAATCAACCTCTGGTTGAGAACGCAACCATATTCCCCTCATACTCCTCATCTGAACCTATTTTAGAACGGTTATCTCGAATCATTCTGCGAGATGCAAATGGTAAAAATGAAGTTCTAGAGTTGATTCAATCATTTGACAATAACATTCTTGATATCCAAATCCTCTCTACGCCAAGAGCAACGCTCTATGTCGAACATAAAGAGCTAGGTTTTGCGCCTTTATACGTATTTGGGGATGGCTTTAAGCGGACTCTAATCATTGCCCTTACCCTACTAACCACCCTTAATGGTGTGCTTTTGATTGATGAAATTGAGACATCAATCCATGTTTCAGCCCTAAGTCATGTATTTTCTTGGTTAATCGAAACCTGTCGTCAACTAAAGATACAACTTTTCATTACAACCCATAGCCTCGAAGCAATTGATGCCATGTTACAACCCGAGACTGCTATGGATGATATTGTAGCCTTCCGGCTTCATTCTAAAAAGCAACCGCCTCAGAGATTTTCTGGCAACTTACTATATCGATTGCGCTCCGAGCGTGGGCTGGATGTGAGGTAGTTATGGTGAGGTACTGTTATATTGTTGCAGAAGGCCCCCAAGATATTGAATTTCTAATTCCCTTGCTAAAATTCTATGGGTTAAAACGAGTTAATCAACTGTCCTTACTGGACAGTTTTTGGGAGCCGCTTATTCCTAAAACATTTCCAATCGATGATGATTTAATGAAGCGTGTGCCTGTTCCAGTTTTTCTACAAAACTCAGAATTATCGATCGCCTTGCAGAGCGCTACTGGAATAACCCGCTTATCAGAAACAATTGAGGAGAGCCTGGCTCTCATCCCTGGTTCACAAATTTTTGGCATTGGTCTTATTTTAGATGCGGATGGAATGCAAACCCCCCAAGAGCGATTTCAAGAGATCCTTGATAAACTTGCGCCACTCAGTCTATCTCTCCCCTCTACTCTAGGTGAAGTGGCAAAAGGTTCTCCTCGGTTTGGGATTTTTATCATTCCGAATAATTCTGAACCCGGCACCCTAGAAGACATTCTGCTTGCCTGTGCAGAAATCAACTATCCAAATCTGCTAGATCTTTCTAGGAACTATGTTTCTAGCATTGACAAGACTCAGCTAACCAAGAAGGATTTACAATATTTCAACAAACCCGCAGGTAAAAGCAAAGCGATCGTATCCAGTATCAGCAGTATCTTAAGACCAGGAAAGACATTACAAGTTTCAATCCAAGATAATCGGTGGATAGATCAACAAACAATTGGATTGGAGAGCATTCAGATGGTTAATACATTTTTAGCGGAAGTCATCGGAATTTCCTAGCTTGTACGGCTTCCTTTAATTTGTTTGAACAGGTAACTTGTCTAGTCCTTGGGGTGAAAGACCTGTCAATCAAAGTAGAACTGGAGAATGAAGACTGAAAGAGAACGCATAGCGCTCCAATGAAATGTCTTTGTATTGCAATGGTTCATGAACAGGTTCACAGAACATTGGGATCTGTCAATGGTTTTGATTCAGAAAATTGTAGATTGACCTAGAGTGTACTCTAGCTTCTATGATTTTGACATGAGCAACGAATTCACCATTCAACAAGTCGCTGAAGCCACCGGGCTGAGCATCCATGCCTTGCGCTATTACGAAAAGGTTGGCCTGTTGGCCTCCATTCCGCGTGCCTCCAATGGGCATCGGCGGTACTCTGCCGAGGATATTGTCTGGGTAGAATTCCTGGTGCGACTCCGGGAAACCGGGATGCCGATTCAACAAATGATTGCCTTCGCGGATCTGGTTCGTCAACATCCTGACGAGGTTGCTGAACGGCGATCGCTCCTCGAAGCCCATCGTGACCAGGTGAAACAACACCTGGAAGAACTCACTCAACACCTCAGCGTGATTGAGCTAAAGATTCAACATTACCAGCATCTAGAAGCCACAGGGGAGAACGATCGCAACTGTATCTTCTGGAAGCAATTATCCGAGAAGCAATTATCCTAGTAACAATTATCCGAGAAACATCATGCAATTTAATGGAAAAGTCGCCCTCGTCACCGGGGGAAGTTCTGGCATGGGAAGTGCAGCCGCGATCGCCTTTGCCCAACAAGGTGCAAAAGTAGTCATTGCCGCCCGTCGTCCCGACAAAAGTGCAGAGGTCATTGCTCAAATTCGCCAGCTTGGCGGAGAAGCCCATTTTATCCAGACCGACATGACCGACAGTGAGCAAATTCGATCGCTGATTCACAACACGGTGGCGCATTACGGTCGGCTCGATTTTGCCTTCAACAATGCTGGCACCGAAGGCAAGTTTGCTCCCATCACCGACCTATCAGAAGCCGACTGGGAACACACCATTTCCGTCAACTTAAAAGCCGTTTGGTTGTGCATGAAGTATGAAGTGGAGCAACTATTGAAACAGGGGGAAGGTGGGGCGATCGTCAACACCTCTTCCTGGCTCGCCAAAGGCGGACTGCTGGGTTCCAGCATCTATTCAGCCAGCAAAGGCGGCTTGGATGGCATGGTTCGACCGATTGCTTTGGAATGCGCTCGTCATCAGATTCGCATTAACAATATTAATCCCGGCATCATTGACACCGAAATGTTACGACGGTTCTTCCACCCGGAAGACGAAGCTGCAAAACCTTTTCTCAATCACATTCCAGCCGCCCGTTTAGGCACATCCGAAGAGTTGGCCAAAACCGTCGTCTGGCTCTGTTCCGACGCAGCTTCCTATATCACCGGACAAACCCTGGTTGTGGATGGAGGCTACACCATTCCTGGCCATCGAGTCGCGTAATTTTTTTCAATGGGAACAGAACCATCGAATGCGTTAGCCTAGCGTGATGCATTACATCGGTAGGTGATGCGCCACGCTTCATCTGTAATGGGTGTTATTACTTCGGCAATTAACGAGATCACATTTTTATGGGGCAAACAATAGCAATTAAATCGGGCGATCGGTTGGATGGGCGATCGCTTGGGAAGACAAGGGCTGCGCTCCAGGCCCGCCCGTAGATGAATCACGGGCTATTAGACAAAGTCCATTAAAATGGACTGCGGAGGCTAGAAAGCTTGCTGTAGCAGTCCATTTTAATGGACTTTGTCTAATAGCCCGTGATTCATCTACGGGCGGGCCTGGAGCGAAGCCAGCTGCTCAAAGCCTTACTGGAATGGACTGGAGCAGTCAATGTCTATCTAGTGAAATCGCGTCACCCTTTTTGTTGCCGGGTTCATAGATGATTTGCAAGATTTGAAAATTTTAGAGGAAAGCATAGAACATGAAACGACGTATGGTATTAGCGGCTTTGGGATGGGCCGGAGCAATGGCTTTGGCACCGTTACGGGCGATCGCCACCGTCCGCGAACTAGAACCCATTGAATTGCCCAGTGGCTTTCAATATCCCAACGGCATTGCTCGGGCTGAAGACGGCACCCTGTATGTCGGTTCTGTCTTGAGCGGACGCTTACTGCGAATTCAAGCGAACGGCCAAATCGAGGAATTCTTCCCTGGCAACGAAGAGATCTTTGCCGTCACCAGCCTGCGCCTGGATGAAGCCCGTGGCATTTTATGGGGCGCTTCCCCCGATGTTTTAGGAACCCGTCAGCCCAACGGAGAGGTGGTGCGTAGACCTCATCGAATTTTTGCGATCGATTCCCGTTCTGGGCAAGTGTTGCAAGTCATTCTGATGCCCGAGGGTGGATTTGGCAATGATCTGGCTCTTGATCCTCAGGGCGGCCTGTATGTCACCGATACCGCACAGCCCCGCATCCACTATTTGCCACCCGGTGCCACCCAACTTCAAACCTGGGCAGAGGACGAACGATTCCGCACCCAGCTACGATTTGGTCTGTCGGGGATTGCCTATCGGGATGATGGTGCATTGTGGGTGTCAATGTATTCGGAGGGGCGGTTGTTTCTGGTCACGTCTCAAGCCGCAGGTCGCCCCAAGGTGGAAGAAATTGAATTGCCGCGCAAAATTGATGGCTCCGATGCGATTCAACTGGCCGCAGATGGTTCGCTGATGATGATTGAGGGCGGAATCGAAGGCGGAAACGGTCGTTTACTGCAATTAAACGGTTTAGAACCGGGTGCAAAACCTGAGTTTGAAGTTCTAGCAGAAGGCATGAATTTACCCGTTAATTTAACCGTTGCGGGTCAGGAAATTTGGGTGACAGAATCCCTATTTCGGCATCGTCTGGTACCGGGACAGGAAAATGCAATTCCCGATCGCTTTTTCATCCGTCGATTCTGGGTGTCGTCAATCTAACATCATCAATCCGATCAAAAATCCGATCAAACAACCAGTTATCCTCTGACCAAAACTCAGAGGATAAATTTGTGATGTAAAATCAGTGGATTGAAAAACAGCATGAGCCTGCCCCCTGCCTATGAACGCCCCCACCCCCCGTGCCAACCTCCTGCTCGTAGACGACACTCCCAATAATCTGCGATTGCTCTCCGCCATGCTCACCGAGCAAGGCTATGAAGTGCGGCGCGTGATCAATGGTGCCATGGCGCTCAAAACCGCTCAGGCCAATCCGCCAGATCTGATTCTGTTAGATATCCGTATGCCCGACATGAACGGCTACGAAGTCTGTCAGCATCTCAAAGCCGATGCCCAGACTCAAGACATCCCGGTGATTTTCATTAGCGCCCTCGATGAAGTCATCGACAAGGTCAAAGCCTTTGCTGTGGGCGGCATGGACTACATCACCAAACCCTTCAGCGAAGAAGAAGTCTTTGCCCGTGTCGAAAATACTCTCACCATTCGCAAACTACAACAACAGCTTAAGCTCCAGCAAGCAGCCCTAAAACAAGAACAGCGCGATCGCCACCACCTCGAAACCCAATTTCACCATCTCGAACAGCAATACCACCAACTCCTGAATCACTCCACCTATGGCACTTTCCAACTGCGTCGCTCAGATAGCTTAGTGCTACAGCTAAACTCCTATCTGGCCAAGATTCTGGGCTATGAATCAGTTGCAGCGGTCATGGAAAAAAAACGGTTGTTGGATGATCTGGTGGAGGGCGATCGCAATTTTCTAAATGCTGCAATTGAAGAGGGGCGATCGATCCGAAACCATCCCATCCAGTTTCACCGACAGGACGGCGAACCTCTCTCTGGATATCTCACCCTCAACGTTCAAGATAGCTGGGTCGAAGGCATCTTTATTGACAATGGTTTAGGATGATAACACGGTGAAGTAAATATTGCCTCGGCAAATAAAGTGAAAGCGTGATGGGGGGTGCGAAGCACCCCCCATCACGCTTTCACTTTATTTAGTGCATTCTCTTTCATTGCCGAGTAGTGCAATACAACGTCTAGTGCAATACAATTTGAACCTTGGAATTTGGGCGTTGCTGAATGCAGCTATGAAATGTTGTGTGGCGGCTGCGCCGCCACACAACATTTCATAGCCCTAATCTGCACCCCCGGAATTTGAATGGGGTGCTATTTATTTTCAAATCCAGTGGCAGGATTAAAGGAGGTGACGTTGTGCCCAGAGGACAGCGGCAATGCGATCGCGCAATTCCAACTTGCTTAAAATTTGCGTTACATGATTTTTTACGGTGCCTTCACTAAGGCAGAGTTCTTGGGAAATCTCAGGATTATTTTTGCCTTCGCCGACGAGTTTCAATACCTCAATTTCTCGTTTGCTCAAGGAATCAGGCACACTGTTGCCAGTTGGTGCTTTGAGTTGGGAGAAGGCTTTGGCGGCGATCGTTGGCCCTAGGTGGCTGTAGCCCTGTGCCACGGAGCGAATGGCAGCGGCAATTTCGGGGGCGGGGGTGCGTTTAAGGAGATAGCCTAGTGCGCCCAATTGCAGCGATTGGAGAATGTAATCATCCTCGTCGAACGTGGTGAGTACCAGAATCCGAATCCAGGGGTAGCATTCATGGATGGTCTGGGTTGCTTGGATGCCGTTGCAGACGGGCATTTGCACATCCATTAGAATGACATGGGGTTGTAATCGCTTTGCGGCTTCGATCGCCTCTTGTCCATTGGCCGCTTGTCCAGCAATTTCCAGGTCTGCTTCTACCGAAAGCATCGTCGCGAGTCCTTGCCGGAAAATTTCTTGGTCATCTACCAACAGCAGGCGAATCATAACGGGAGCGTGATACGAATTTGAGTGCCTTGAGCAATTTCAGTTTGGATGTCAAATTGACCGCCCAGTAACTGAACCCGCTCCATCATACCCTGAATTCCAAATCCTGGCTTGTAGGTCGTCGGGTCAAATCCAATGCCATTATCGATAAGATCGAGGGTAATGCCTTGTTCTGTTTGATGAATAGTCACCCAAATGTCAGTGGCTTTTGCGTGTTTCTGCACGTTCATTAATGCCTCTTTTATCAGGCAGTAAATTTGATAGCGCTGATAAGTCGGCAAGTGGGGCAAATTCACTTTCCATTCAATTCGGAGTGCTGTGGTTTGGCGCAGTTGTTCTAGCAAAGCCACCAAAGCCTGATCCAAATCAAAGTTTGATTCGCGCATTCGACTGAGGGCATGGCTGACATCTTCAATGCATTGTCGAGCCAATATTTTGGCGGTATCTACAGCCTGGGAAGCTTGAGCGGGATTGTGCGATCGCAAGGTCTGTGCCACGGCAAGCTGAGTATCTAAATCGGTGAGCGTATGCCCTAAAGAGTCGTGAATTTCCCGTGCAATGCGGCTTCGCTCCAGCGTTACGCTCAGGGATTCCACTTGTTCCGATAGTTCTGCAATTTTCTGATCTTTCTTGCGCTGCACGACAATCATGTGGCTCAGCATCAGAGTGAAAAAACTAGCAGCCGCATAGATAATCAATGTAAAGATTGCGAACCGAACCGGATCACTGGTATTCATCTCCAATAACTCAGGCTGAATCACCCGGAGAGATTCTCTGGCATACTCATTCATTACCCAGGGAATGGCGGTTAGTCCAACAAATGCGATCGCCCAGCGTTGACCGATCAGAAAGTAGGTTTTAGCCGCATAAACTTGTAAAAATAATCCCAAATTAATGCCAAAATATCCTGCCCCTAAGATCACCGTCATGCCTAGAGCAATATAGCCGAAGCGATGCCACTGGGGTCGATGCACGGGAAAGACCCAACTCATCAGAAACAGCATTCCGCAGCTCATCAGCACGATCGGCACCTTAGAGCCAGATGCGCTCAGCAACATACCT
>JALOOP010000587.1 GCA_025454315.1 Oculatellaceae cyanobacterium Prado106
CCAAATTAGCGTTTCTGAGACTAGTTTCTCGAAAGGAGGCTCCGCGCAAGTCGGCTTCTCTAACGGAGGCATTGTCCAGATTGCACTGATTGAAGTAGGTGTAGTACAAGGTGCTAGCATCCCCATTGGCTTTACTGAGCGTGGCCAGATCCAGGATGCCCAGGGGGGAGTGGGCGCTCGCGTGGTGAAGGAGACATATGTGGGAGGGGCGATCGCGCATTCCCTTGTGGCGATCGTCTCCCAATCTTTTTTTGCTACTAAACCTTATCTCCGACAAAGTTTATTTTGGTTGACCAACAGTCTCCAATAATCTGATGCTTAAGATCTCTTTCTCTAGAATTTTAGCGACTGTTTTGACTGCCATCGTTCCTATCCCCTTGGTGATTGAAACTCTGCAATGAAGGATGGCAGAAATGTGATTTTACTCAATATAGGCGACTGTTACTCCGGTGCCTCCGTCGGACTGTTCTGCGGCTTCAAACCGTGAGACTTGCGGGTGGCGCTTGAGGAATTCCTGCACCCCTTGCTTGAGTTTTCCAGTGCCGTGGCCGTGAATGATCCACAAGGGGCCTGCATCGGCGGAGGCGATCGTTTTCTCCAGCACGACTTCCGCATCGGCCACGCGACTGCCTCGAATGTCGATCGTGTTGCGGGAAGTCCGCACCTGGGGAATGGGGGCGGCGGGTGGGGGCGGTTCGGGGGCAGGCTTGGGAGCTTTGGCAGGGATTTCGACCTTTTCGCCTTGGAGGGATTCCACATCGGCCAGCGCAACGGTCATGGTCATCAGGCCGAAGCGGACTTTGATCTCTTCGTCGTCGTTGGCGTTGCTGAGGACTTCTGCCGTTTGCCCTAAGCGAGGAATGCGGACGCGATCGCCCACTTTCGGCATAAACCCTGGCTTTGGCTTCTTGGGCTGCTGCTTAGAAGGCAGTCGCTGCGCCGCAATTTGATTGAGCGTTTCGGTCGCTTGCTGAGCATCTTGCGCCGTGGCGTTGCCTTGCTGCAAGCGTTTAATCACCTGAGCAATATCGGCTTTGGCTTGGACGATCGCCTGTTGCACTGCCTGTTCCTGCTGCTGTTGCAAATCTCGTTCTCGTTGCTTAAGTAAATCAGCTTTACGATTGATTTCCTGGTGTAATTTTTCAGCTTGTTGCACTAGTTGGGTGGCGGCTCTGGCCTGTTCTTCTTGCTGCCGCCGCTGGGCTTCTAACCCAGCAATCACCTGGTTGACATCCTCGGAGGCACTGGAGCCAACCTGCTGTCGAGCTTGTTCGATGACTTCTTCATTTAAGCCCAGTCTTCGTGCGATCGCCAATGCATTCGATCGCCCCGGAATGCCCCAGAGCAATCGATAGGTCGGCGACAGGGTTTCTTCGTTGAATTCTACCGAGGCATTTTCAAAACGAGCATCCTGGTATTTCAGCGCTTTCAGTTCGCCAAAGTGGGTGGTGGCGATCGTCAGTTGGGCATGGTCGGCGAGGTAGTTGAGGAGGGCGATCGCCAATGCACTGCCCTCGGACGGGTCGGTGCCTGCCCCGACTTCGTCGAGGAGAACGAGGGAAGTGTTTGCGGGTGGATGGGTGGATGGGTGGATGGGTGGATGGGTGGATGAAGGGGACAGGTCATGATTCACAGCATCCTCTGTGAATGGGGATACCTCTGAGTCGGGTGATGCGGAATTATTTGACTCTTCAAATTCTTCGTGATTGGAATTGTCAGAGTTTGGAGAATCAATGGGGAATGGATCAGGGACGATCGCGTTTACAGAAATTGAATCCTCAGTGATGGCAGCGAGAATACGGCTAATTCTACGGATGTGGCCGGAGAAGGTGGAGAGGCTTTGTTGCAGGGATTGTTCGTCGCCGATGTCGGCGAGGACTTGGCTGAACCAGGGTAACTCGACGGGTTCGCGGGCGGGGATGAAGAGGCCGACTTTGGCCATCAATACAGCGAGTCCCAGAGTTTTTAGGGTGACGGTTTTGCCGCCTGTGTTGGGGCCTGTGATCGCCACGACGCGGATCTGAGGCTGAATCACCAGGTCGATTGGGACGACGGCTGTGCCTTGTTCGTGCTGATGTTGCCAGACCAGTAGAGGATGGCGGAGTTGGCGCAGGACGATGGGTTCAGGACTGGCAGTGCCCCATTCAATTAATCGGGGGGGATTGGCACCGAGCCAGTAGGAATAACGGGCACGGGCTGCGGCCAAGTCTAAGGTGGTGACGATCGCCAATAATCGTTCTAGATCCGTCTGTACGGCTGCGACTTGTTCGGTGAGTTGACGCAGGACAATTTCTTCCTCCCGCTGCTCTTGGCGGAGGAGTTGGCAGAGTTGGTTGCCCTGGCTGACGATCGCATGAGGCTCGACATACAGCGTCATGCCGCTCATGGAGGTGTCATGGACAATGCCGGGAATCGCGTCTTTTTGGGGTGCTTTGACGGGAATCACATAGCGATCGCCCCGTTGGGTAATCACCGATTCTTGGATGGCGTTGGCCTGACGTTGGAGAATTTTTTGGAGAGATTGATGGATGCGATCGCGCACTTGTCGCAGTTGTCCCCGGACTTCTTCCAGTTTGGGGCTGGCGCGATCGGTGACCTTGCCGCGATCGTCAATGCAATGATGAATCGCTTGCTCTAGCTCCGGATAGGTTCGCAGATCTTCCACCAGCGCATTTAACACCGTCAGGTCAGGATGGTTGTCAATGACGCGCCGCAGTTGTCTTGCCCCGGAGAGGGTGGTGGCGATCGCTAGGAGTTCATTGCCGCCCAAAATCCCCTGAAGTGTGGCGCGCTCCAAAGAGTCACCAATGTCATGGATGCCATCAAACGATAAACCCGTAGCCAGTTCGCTCTCCAGTCGATAGACTTCCTGGGTTTGGCAGAGGAGTTCTTGGCTAGTGGCGATCGCCGTTGGAATCGCCAAAGTACTGGCAACCCTCATGCCCAGCTTCGTGGAGGCAAAGGTGGCCAGATGTTGGCAGAGGCGAGGCCATTCGAGGAGGTCGAGGGTTTCGGTTTGAATCAAGGCAGGGGGGGAAGGGGGAAGGGGAAAGGCGAAAGGCGAAAGGCGGAATGATCCAGTGCCGCAATGCAACTACAAACAGACTACATTGTAGCGAAATCTCAAGCCATCCCTCTCGTGCTACTGATTGAAGCAGCAATTCTCATTATGAAAATGATTCTCATAGAAAACTGCTGTTTTGAGGAATTTAGGCGGTTGAAACCCTTATCCTCTCGTTGACAGTCTCAAATT
>JALOOP010000588.1 GCA_025454315.1 Oculatellaceae cyanobacterium Prado106
TAATCACAGACCGAGAAAATCGCTTGATTACAGAACTCCTTTTGAGGTATTCTATGCTAACAAATCAGGCACTGATGCACTTCAGATTTGAATTGGCCAGATTTTCCGAGTTTGGACGGGGACTCGGGGGCAGGCTGGGCGGTAAGGGGAGAAGGGGGAAGGGGGAAGGGGGAAGGGGAAAAGGGGAAAGGGAAAAGGGGAAAGGGATGTCTTTGAGTGAATCTTTGGAAAAATGACGGAGTTTTCTCTGTTCTCTCAGTTGAATCTATGCCATCAACCGATCCAAGATTCTCATTTTTCGCTTTCCCTATCTGTGTCCATCTTTATCTGTGTTCATCTGTGTTCATCTGTGTTTTTATTTCGACGTTTCGTCAACTCACATTCAACTCATTCACAGGAGATAAGCTATGAAATTACAACAGCGTTTTTCGGTTGCGATCGCCACCACCCTCATCCTCAGTTCAACAGTTCTCACCGCATTCACCTCTATAGCTCGTTCCCATTCATCACAAAGTCACACCCAGAACTCATCTTCTGTAAAAGCCGCTGAACCGTCCCTGACTCCAGTGGCACAGTCTGAGAACTTGTGGAACGTTGTCGCAGTTTCCTCTACGGGGCGGATCTTTGCTTCTTTTCCACGCTGGTTAGGAGAAAACTCCGTTTCAGTAGGAGAAGTGCAAAAGGATGGTTCCATTCAGGCGTTTCCGGGAAATCAGTGGAATCAGTGGCAATCGGGGCGATCGCCCGCTGAGCAGTTTGTCAATGTGAACAGTGTCTATGTGGATTCGCAGGATCAGCTTTGGGTGGTGAATTCAGCCGCGCCCAATTTTGGAACGGTGGTACCGGGAGGGGCAAAACTGGTGCAGATTGATTTGGCGACGAATCAAGTGCAGCGCGTTTATCGATTTGATGCCCAAATTGCCCCAGAAAAAAGCGTCCTGAACGATGTCCGAGTTCGCGATGGCTATGCCTACATCACAGAATCCGGATTGGGCGCAATCATTGTGGTGAATCTGCAATCGGGTGAAGCCCGACGACTGCTGGCGGATCACGCCTCTACCAAGTCTGATCCGACCCTGGTGCCGACGGTAGAAGGCCGAGAGTTCCGCAACGCCGAAGGGCGCGTTCCCCAGACCCACGCCAATGGACTGGCGCTCAGTCCTGATGGTCAATGGCTTTATTTTCAGCCCACCTATGGCCCCACGCTGCGACGAGTGGCAACCGCTGATTTACGAAATCCAAATTTGTCTGAACCGGAATTGGGCGATCGCGGTGAGTCAATCGGTCGCACGGTCGCAGCAGGCGGCATGTTTATGGATCGTCGTGGAATTTTGTACCTTTCCAGTTTTGAAGACAACTCTATCACCCTTCGCTGTCCCAATGGCCAACTCAAAACATGGGTACAGGACGATCGCCTTCTTTGGCCGGACGGCGGCAGTGTCGGATCTGACGGCTATTTCTACTTTCCTGTGGCACAGGTTCATCGCATTCCCCGATTTAACGGCGGCACGGATTTAACCCAAAAGCCCTTCGACCTGTTCAAGGTCAACACCTCGACTCAGATTTGCCAAAGCTCTTAACCTCCAGGAGATCCTGCAAGACAAAAGGGATGCCGCTCATGCAGCATCCCTTCAAAGACTTAAAGGTTCAAAGATAGAGAAAGTTGCCGCCGTTGTCACAATCGTGATCAACCGTGATCAACCGTGATCAACCGTGATCAACCGTGAGAAATCGTGAGCAATCGTGGTCAAGGGGTGAGGACTGTGGCGAGCGCAATTATTCCAGCCACTCTTAAGCTAAGCGCCAACTGATGTCGGAATTGGGATTTCCAGGTAGTCAGCTAGAAGCTTTGTGATGTCAGGAATGAGTGGTTTCAACGCTGGCCAAGATATCCTGATCGTACTGTCGATCGCCTGACTCAACTCCGGGTAAGATCCTTTGTGATTTTGGAGCAAGGGTTCTAGCTGATTCGTGAATTCGTTGAGGCTCTTAATGCCCAGCGCCTGGATGGCCTTCTCAAGGGACGAAAGCGCAGGTGCGGTTGTGGGTTGATCGGCAGAAGACGTGATATCAGGCAGAACCCGACTGACATACGTCACCCGATGCAAAACCCGCCAGCAGGGAGGTTTTTGTTTTTCTTGATGGGTCTTGCGTAGAGCCATCGCGTTGGGTGAACGACTTTGGTTCAACCAGATTGGATCGACAACCTGATTAAAGAACTCCTCAAAGTGGCGGCTTTGCGGTTCCAGGTAGAAAGTCATAAAGCGATAGGCATCGACCTTACCAGGCGCTTGCTTAAACTGAGTCCCACCTGAATCTGGTAAACCTGTCATCTCGATGAGATGACCATTGGCATCTTGCTGAGTAATGTTAGTCTCCAAATTCAAAGCAACATTCAGGCCAAATGAGGTTGAAGACTGGCTTGTTTTTGTATGCTGATGATTAACAAAACCACCTGCCATAGCATCCAGGGTAAACTTACTGGCAGCCTTGAAAATATTCAAACCCACCGTCATCGTCATACCTCCCATTCCCTTGAAGGAATAAGAACCACCGGTTGATTCTTGCAGAACATCCATTGTTTCCTGAGTTTCGGCAAACAAGCCCCCCTCCACCGTCCAAACGTAAGTATTGACCAGATTACGCTTTTCCAGTCGAGGGAACTTGCGCTGCTCCTCATCGCTGTAAGTGGCTTTTCGACCTAAATCACCCGCCCTATAGTTGTCATACTTGATCTTGCGCTGCTCCTCTTCGCGTTGAATCTGCTGTTTGAGGCTATAGGCTTCCCTCGGTTTGAAGTAGCTCCTATTGTTGCTGTAGCCCATGGCCTGCGGATAGCTGGGATCGGGTTCAAACCCAACTTTGCCGTCCAGGGTACCCTGCTTCACATAGAGGGGATTCAGCGGAAAGGTAATAATGTTCCAATCCTTGGGAATATCTGGGTTGGGCTGCATCCGGAATGATACCAGCGCCTGGTTATGCTTCAAGCGCAGGGCAAACACATCTGCCGTTTCCGACTGTACTAGCGCAAAGCCAACGTTCATGGGAATAAAGCGTTTGCCAATGGCACGACTGGCCGAGTTTTCCCAGTTGCCCTGCAGTGACATCTGGCTGAGTTTGCTCGTCGTCTTACTATTGCTGGCTTCAGCCGTATCCAGCCAACCCTGACTATTCTCCCACTGACTTTTCACCCCCCCCACGATCGCAGTGTCTTCCATATCCGACACGACGGCCAACCCCACGCCTT
>JALOOP010000589.1 GCA_025454315.1 Oculatellaceae cyanobacterium Prado106
GTTGAACCCTCGGTTAGGACTAGCCGCCTTGCTTGAACCTGAATGTCTCCACCGCGATCGCCCCTCGTATCCACCGAAGCCGCCTGCGAAAGCTGAATCCTGCCAAACTGATCAATGCCGCTGTAGTCCAACGTCCAGCCTGTAGCGATCGGTGTCAAGCGAACAGTGCCAGCACCTTGGACACTGCCTAATTCAACTCGTCCGCCACTCGCCGTTAGATTACCTCCGATGAAGCGCAAATCACCACCAATGAGCGCCAGGGTTTGTCCCGATCGCACCTGAAATCCACTGTCATGCTGATTGTCGTTAATCGTGAATGTCTCTGGATTAATTCGGAAACCATTCCCTGATCCTTGTACCAGGATAGAACTGGGGCGATCGCCAAACTGTAACCCAACAGGCACACTCACCGTCAACAGTGATGAACTCTCTGGATTCATGGCGCTGAATCGAAATCCATCCGAGAATTCAATTTGCTCGGCGGTGCTGCCAATGAAAGAACCGCCAATACCCAGACGAGCATTGCGTCCTAGTTGAATCCCATTGGGATTGAGCAGAAATAAATTGGCGTTGCCATTGGCACGGATTAAACCATCGATTTGGGAGGGCGATCGCCCCGTCACGCGAGTAATAATATTTTGAACATCAGCCGCATTGTTAAAAATAGCGGCGTGGTTGGTGGGGATCGAAAATTCACTGAAGCTGTGGAAGAGATTGCTCCCGGTTTGGGTGCCGCCCGTGATCTGATCAGTGTTGCCCGTGGGACTAACAGTGGTGTTGACCTGTGTGGGTTGGGGGAGGGTGCGATCGGGGATGAGTTGGGCAATCGCAGCCCCTGACCAGGACAAGCTCAAGCCCGATAGCCAGAGGCATCGAGAAATCCAGCACCAGGATTGAACCAGCAGGGAGGGAGAGGGCGATCGCGTCATGGAGCAAAGCCAGTAATTTCCGGATTCAGGTTGCCCAGTTTTCCACTCGCATATTCACTGTAAAGATTAAAAAATTTGAGATCTGAGGCTGCATCTAAACATAAGAGAAGGGGATGCCGCATCCTGTGCCGCATCCCCTGAAGTGTCTACTGGGAGGTGATGTGATGAAGTGAGCGTTCCAAAGACTTTAATCAAGGGGCTAAACAAAGAGGCTAAGCAAAGAAGCTAAGCAAAGAGGCTAAACCAAGGCGCTAAACAAAGGCGCTAGCTTCCAGTTGGTTCGCCTGGATACCTTGCAGCAGCATCGCCGCATCACCCGCCTGAACCAGAGTGCCTTGGGCGCGCTGTTCAATCTTCAGTTGGTCAACGGTTAACCCGCTGCCCAGTTGGATTTTGTCTTCTCCAGGGGTGAAGTCACGGATGCGATCGAAGCCGGAATTGGGTCTGAACACAAAGCGATCGGAGCCTGCACCCCCCAGCATTAAATCATCCGCTTCACCGCCGTCTAAGATATCGTCACCCTGTCCACCCCGTAGGACATCTCGTCCTGCCTGACCTTGCAGATCGTCATTGCCCTGGCCGCCCCAGAGCCGATCGGCACCGCCGCGTCCCAAAAGCTGATCGTCGCCTTTTAGACCGGTTAGCTTGTCGTCTCCTATGCCGCCTTCCAGGACTTCTTGCCGCTGGCTGCCGCGCACCCGTCGCCCCCTCAGCCGAATTTCATCGCCCAGAGTGGAAAACAGTCCTTCTTGGGCAAATAGATCCAGGACTTCCTGCCAGGAACCGCGAGTGCCGCTGCCACCGCCATTTCTACGGCCTTCGTAGACCTCGCTCTCCTCAATCATGGCCTCAATGTCTTTGAGCCGATCTTGGGATAGAAACTGAGCTGCAAGACCCGCGTTTGCTTCCATCCAGGAGACACTGGTAAACAGCCGTTGTGCTAGGGCTTGTTTGGATTGCTGGAGCAAACTCGCCAGATTGATCGGCGTATTCATCCCCGTAGAAGCTACATCCCAGCCAATTACATCCAGAGCGCGCAGATCAATTCCTGTGATTCTAGAGCGCTCCCCAACCGAAAGCAGCGGCTTCATGATGCCGATGGAGGCACCTTGGCCTTTCCAGTGGCTGGCCTGGAAGCCGTCACCGCCCTCGTCGGTGTCTTTTCCGGTGGCAAAGGAGGCGATCGCCGTATTGCCATTATCGATTGAGAAAAAGGCATCTCCCCCCAAGGCTAAATCGCGTTTTCTGCCGCTCTTGAGGGAAAACCGGAACATATCCAAAGCGGTGGTTTGTTCCATGCGACCTTTCAAACTGCTCTCATAGGCTTTGAGTTCTTGAGAGGTGTTGACTCGGGCACTGAGCCAACCGGGGCGATCGACCCCGCTGATAAAGCCCAGGACATGGCCAATTTCATGCATGGCAACGCTGAGAAAATCAAGCGTATTGGCTGGAACCGAGTTGTTGGCAAAGTCATAGTTCCAGGTCGTTGCCCCGGTCAGACTCCGCATCAGAATATAGCCATCTAGGGCGGTTTCAGCGTTCTTCGTTTTGATCCCCAAGGCTTTGACATTGGCCCGTGCCAGGTTCATCTTGTTCCCTCTAAGGGTGCGACCTGAGTTGGAGTTGGAATTGTTGAAAAGACGAAACTGCCCTTCAAATTGCCCGTCGCGACCCAGCGCCGCAACGGCCTGACGGTCATCTGCTGAACTCGCGTCATCGGTCAGTTTGTCGCGAAACGGCGAGTAATCTTGCTTGTTAATCCCCGGTAGTGCGCCCCCAATGACATTCGGGGGCAGGTTAGTGGTTTCCTGCACATGAATGTTAACGGTGATGTCATCCTTTAGATAGGACGACCAAATGCGACCCGCTAGCTCAAACCCAATCATTTGACTGAGGGAAGTGCCAGGTGCGTAGCTAAAGTTGAAGTTTGCCATAGGAAGTCAGCGTTCAGTTAAATCAGGGTCAGAACCTGGATAGGAGCCAGGATTCTGGTTTAGCCCTCGCATTTTAACCGCAACTCTGTATCAATTATTACCCCTGAAGTTCCGAGTTCAATGATATCTTGGTCAAGATTTTGCGCTGCTAGAACCATGAATATATCTAGGGTTGAGGCGGGAAATCAGACCTTGAGAACACAGATGAATGGGTCTGGAAAGGAGCGGGGGCGATCGCCCGTACATCTACGAGTTTTCCCATTTCCCCTTGACTGAAGCTTTAGAGCGCATTTCTAAAATAATAATTAAGCAGTTTCATGCTGTTCACCTAAGCGTTGCAGCATCAATCGAATCATTGCACCTTGGATCATGGCTTC
>JALOOP010000209.1 GCA_025454315.1 Oculatellaceae cyanobacterium Prado106
ACAAATGGCAACGGTAACGGTAGAGCCAATGCTTACCCAGATACTAAGGGGATTGAAAAGCTGTAATCCCGGCGAAGTGGATGGGTGGATGAGTGGATGGGCGGATGGGTGGATGAGTGGATGGGTGGATGAGTGGATGAGTACAGGGTTTTCCCTTTCGCCTTTCCCCTTTCGCCTTTCCCCTTTCGCCTTTCCCCTTTCCCCTTCCCCCTTCCCCCCATCCCGTTGGTAAACTAGAATCTACGATAACCCCTTGGACTGATGCCGCATCATGTACCAACCTACGCCTCCCTTGCCCCCGGAAAAGTGTCTCCCCACCATGTATGATCTTCCCAGCGAAGATCCCCAGGAGCCTTGATTGCCGGACGAATTCCACGAGTTTCAACCCCAATTGTTGCGGGAGACGTTTAATTCTCCTGCTTATCCTGCTGATGAGACCTTCATTGGCACTGACATTAATCTTTACTATGATGGGCGCAACCCAACCTGGTATAAGCGTCCCGACTGGTTTGTAGCGCTAGGAGTAACGCCCGCTACCCAGCAACAAAACCTGCGGCTTAGCTATGTGATCTGGCAAGAAACCGTCGTTCCTTTCCTAGTCGTGGAACTCCTCTTTGGGAGCCGATCGCGTTCTTAAAATTTGATCTGGGCATCCTAATCGAGAAGTGACATCCTCCCCTCTCTACCCATGACCAACCCCACCGAAAACGCTACCCTGCTCCAGGATCTCGATCGCGTCGTCCGCACCCGACAAACGATCGCCCATCACCTCGGCGCGATCGCCCAAACTCTCACCCAGGCTGAACAAGATGGCGAAAACATCTCCGGCAAACTCGGGCTAGAGCGCGAAATCGACGACATGCAGCGAGCCAGCAACAACCTGCGTCAGGGCGTGTTTCGGCTGATTGTCCTGGGCGACATGAAGCGTGGCAAAAGCACCTTCCTCAATGCTCTGATTGGCGAAAATCTGCTGCCCAGCGATGTCAATCCCTGTACGGCGCTGCTAACGATTCTTAAATACGGCGCAGAAAAACGAGTCACCGTTCACTTCAACGATGGCAAACCACCCGAGCAGATTGACTTTGCCAGTTTCAAACAGCGCTACACTATTAACCCCGAAGAAGCCAAAACCCTGGAAAAAAATCAGCAGCAAGCCTTCCCCACCATCAGCCACGCGGTCGTTGAATATCCGCTGGCTCTGCTGGAAAAAGGTATTGAAATCGTCGATAGCCCCGGATTAAACGACACCGAAGCACGCAACGAACTGTCCCTAGGCTACCTCAACAACTGCCACGCCGTTCTCTTCGTCATGCGCGCCTCCCAACCCTGTACCCTGGCAGAAAGACGCTACCTTGAAAACTACATCAAAGAACGCGGCCTCTCGGTTTTCTTTTTGATTAACGCTTGGGATCAAATTCAAGAAAGCCTCATCGATCCGGATGATGCCGCAGAACTCCAGTCCGCTGAACAGAAACTGCGACAAGTATTCCATGCCAATCTCGCCGAATATTGCCGCGCCGATGGCTACGATCTCTACGATGAGCGAGTCTTTGAAATTTCAGCACTCCAGGCATTGCGCCGCCGCATCAAAGGTGGAGACTTAGCGGGAACTGGCTTCCCAGCATTTCTCAGTGCGCTCAATACCTTTTTGACCCAGGAACGAGCGATCGCCGAATTCCGCCAAGCCCGCACTATGGCACAACAAACCGCCACTCGGGTACAGGATGCGATCGCCCGCCGCATCCCCCTCCTTGACCAGGATGTAAACGAACTGCAAAATCGCATTGCTTCCGTAGAACCGCAGTTTGCCCAACTCCAAGACATTCGCGATGGTTTCCGCAACGAAATTCGCATGATGCGCGATCGCAAAGCTCGGGCGATCGCCGACTCTTTCCGCACCTATGTCCTCAATCTAGAACACACCTTCGAGCAAGACTTTCAGCAGTACCAGCCCTCTGAAATGCAGTTCCTTGACTTCTTCAGCGCCAGCAAACGCGAACAGTTCAACCTCGCCGCCCAAAAATCCTTCGAGCAATATGCCAACGACAAATTCCTCGCCTGGACGCTGACTGCCGAAAAAGACCTCAGCGCCGCCTTCAAACAACTCTCTGAAACTGCCGCCAAATACGGCGCATCCTACACCAGCATCACCAACGAAATTTCCGAGAAATTGACTGGACAGAAACTTAACCCCCGCCTCAACATCACCAACGAAGACGACACGCCAAGCTGGGCAAAATGGGCGATGGGACTCTTCTACCTGGCCAATGGCAATCTAGGAGGAGCAGCATTAGCAGCTTCAGGATTTGATTTCAAAACCATTCTGCTGAACTTAATTGCCACCTGGGGCATTGCCTTTCTCTTTGCCCCCATTTTGGGACCTTTTGGCATCCTCATCGCTGGACTAGGAATCGGCTTGCTACAAGCCAATGATGCCCGTAACCAATTTGCCAAAGTAGTGAAAAAAGAACTGGTTAAACATCTCCCTGAAATCGCCAGAGAACAATGGCAACCCATTTATAGCGCCGTTCAGGAATGCTTTGAAGTTTATGAGCAAGAGGTCAGTAAACGCATTGATGATGACATTCAATCTCGTAAAGGTGAACTCAACAATCTACTGCAACAAAAACAAACCCGAGAAATCAACCGAGACGGAGAAGTGAATCGGTTGAAGACAGTTGAGATGAAAGTCGATCAGGATTGCCAAGCTCTAGAAAAAGCATACCAGCAGATTTTAGTCTGCTAACGACGAATTTATCTGAGTTACGGAGTGTGAGGTACAGCAACAGGGCTATACCTCACACCCTTGAGAAGGGCTGTAAATAGGGAGGATTCATGGGGTTCGCTGAACAAATCCGTTGATCCGTCTTCTCTAGGGTATCTTGGGCACTCTAGAGAGTAAGGGATTTTACCATCTATCCGGTTCCGGCAAGTAATGTTCCATGCTATAGGGCTTTGGGGCATTTTTTGCGATCGCCCATCCTGCCACGCTCAACCCGAACTGCCAGGAGCAACCCCTTCAAAGATCCTTTACCTCTTCGTTACTGAACCCTCCAATCCCATGAGTCATCGCGCTATCGACCCCATTGTGAATCCAGAACCCTCGCTCCCCGACAAGAACATTATTCTAATCGTGGACGATACGCCCACCAATCTCGAAGTGCTATACAGCGCACTCAATAGCGCAGGCTACGATATTCTGGTCGAAATGGACGGTCAAAGTGGGATTGAACAGGCTTGCAACAATCCCATCGATTTGATCTTGCTGGACGTGATGATGCCCGGAATCGATGGATTTGAAACCTGCCGCCGCCTTCAAGCCAACCCGGTCAGCCGAGAGATCCCCATCATCTTCATGACGGCGTTGACTGATGTTGCTGATAAAGTCAAAGGACTTTCCTTGGGAGCCGTAGACTATATCACCAAACCCTTTCAGCAAGAAGAAGTTTTAGCGCGCATCAGCATTCATCTAAAACTGCGAAACCTTAGCAGAATGCTGAACCAGCAGAACATTCAGCTTAAGCGAGAAGTCGAAGAACGCCGCATTGCCGAAGCTGCCTTGCAAAACCTAACCCAAATGCTAGAGCAACGAGTCGCAGAACGCACCGCTGAACTGACCGACACACTCTATCAGCTTAAACAAACGCAAATGCAACTGATCCAGGATGAAAAGCTTGCCACCCTGGGACAACTGGTGGCAGGCGTTGCCCATGAAATAAATAACCCCATTAATTTTATCCATGGCAATGTTACCCATGCCAATCAGTATGCCAAGGATATCCTGGATTTTCTGCGGCTCTATCAAAGTCACTTTCCCCAACCGCCTCAAGACATTCTGCAAAAGGCAAAAGACCTAGACATTGAGTTCCTCTTTGCAGATCTGCCCAAAGTGCTTTCCTCCATGCAGATTGGCACCGATCGAATTCGCGGCATTGTTCAATCCTTGCGGGTCTTCTCGCGCC
The DNA here is from genome assembly GCA_025454315.1 of Oculatellaceae cyanobacterium Prado106. Taxonomy (GTDB): domain Bacteria; phylum Cyanobacteriota; class Cyanobacteriia; order Elainellales; family Elainellaceae; genus Prado106. The sequence goes on from JALOOP010000209.1 coordinate 3,963, forward strand.
ATGATGAAGCGGAATTCAAAGAAGTAGATATCCATGAAGGTATTGATAGCACTCTCCTGATTCTCAACAGTCGATTGAAGGAAACGGGCGATCGCCCCGCCATTGAAATTGTTAAAGAATACAGTGATTTACCTAAAGTTGAATGCTACGCGGGACAACTTAATCAGGTGTTCATGAACATTCTTTGTAATGCGATCGATGTCCTAGAAGATACGATCGCACCGTCTAAAGTAAACGTTCAATCCTTTGCTTCTACCCAGTTCGCCACTGTGCAAACCTGTGCCAAAACTCAATCTCTACCCTTATCTCCGATGATTCGGATTCGCACAGAACTGTTAAAAGGACATCTCCCAGCAGAATCGGGAAAGGCAGGGAGTGACGCACTGCAAGACATCGATCGCGTCGCCATCTGGATTGTAGACAACGGCTCTGGGATTCCCGAAGAAATCTTGCAGCGTATTTTTGATCCCTTTTTCACGACTAAACCTGTCGGTAAGGGCACTGGGCTGGGCATGTCGATTAGCTACCAAATTGTTACCGAGAAGCATGGCGGCCAACTCCGCTGCATCTCGGCTCAAGGCAAAGGAGCCGCATTTGTAATTGAAATCCCGCTTCAGCAATCTCGAACTTGAAATCTCAAACTTGAAATCTCGAACTTGAAGAGCAGCGTCTAGTATCAGCAGTCCAGTAATTCTACTGTGAACGGGAAATCAGGCGAGTATTAATATATACAGAATATGTCTCATTTGATACCAGTTGTCCTAACGATGCTAGCCATAGGGGGTTAACATGCCTTTCTCCGAAACTCTTTTTAGAACTTCTTTTGACTTTCCGGCAATCGAGCAAACCGTAGAAGCGACTGTGCGTTTAGCGGCCACCCATCCCACCTCGCTCTACCAGTTTTTTCAGCGGTATACCTACTTCAATGGTTATGCCTCTTCCCTGATTTCTCGATTAGCCAGTTCAATTGCCCTGTCTCGTTACGCTTTCATCCATCCAGATGTGGTGGTTGACGAAGAAGCAGACCGGGGAATGCAAATTTCAGCCCAGGTCTTGGCTGCCGCTGCTGATGAAAGCGCCAACGGCGTCACCCATCGCTCTCTAGCACAGGTGACCTTAAAAACGGTGGGTGATTACGCGGATCTTGCCACTGCCGATCGCAACGCCCTCTCTAAAACTCCGGACTGGATGTCCCAAATCATTGACAGTTTGATTCATCATTACCAAGGCACGCCTAACGACCTGGAATCCCTGGTTCGTGCCATGGGTTTTCACACGGCTTCTGAGATTTTGGGCGATCGCGAAAATGCCCTAATCGATAAAGTCATTCGATCTGATGGTAAAGGCGTTGGGTTCGATGCCTACTTAAAAGACCATGCCATTCCAGTGCAAGTCGAAGGACATTTCTATCATCCTTGGTGCTACATTCTGATTCACGGGAGCCATGAAAAATCCGGGGTTGAGGCAGAACATTTTGAATGCGCTCTACAGGCATTGAATGCGACAGCGCTCTATTGTGCAGTGCCAGAACAGACCTTGGTGGAGTGGGCGATCGCAGGATTTTCTGACTTTGTACAACTTCAGCAGCGACTGTTCAATGAAATTTACCGGGAATGTTTACAAAGAACTCAAACCCCTGATTTGGTGCCAGATTTGATGCCAGATTTGATGCCGGATTTAGCGACTGTGGGAAGCTTCTAGGGAATCTTGAAATAGGTCATCCAATGCTCTTCAACGGAAGAGCATTTTTAATATTCAAAAAACGTTCAGGCGATGTTCAGAATTTGTATCTCTAGATTTTATGGCGTTGCTGAATTCATCTATGAGATGTTGTGTGACGGCTGCGCCGTCACACAACATCTCATAGCCCCGATCTACAACTTCGATTTTATCTAGAAATGCGAAAGTGAAACCCTTTGAATTATCTTTCTGAAAAACATTGAATCGTATTTGATGTTACTTGCATAGGATGCACTCTACCTCATCTTGCAATCAGTGACACTTAACGATACAAATCATGTCTACCTGGCAATCTACAGTGGGCCTCTTTGCAGGTCTTTTTTCCATTCTTTGTTTCATTCCCTATATTGTCACGACAGTTCAAGGCAAAACCCAGCCTAGCCGGGTGACTTGGTGGATCTGGTTTTTCCTGAGTTTGATTGTCAGTGCAACTCAGTATTCTTCCGGCGCTGTCCATACGATTTGGCTGCCTTTGGGAGGCGCGATCGCCCAATTCGTCATCGCCATTCTCTCGCTGAAGAAAGGGGAAGGGGAGTGGAGCCGTTTCGATCAAATTTGCCTCTTGAGTGCGATGAGCAGTCTCCTGTTGTGGTGGCTGTTTAAGTCCCCGGTCATCGCTATTATTCTGAACCTGATCGCTGACTTGCTGGGAACCTTACCCACGATCAAAAAAGCCTATACCCAACCCGAAACTGAAAACTCCCTAACCTGGGTTTTATACCTAATTGCTAGCATTTTGAACTTATTGGCGATCGAAAACTGGTCATTCACGAGCAGCGCTTTCCCTGTTTATATTTTTCTAGTCAACAGTATTATTGTTTTCTGTTTACTTAGAAAAGCAAGCGCAATTCAAGCGTTCATTCCCTCACGCTTCATCAACAGCCATAGATCTAGTCAAGATCCCCTTCAAGATTGGCAGCGCAGCACGAACACCTCTCAAGTCAACTTTTCCAATGCGCTCAGCCTATGGTGTTCTAGGCTATGGCTAATGCTCCAAATTCTCCAATCCGGCAACTACTTGGCATCTTCGCGCCTAGGCGGTAAACCTATCAAACCTTATTTGCAAAGAAAGAAATATAAGCCCCACTGTCCTATTCAAACCCAGTGTGTGCGTCCGGCTTATTTGCATTTTCGTTAGGGAGTGGAGAGTGGAGAGTGGGGAGTAGGGAGTAGGGAGTGGGGAGTAGTATTTGTCTCTGCATCTAGAGCGTCCCTACAGTTGATTGAGCATTTATCTGTGTTTCTTTATCTGTGTTTTCCCTTTTCCCTTTTCCCTTTCCCCTTTCCCCTTTTCCCTTTTCCCTTTCCCTTTTCTTTCCCCCTCCATCCTGCATCCTAGAACCCAAAATTTCACTGAGGTTTATCGGTGTTTCATGGATTTGCAGACTTTCCTTTGCAAATTTTATGTATACAGCGGGAATTCTCTAGTTATCTACGGACTAAAATGTGTCTTAAGGCACAAAAAAATATGGTTTCCTCCCAACGTTCCCAGAAAATCCCACTTAGATTAATCTTAATCGCGCCCTTCGTGCTGCAGATCTTTGCGGCAGTCGGTTTGACCGGGTATCTTTCGCTGCGAAATGGACAGCAGGCGGTCAATAGCTTGGTCAGTCGCCTACAGGCTGAAACCACCACGCGCATTGACCAACACTTAAATAGCTACATGGCCACGCCTCGCCGCATTAATCAATCCAATTGGGATGCGATCGACCTCAAACTCTTAGATGTCCAGAATACAGAGCAACTCGGGCATTTTTTTTGGCGCGAAATGCAAACGGCCAATATTGGATATGTTATCTTTGGCGCGCAGCAAGGGCACTTTGCAGCGGCAGGTAAATATTTTGAGGATGGTCGGATTACTATTGATGAGATTAATCCGAAGCAGGAAGGGGATGCCCATATCCGGATCTATGAAACCGATCGCCAAGGGAATCGTACCAAGCTAGCGGTCGATAACGGTGAGTATGGCTTTCAAAAAGAGGCTTGGTATCAGGCTGCGTCCAAGAAAAAAGAGGCGGTCTGGAGTCCGATTTATCAATGGGAAGTCACCCCCTTTCCGCTGTGTATTGCGATTAGTCGAGCGGTATATGACCAAAACAATCGGTTGGTAGGCGTTTTGGGCGTAGAGCAACGGCTTTCGCAGATTAGTGATTTTTTGCGTCAGATTAAATCGAGTCCGTCGGGCAGAACTTTTATTTTGGAGCGGGATGGTTTGTTGGTGGGCAGTTCTGCCACTGAGGAGCCTTTTACCGTCGTCAAGGATAAGCCTAAGCGACTGAACGGAGTGGATAGCCAAGATCCTTTAATTCAGGCAACGAGTCGGTATCTGGTCAAGGAATTTGGGAATTTGCAGGCACTGCAGCAACCTCAGCGCATTGAGTTTTCGCTCAACCATCAGCGGCAGTTCGTGCAGGTGACGCCTTGGCGTGATGAACTCGGCATTGACTGGTTGGTGGTGGTGGCTATGCCTGAGTCAGATTTTATGAAAGAGATCAATGCCAACACCCACACTACTATTCTGCTATGTTTGCTGGCTTTGACCGCTGCCACATTGCTTGGCTTTTATACATCACGATGGATTACGCGCCCCATTCTCCAACTGAGTGAGGCTTCGGAAGCGATCGCCACCGGCAACCTCAATCAAGAAGTAGAAGAATTCAAAATTAACGAACTGAGCAAATTAGCCCGGTCTTTCAACCGCATGGCAGAGCAGTTGCGCGAGTCGTTTAGCGCGCTGGCCAAGACCAACGAAGCGCTGGAAGAACGAGTGCAAGAACGAACGGTTGAACTGCAACAAGCTAAAGAAAATGCAGATAACGCCAATCAGGCTAAGAGTGATTTCCTCGCCAACATGAGTCATGAACTCCGCACACCGCTTAACGGTATTCTTGGCTATGCTCAGATTCTGAAGAATTCCAAACACATGACTGAGCGGGAACGAAATGGTGTCAATGTCATTCATCAATGTGGCGCTCACCTGTTAACGCTGATCAACGATGTGCTAGATCTCTCCAAGATTGAAGCCCGGAAGATGGAATTACATCCCCATGAGTTTCATTTTCCTTCGTTCCTCAATGCGGTTGTTGAGATTTGCCGCATTAAAGCAGAACAAAAGGGTATTGTGTTTTCCTATCAACCTGGCCCTGATTTGCCTGTTGGCATTAAAGCCGATGATAAGCGACTGCGACAAGTTTTGTTGAATCTATTGGGGAATGCTATCAAGTTTACCGATCAGGGTGAAGTGACGCTAAGGGTTGAGGTACAGCCAGACGCGATCGCCCATGACCGCCTCATCCGGTTTCAGATCGAAGACACAGGCGTTGGCATTCGTCCTGAGCAGGTAGACAAGATTTTCTTGCCGTTTGAGCAGGTTGGCAATTCTAATCGAATGTCAGAAGGGACGGGTTTAGGGCTTTCCATTTGTCAGGAAATTGTCCAGATGATGAATAGTTCTCTCAAAGTTCAAAGTGAATACGGCGTAGGGAGCCTGTTTGAATTCACCGTCGCTTTACCAGAAGCGATCGAATGGTCAGCGGCAGAACGAGCCATGGAACAGGGGATTGTGACTGGATTTACGGGGAGAAAAAGGAAGATTTTGGTGGTGGACGATCGCTGGGAGAATCGTTCCGTCCTGGTGAATTTGCTGGAGCCGATTGGGTTTGAGATGGTTGAGGCCGTGGATGGTCAGAGTGGGTTGGAGCAAGCGATCGCCACACAACCTGATTTAATCGTCCTGGATTTGTTGATGCCGGGAATGAATGGGTTTGAAATGATTCGTCATTTACGCAGTACACCTGAGATCAAAGACATCAAGATTTTGGTATCGTCAGCGAGTGTCCTGGAAGATGAGCGACAACGTAGTTTAGAAGAAGGAGGCAATGACTTCTTACCCAAACCGATGCAGGCGGAGGAACTGCTGAGGAAATTGAAAGTTCAACTAGAACTGGAATGGATCTATGAACCTGCTGTCCATTCGTCTGAACCATGCCCTTCCTCTGTTTCAGCTAATCTGCTATCTGAGGCTAATTCAGAACTGGAGGCGATCGTGCCACCCAATCAGGAGGAACTACTTCAGATTTACGACTTGGCGTTGAAGGGGAGGATTAAGGCATTGCAGGAGCGGGTAACTCAATTGGAGGAGGGCGATCGCCACCTTGCTCCTTTTGCCCAAGAAATTCGACAATTAGCCCGTCAATTTCAGATCGAGAAAATTCAGATTTTTGTTAAACAGTATTTAAACACCGTTGACGCGGAACAATAGGTTTCCGCTAGATTCCGCTAGGTTTTGCTAATTGGGTTGTTAATTCTACAGTCCTTTCATCCTTTTCTAGCTTCACTTCTGTACAGTCTCAAACTACTCCCGTTGGTACTCATCCCCAGTTGCTATGCATCACTTTCCCGCTGATCCTGCTCATGCCCCAGCCAAGACTCCTGCCGATACCGGAGTGATTTTGATTGTGGATGACACTCCAACCAACCTGGAAGTTTTGTTTGAAACACTGACAGAAGTGGGGTTTGAAGTATCGGTCGCGACAGGTGGGGAGAGTGCGCTGCAAAAGGTAGAGTATGACCCGCCCGATCTGATTTTGCTGGATGTGATGATGCCAGGGATCGATGGCTTTGAGACTTGTCGCCGTCTGCAAGCGAATGAGGCCACTCAAAACATTCCTGTGATTTTTATGACGGCTTTGGCGGATTCAACCGACAAGGTGAAGGGATTATCGCTGGGGGCAGTGGATTATGTGACCAAGCCGTTTCAGCAAGATGAGGTGCTAGCGCGGATTCGCATCCAACTGAAGCTGCGAAGTTTGGGCAAAATGCTGACCCAACAGAACACCCAACTGCAACAAGAAGTCGAAGAACGGCGAACGGCGGAAGCGGCTTTGCAGGATTTGATGCAGGTCTTGGAGCAGCGGGTCGAGGAGCGTACCACCGAGCTTTCCCAGGCGCTTGCCCAACTCAAACAAACCCAAACCCAACTCGTCCAAGATGAAAAACTTGCAACGTTGGGACAACTTGTCGCTGGTGTTGCCCATGAGATTAATAATCCTGTTAATTTTATTCATGGCAATCTGGCGCACATTAAGCAGTATGTGCGGGATATTCTAGACTTTTTGCATCTTTATAAAAGCGAATTTCCTGAAGCGACTCCGAGGCTTCAGCAAAAGGCTAAAAGTATTGATCTAGACTTCCTCTTGGGGGATTTGCCCAAGATTTTGTCATCTATGCATGTGGGTACCGATCGCATTCGTGAAATCGTCCAATCGCTGCGGGTGTTTTCGCGCCATGATGAGGCGGAAGTCAAGGAGGTGAATATCCATGATGGCATTGACAGCACGCTGATGATTCTTAACAGTCGTCTGAAGGAGTCGGGCGATCGCCCCGGCATTGAAATTATCAAAGAATATGGGGATTTACCCAAAGTCGAATGCTACGCCGGACAGATCAATCAGGTATTTATGAACATTCTCTCGAATGCGATCGATGCATTGGAGGAAACGATGATGGCAGCCCATATTCAATCAACTGCGACGGCTCAATTTACGGAAATACATTCTGATGTGACATCACAGGCCGATCATGTACCTACGATCCGGATTCGGACAGAGTTGCTCCGAGACAATGCTGCAACGGAGAACGGGGTAACTCAATTAGAAGAGGGCAGGGAACAAGAGGGGAAAGGCGATCGCATCGCAGTTTGGATCATGGATAATGGCCCTGGCATTCCAGAGGAGGTGTTGCAGCGGATCTTTGATCCTTTCTTTACGACAAAGCCTGTGGGCAAAGGGACGGGGTTGGGGATGTCGATTAGCCATCAAATCATCACAGAAAAACATGGCGGTCAACTCCGATGCATTTCTGCTCCTGGAAAGGGTGCTATGTTTGTGATCGAGGTGCCCATTCATCGGACTGTCGTGAACCGCAAAACGCAAGAATTAGAGGCTGTGATGATCGATTAATAGGGGAACACAGATGGACACAGATAAATATAGATAAATTAACCGCAGAGACGCGGAGACGCAGAGGAAGAGGAAGAGGAAAGGGAAAAGGCGAAAGGCGAAAGGGAAAAGGCGAAAGGCGAAAGGTGGCCAATTCAAATCTGAAGTGCATCAGTGCCTGATTTGTTAGCATAGAATACCTCAAAAGGAGTTCTGTAATCAAGCGATTTTCTCGGTCTGTGATT
>JALOOP010000590.1 GCA_025454315.1 Oculatellaceae cyanobacterium Prado106
CATGAAGTGTTAGTACGAATCATGTATACCGAATACACATGTATCGTCCAATACCATATCGTGGTTCCATTTCTTGAATACTCTCAGAATTGGAAAATGCAGTGGAGTGTGCATTATGGTATGGAATTATAAGCGAACAAAATTCGCAATGCTCAGTATTAGTGTCGGTCTCATTTTTGCATTAATTACCAGTATCTTGCCGTTCAAGGCGGCCAGCCAGACCGCTCTCAATCAAACCGCTCCCAATCAGACCGCTCCCATTCAAATCGCCCAGGCCACAGGCGTAAACTGTGCCGATGCTGCGTCCGGGAAAGCCTCCCAGCATTATCAAGTGACGGCCAATGCCCAAACCGTGCAGTGGGGCTACTTCAGCAAAACCCAGCCTCCGGTCGTCAGCATCCGCTCCAAAGACTATGTCACGATGGATCTGATCACCCATCATGCCGGAGATGACTATGAGCGGATGATCAAAGGCGATCCCGGCATTGAAAGTATTTACCGCTGGACGGCAACTGAACAGGGTGTGTCCAATCGCGGCCCCGGAGTCCATGTGCTGACTGGCCCTGTATATGTCTGTGGTGCCGAACCGGGAGACTTGCTCGAAGTCCGCATTCTCGACCTGAAACCTAAACCCAGCGGCAATTCCCTCTATCCGGGCAAAACCTTTGGTTCCAATGCAGCCGCTTGGTGGGGCTTCCACTTCAGAAATTTGGCACAACCGCCCAACCCCCGTGAGGTGATCACCATCTACGAAATTGACACCACGGGCAGTCGCAACTGGGCGAAGGCGCTCTACAGCTACCGCTGGAAACCCCAAACCACCCCCGACGGCAAGGAACACGCCACGATCGACTACCCCGGCATTGTCGTTGATCACAGCAAGGTCGAAGAAACCCAGAATGTCTTGGATGGTGTCAGAGTGCCGCTCCGTCTTCACATTGGCGCAATGGGATTAGCTCCGAAAGAAGCCGATGTGGTCAACTCGATTCCACCCGGATATTTTGGTGGAAACATTGACAATCGCCATGTGGGCATTGGCACATCAATGTATTACCCAGTGTCGGTTTCAGGCGGCTTGTTTTCAGCCGGAGATGCCCATGCCAGTCAGGGTGACTCGGAGTTAGATGGAACGGCGATCGAAACCTCTTTAATCGGTACCTTCCAGTTTGTTCTGCACAAAAAATCCACGCTACCAGGAACGATTTTAGAAAAGGTAGATTACCCACTTTTGGAAACACCAGATTCCTGGATTGTTCACGGGTTTACCTTCCGCAATTATCTCGCTGAATTAGGCAAAGATGCCCAAACGCTGGTCTTCCAAAAGTCATCCCTTGATCCAGCGTTGAAGGACTGCTCAACCAAGCTCAGAGACTTTTTAATGAACGGTATGAATCTAACCGAAGATGAGGCATATTCGCTGATTACGGTCGGCAGTGATTTTGCCATTACGCAAGTCGTCGATGGCAACTGGGGCGTGCATGGCATCATTCCCAAAGGCTTATTTGAGGAAGGCCAAGTCAAACCCAAACCCATGTCATAAGGAATCTAATTTTCAATCTTGGTGAAGCCTAGAACTGTAGGATGCGTTAATAACGCATCGCATTGGTTACCCGATGATGCGTTACGCTATCGCTAACACATCCTACAACTATGGCTTCTTGGTTTGACATTGCTCTGCAAAATTACATAGCGTTTCATGAAAACCTCCTTTTTCCTGTAATTGAGTTCTGCTGAACTACAGATCAAGGAGGTATTTCTTTCTCATTCCTAAAATCGAAAATGATGTTGCAAAAATGGTGTTGAATTTGCGATCGCCACCCCCTATGATGATCTTGCCCCAAATTTCGTCATCCTCGTTTAAAATTCGTAATCCATGAGTTCCATCATCAATCCTGATCTCATCAACGCTAGCTTTCTCATTGAGTTAATTGTTGGCATTAGCCTAAGCGTGGCCTCTGGCTTTCGCGTGTTTGTGCCGCTGTTGATTCTCAGCATTGTCGGAGTGGCGGGTTGGTTTGACTTTCCGCCCGACTTTGACTGGCTCGAAACCCCCCAAACGCTGGGCTTATTTGCGATCGCCTCCACCCTCGAAATCATTGGCTACTCGGTGCCCTGGGTCGATAACCTGCTCGATACCCTTTCTACCCCGATCGCCATCATTGCCGGAACCCTGGTGACGCTATCTTTTACCCAAGGCATCAACCCCATGTTGGACTGGACTTTGGCGATCGTCGCTGGGGGCGGGGCGGCAGGGCTAACGAAAGGATTAATGAATTTACTACGGGCAACCTCAACGGCTACTTCAGGCGGCTTAACCAATCCCGTAGTTGCGGCGATGGAATTGATTGTGGCTACGGTGATGACGCTGTTGGCTCTGACCTTGCCCATTTTGGCTGCTTTCTTGGGAGTAGCGGTCTTGGGATTGGCGCTCGGGATTTTTGCTAAGCTCTGGACTGGATTGCGTCGGAAAAAGAAGCGACGGACGAGTGATTCCTTTGCGGAAGAATTGCGGGAACGTTCGAGGGAGCGAGTGAGGAAATAGGGCGATCGCCAGGAAGCGCTGACCCCAGATAACCCATCCCCCAGGTTCGTCAGGCTTGTCTAGGATTTCTTTTTCTCCGAGGTCGCGGCGCGTTGACCTGGGCTAACCAATCTTCCAGATTCTTCAAGTCCGTGAAGTCCAACAGCGCTTCCCCCAAGGCTTCGAGTTGGCTGAGCGAGAGGGCTGTCACTTGAGCTTGGATGGATTCGGGTAGATCACCGACTCGACGGACTAACTGGCGTAACACCAGCGATTGTGCAATCTCTTGTCCTGCTTTTAGACCTCGCTCAAATCCAATTTCTTCGACACTGGTAATGTAGGGCATTCGGCGTTCCTCCTCGTAGGTTTGCAGTTCAGACCAAAAGGTTTGCTTCAGTGCTTCTGGCAATATCATAACCCAATCGATGAATTTGAAGAGATTCACGATTTCTCGATGGCTGTAGCCTCCTTCATAAAGTCGTCGAATCAAGTAGAACTTCCAGGCTTTGCGACTTTGGGCATCTTTTTTGGTTTCTTGGGCTTTCAGATGCGCCATGACGACCATGGCAAAGGGATTTTGGCTCTGTTCTAGTTCGTTCCAGCGCTGACGGTAGTCGATTAGCTTGACCGTTTCAAAGTCAAACGACAGGCTTGTGCCGGGGTAGGTGAACCCATAGTGCTGAGGTCGCCATTTTGAGTTTCTGTCGCAT